>DYUK01000283.1 GCA_020743695.1 Brevibacterium senegalense | reverse complement strand
GTGGGGCCCGGAGAAGATCACGGAGGACGGCCGCGAGCAGATGCGGGCCCTGGGGTTCAATATCTGAAGGTGTCGCACGCGGCGGGCGTCGCCTCGTCGTAGCCGGTCGCGAACCACTCCATCCGCTGCTCCGCGGAGCCGTGGGTGAAGTTCTCCGGCGTGACCCGCCCCTGGGCGGTCTCCCGGATGCGGTCGTCCCCGATCGCCTCGGCGGCGGACAGTGCGGCCTCGACGTCCGTGCGGGTGAGGGGCTGCAGGAACGGCCTCCCCGTCGCGGGGTCCGGGGTCGTCGCTGCGTTCGCGGCCCACGCCCCTGCGAAGCAGTCGGCCTGCAGCTCCGCCCGGACCGCGTTGGACTGCGGTCCGGTCCGCCCGTCGCGCGTCTGGGCCAGCACGCCGGTGAGGTTCTGCATGTGGTGGCCGAACTCGTGGGCGACGACGTACTCCTCGGGCAGCGAGCCCGCGTCCGCACCGTACTGCGTCCGCAGATCGTCGAAGAAGTCGACGTCGAAGTACGCGGTCTCGTCACCGGAGCAGTAGAACGGCCCCATCGCCGAGGTCCCGGTCCCGCACGCGGTCTCCCACGTCCCGCTCGTGAGGACCGCCTGCGGGGCGCGGTAGTCCACGCCCAGGTCGCGGGCGCCCGCGTTCGCCCAATACGCATTCAGGCTGTTGACCGTGCCGACGACGCGGCATTCGACGTCCGCGTTCGCGTCCTCGCCGGTGCGGCACTTCTGTCCCAGGTCCTCGTCCTCGCCCACCGTGCCGGTCTCCAGCTGGCCGCCACCCGTCAGCTGCTGGAGCGCGAAGTCGGGGCCGAAGAGGAGAACGCCCACGACGAGCACGAGGACGCCGGCACCGCCGCCCACGGCGATCGTGCCGCCGCGCCGGCGGGATCCGCGGGACACCTGTGACGCGTCGAGCTGCGCATCGGGTCTGAAGGACATGACAGAAGAGTAGGGCACGCACTGGTAGCATGGGGTGGCCCTCGCACCCTCTCGTCCCTCAGCCTCGCTGTGCCGGACACCTGAACGGAGACTCTGTGACGCTCACCGCCGCCGTCGACGGCTCGGCCCTCGGCAACCCCGGACCCGCCGGCTGGGCGTGGTTCATCGACGAGAACAGGTGGGCCGCGGGCGGCTGGGACTCCTCGACGAACAACCGCGGCGAGCTGCAGGCGGTCATCGAACTGCTGACGGCCGCCCGCGACGAACCGGACCTGCACGTCCTGTGCGACTCGAAGTACGTCATCAACTCGATCACCAAGTGGATGCCCAAGTGGAAGCTGCAGGGCTGGAAGAAGGCGAACAAGGAGGACGTCCTCAACCGCGACCAGATGGAGCGGCTCGACGCGCTCATGACCGCACGGGAGCAGGCCGGCCACCGCGTCCGCTTCGAGTGGGTGAAGGGCCACTCCGGCCACCCCCTCAACGAAGCGGTCGACGACCGCGCCCGCGGGGCCGCCGAGGCGATGCGCGCCGGTCGCCCGGTCGACGCCGGACCCGGGCTGCACGGGGAGTCCCTGCAGGAGGAGTCCCCGCAGGGGGAGTCCCCGCAGGCGGCTGAGGTCACCCCGTCGGCCGAGGTCCCGCAGACCCCGGCTCCGCGCACCGTCGTCGTCTCCTGCCCGCTCGAGGCTGGCCTGGCCGATGCCATCGTCGCCGAGGCCCGGGAGACCGGGCGCACCGCGCAGGACCTGCTCGCCCACCTCATCCGCACCGGCTGGGAGGCCCGCTCATGATCTCCGCCCACGACCTCGGCATCACCGTGGGCTCCCGCACTCTCATGTCGGGGGTCTCGTTCCGCGTCGACACGGGCGACCGCGTGGGTCTCGTGGGGCGCAACGGCGCTGGGAAGACGACGCTCACCCGCGTCCTCATGTCGGAGGTGCTGCCCAGCGAGGGCACCGTCACGACCTCGGGGACGGTGGGCTACCTGCCGCAGGACCCGCGCGCGGGCGATCCGAAGTCGACGGGCCGGGAGCGGATCCTGGGCGCCCGCGACCTCGACGTCCTGGCCCGCCGGATGCGGAAGGCGGAGGAGCAGATGTCCTCGCCGGACCCGGCTGTCATGGAGAAGGCGATCAACCGGTACCCGCGCGTCGAGGCGGAGTTCGTCGCGGCGGGCGGTTACGCGGCGGAATCCGAGGCGTTCTCGATCGCCGCGAACCTGGGCATCGACGAGGCGCTGCTGGCGCAGCCGCTCGACACGCTCTCCGGCGGTCAGCGCCGGCGCGTCGAGCTCGCCCGGATCCTCTTCGCGGCGCCGGACACGATGATCCTCGACGAGCCCACGAACCACCTGGACGCGGAGTCCGTCCTGTGGCTGCGGGACTACCTCAAGACGTACGCGGGCGGACTCATCATCATCTCGCACGACCTCGCGCTCATCGACGAGGTCGTCAACAAGGTGTTCTTCCTCGACGCGAACCGGCAGGTCATCGACATCTACTCGATGACCTATCGCCAGTACCTGCGTCAGCGCGAGGCCGATGAGCGGCGCCGCCGCCGCGAGCGCGCGAACGCGGAGAAGAAGGCGGCCGCGCTCCACGCGCAGGCGGACAAGATGCGGGCGAAGGCGACGAAGACCGTCGCCGCGCAGAACATGGCCAAGCGCGCGGACCGGATGCTCGAGGGCCTCGAGGCCGAGCGCGCGGCGGACAAGGTCGCGCACCTGCGCTTCCCCGCGCCCGCCGCGTGCGGCCGCGTGCCGCTCACCGCGGAGGGGCTCACGAAGGCCTACGGGTCGACCGAGGTGTTCACGGGGGTCGACCTCGCCGTCGACCGCGGCACGCGCGTCGTCGTGCTGGGCTTCAACGGTGCGGGCAAGACGACGCTGCTGCGGCTGCTGGCGGGCGTCGAGGAGCCGGACTCCGGCCAGGTGGTGCCCGGCCACGGGCTCAAGCTGGGCTACTACGCGCAGGAGCACGAGACGCTCGACCTGGACCGCTCGGTGCTGGAGAACATGCGCTCCCAATCACCGCACCTGGACGACACCGGTGTACGGACCGTGCTGGGGTCGTTCCTCTTCACGGGCGAGGACGTGCACAAGTCGGCGCGCGTCCTGTCCGGCGGCGAGAAGACCCGGCTGGCGCTCGCGACCCTCGTCGTCTCGAGCGCGAACGTCCTCCTGCTCGACGAGCCCACGAACAACCTGGACCCCGCCAGCCGCGAGGAGATCCTGTCCGCGATCCGCCGCTACGAGGGCGCGATCATCCTCGTGACCCACGATGAGGGAGCCGTCGAGGCGCTCGACCCGGACCGCGTCCTGCTGCTGCCGGACGGCGACGAGGACCACTGGTCGTCGAGCTACCTGGACCTCGTCACCCTCGCGTGAGCGTCCCCGCGGGGACGCTCGTTCCGCCGTACGTCCCCGCGGGGACGAGGATCAGCTGTTCAGCTGCGCGTCGAGCGCGGCGTCCTCGTCCTCGTCCGCGCGGCGCTGCGAGCGGGTGAGGGCGCGCGCGTCCCGGCGCATGCCCAGCACCGGCCGCTTATTCGACCGCTGCGACGTCGACCGCTGCGACGTGGCGGGGGAGCGGCGGGTGCCGCCGCGCAGCAGCGCCTCCTTGTCGACGACCTCGTACTCGACGCCCGGCACCACCCGGTCGTGGGCGGTCGTGTCGTCCCGGTCTCCGCGGCGCACGGCATCGCGCTCCCGCTTGGCCGCATACGCGAGCCCCGCGAGGATCATGATCGCGAATGCGATCCACTGGAACGTGTAGCTCAGGTGAGAACCGGGGTCCGTGTTGGGCTCCGGCAGCGCTTCGAGCGACTCCTCAGGCGGCGGCTGCTCGGAGTCGAGGTAGCCGTAGGCGTTCGTGTACGCGCCGTCGCCCTCGATGAGTCCGGGGTCGATCGCGACGACGGAGGTCTCCGTGTTCTCCGCCGGATCACCGTCCTGGGCGGGCCGCAACCACGCCGTCAGGGTGACGGCACCCGTGGGAGGTGCGGGGGCCTCGGCGAAGTTCGCATCCGCCCCGCTGCCGCCGGACCAGCCGCGGGCCACGAGCAGGGTGCCACCGCCGTCCACCTCGAAGGGCACGACGATCCAGTAGCCGGCGCTGCCGTTCTTGGGCCGGTTGCGGGCCACGGTCGCGTCCTCGGGGCGGTACTCGCCGGTGGCCTCGACGCGGGTCCACTCGTCCTCCTGGGCGAACGGAGCGTCCGTCGTGGGGAGGACGGTCGACAGCGGCACGGGCTGCGCGGAGTAGTGCGTCTCGATGCGGTCGATCTCCGCGTCCCGGTTCGCGCGGCGGTTGTCCTGCCAGTTCGCCAGCAGGAGGCATGCGATGGCGGCGACCAGTGCGAAGGCGATGTACTGCAGCCAGCGGCGGCTCAGGAGGAAGTTCATCCGGCATCCTCCGGGATCTGCCCCACGGGGACGGTCCGGTCGAGGAAGCCGCGCAGGCCCAGGAACTCCTCGAGGTGCTCCCGGTGCGCGTCGCACGCGAGCCACACCTTGCGCCGCTGGGGCGTGTGGACGGACGGGTTGTTCCACAGGAGGGCGTGGAGTGCGCTGTCACGGCAGCCCTTCGCCGAGCAGACGACCTCCGCGGACGTCTCCTCAGTCGCGCCCATCCTGCACCTCCTCGCCGGGGATGATCCCGTCGTCGTCGATTCCGTCCTGGATGATCCTGTCCTCGTCCCCACGGCCGTCACCGCGACGGCCGTCGTCGTGCCGGTCGTCGCCCGGGCGGTCCTGCGCTCTGCCGTCGCGGGCCCCGTCCTGCGGCCGGGCGGTGCGCGGCAACGCGTCGGGAGAGCGGGGCGTCACGGTCGCGACGTCGTACTGCACGAGTCGCTCGTCGCGCGAATTCGCGATGACGACCGCGACCCACGGGAACACGATCGCGCCGGCCAGCAGGATCCAACGGACGGGTCCGGTGAACACGAAGGCCAGCAGCAGGCA
>DYUK01000282.1 GCA_020743695.1 Brevibacterium senegalense | reverse complement strand
GCCGCGAGCAGCTGTCCGCGTACAAGGTGCCGCGGTCGATCGGTGTCCTGGATGAGATGCCCAAGACCGCGACCGGCAAGATCCTGCGGCGCATGCTGCGGGAGTAGGTCGAGTGCGGGACTGAGTGGGCGTCGGATCGCGGTCCGACGCCCACTCCCACACGACCGCGGGCCGGAGGGGATCCCCTCCGGCCCGCGGTCGCTCGCTCTTCGTCAGCTGTCGCTGTCGTCGGCGTCCTCGGTCGCCTCATCGATCGTCACGGACGGGCTGCCGGTCGATCCGGGGTGCGTCGCCTCCGCCTCATCCGCACGGGTGAGGGTGCCCAGTTCTTCGCCGTTCTCGTCCTGCACGGTCATCGTGTCGCCGTCCACGGTCACGGTGTTGACGCCGCTCAGCCACGTGTCGACACCCGGGCAGCCCTTGAGAGTGCTGGGTCCGCGCTCCACACGGGCGGTGTCGCCGTCGATGAAGAAGTCGCCCCCGATGCCGTTGCACCCGTCGCCTCCGGCCACCGTGCCGCCGTCGTCGTCGACGACCGTGAAGTCGAGGAATGCGTCTTCCGGGTCGTCCGCCTCCCACCGGCCGTCGAACGTCGGCTCTTCGGCTGCGGCCGAGGTGGTCGAGTCCTCGCCGGGCGTGCCCGATCCCCCGCAACCGGTCAGGGCGAGAGCGGAGGCGGCGAGGACCGCCGCCACGGTGATCTGTCGCTTCATGGAATCTCCCGAGTCGTGAGTCGGACAGGCCCATGGTATCGGCCGAGTCTGGGGCCGCAGGGATGGAACCCCGTGCATCGCCGCTGAATCCTCGGACCGTTCAACCGCCGTGGGTCCGGCCCCGGAACACGCCGAAGGGGGCATCCGCCTCTCAGCGGATGCCCCCCTCACTCTGTTCCGTCAGCAGTCGGGCTGTCTCAGCCCGACCGCCTCCGGATCAGATGCACTCAGGCCTGGCGGCGGCGTGCCACGTAGACCAGCGCGCCACCCAGGGCGACCAGTCCGGCAGCACCGGCGACCAGCGGAGCAGTGGTGGAACCGGTGCGCGGCAGGTCTTCGCCGTCCCCGTTGTCACCGTCGTCCTGACCGCCCTCGCCGTCACCCGAACCGTCGACGACGCTGAAGGAGCCCTCGAGGGTCTCATCCTCCGTCGTCACGACGACCTCGTAGTCACCGACGTACGCGGACGGGGCCGCGCTCGTCTCGCCCCACACACGCGAGGACGCAGTACCGTCCTCATCCGCCGTCACCGTGATCGACTTCGCCGGCTCGTCAGCCGCCTCCGCAGCCGGAGCAGCGGCGCCGGAACCGGCGTTCGCAGCGTCGTCAACACCCGTGTAGGTGTCGAAGGTGACCTCCGAACCCGGCTCCACATCCGTCACCGTGTAGGCGACGCCGCGGTCCTCCTCAACAGCCTGCTCCTCGCCGTCGGCGACGAACTGCTCAGCAGCGATCTCCTGGGGGTCGACTGCCAGCGACGGGTCGAGCTCCGGGTCCTCGGTCTCCGTCGCCGTGGGCGTCGGGTCCGCCGTCTCGGTCGGCTCACCGGTCTCGGTGGGCTCCTCCGTGGGCTCACCGGTCTCGGTGGGCTCCTCGGTCGGCTCGCCGGTCTCGGTGGGATCGTCCGTGGGCTCCTCGGTGGGCTCCGTGGTCTTCACCTCGTAGCCATCGGCCACGGTCTCGAGGCCCTTCGCCAGCTCGGCGACCCAGATCCAGTCGCCTTCCTCGGTCGCCGGGTCGTAGTTCGAGAGGGAGGTGACACCCACGGCCTGGTCGCCCATCATGACGGCGCCGCCGGAGTCACCCGGGATGCCCAGTGCCTCAGCGGCGAAGCCGTACACCAGACCGATCTCAGGATTGTTCGGATCCGGGCTGTCGGGCATCCCGACGAGGCCGTAGCCGTCGACGATGCCGCCGATGGTGCCTTCCTCTTCCCCGCCGATGGGGCCCTCCTGCTCACCGGAGGTGCGGCCCGAACGGGTGATCGTCTGGCCGATGTCCTCCTGCTCCACATCGTGGACGCCGGCGACCGACGTGGTCGAGGCGGACAGATCGTCGTCACCCGCCGTGGTCCAGTCCGTGACCTCGGGGTGGGTGGTGAGCGTGTCGTCATCCAGCGTGATGACGGCGAAGTCCTGCGTCGCTTCCGGCGAGTAGTTGTCCGGGTTGCCCGCGTCCGGGTCATTCGGGTCGAGGATCGTCTCACCGAACTCCGATGCGGTGAAGGAGCCGATCGACTCGTTCTTCAGCAGCTCGAGCGGAAGATCCTCGTGGTAGTCGCCCGTACCGGCGTTCGACGTCGACGGCTTCTCCAGGAAGACGTTCGCGCCCTCTTCGGCGCAGTGGCCGGCCGTCAGGATCGCCTCTTCACCATCGGGGCCCGTCGCCGGGAAGCCGAAGGAGCAGAGTCCGTTGATGTCCTGAGCCTCGCCGCCGTCGGGTGCGACCGCGTAGCCCGCGCCGCCCACGACGTCCGTCGCGTTGGCGGGGGTGTACCCGTTCGCGATCTCGATGACCTCGACCTCGTCCTGGCCCTCGGTCGCCTGCGCGAACTCGGCGATGGGCTTGAGGATCTCATCGTCGGCCTGGACGTTCGCACCCTCGACGGTCTGCACGACGACGTCGCCCTCGGCGTCGTAGCCGATCGCGGCGACCTTGTCGAGGATGTTCTCGTCCGCCGATGCGACTGCGGAGACCGCCTCGCCCAGCTCCTTCGGCGCCTCATTGGCCGCCATGGCGGGGACCGTGAAGGCGACGCCGCCCATGCCGATGGCAACGGCCGCGCTCAGCGCGACGAACCGATTGCCTCCCTGGGGAGTCTTCATACTGCTCTTCCTCTGCTGTTCGGTGACATGGAGTCTGAGTGGGTCGTCGACAGACACAGCCGCCCGGCGACACTCAGTGCGCCACTGTTCCAGAGACGTCCCTCACTCAAAAGTTCTGTTCATTGTGGTCACGGAATGATCACAGATGGTCACGGCATGGCAACGGTGCTTCCAGAATGAGATGTTCGGACACGCGAAAGGGGGCACCCGCCTCTCAGCGGATGCCCCCTTCGTCCTGTGCCGTCAGCGGCCGGGCTGTCTCAGCCCGTCCGCCTCCGGATCAGTTGCACTCAGGCCTGGCGGCGGCGTGCCACGTAGACCAGCGCGCCACCCAGGGCGACCAGTCCGGCAGCACCGGCGACCAGCGGAGCGGTGGTGGAACCGGTGCGGGGAAGATCATCCCCGTTGTCACCTTCGTCCCCGTTACCGCCGTCGTCCTGACCGCCATCACCGTCGCCCGAACCGTCGACGACGCTGAACGCACCTTCGAGGGTCTCGTCCTCCGTCGTCACGACGACCTCGTAGTCACCGATGTACGCAGACGCAGGAGCCGTCGTCTCACCCCAGATCCGCGACGACACATTGCCGTCCTCATCTGCGGTCAGCGTGATCGACTTGGCCGGCTCATCGGCCGCATCCGCAGCCGGAGCAGCCTCGGAACCGGCGTTCGCAGCCTCGCGTGCACCCATGTAGGTGTCGAACGTGACCTCCGAGCCCGGCTCCACGCCCGTCACCGAGTAGGTGACGCCGCGGTCCTCGGCCTCAGCCTGCTCCTCGCCATCGGCGATGAAGCGCTCCGCCGCGATTTCCTGCGGGTCGACGGTCAGCTCTGCGTCGACGTCAGCATCGTCCGTCTCGGTAGCCGTGGGCGTCGGCTCCGGGGAATCCGTCGCCGTCGGAGTCGACGTCGGCTCACCTGTCTCGGTGGGCTCCGGCGAATCCGTGTCCGTGGGCGTCGGCTCCGGGGTGTCCGTCTCCGTCGGCGTCGGCTCCGGAGTGTCCGTCGCGGTCGGAGTCGGCTCAGGCGTCTCGGTAGCCGTGGGGGTCGGCTCCGGGGAATCCGTCGCCGTCGGAGTCGGCTCCGGAGTGTCCGTCGCCGTGGGGGTCGGAGTGGGCTCCGGCTCCTCGTCCTCGACGGTCTTCACCGTGTAGCCGTCGGCCACGGTCTCGAGGCCCGAGGCCAGCTCGGCGACCCAGATCCAGTCGCCTTCCTGTGTGGTCCGGTCGTAGTTCGACAGGGACGTGACGCCCACGGCCTGATCACCCATCATGACCGCGCCTCCGGAGTCGCCGGGGATGCCCAACGTCTGCGCAGCGAATCCGTACACGACGGCGGTACGAGTCGACTCCGGAACGGCGACGAGACCATAACCGTCGACGACTTCGCCCACGTATGCCTTCTCGTCATCGTCCGATCCGATCGGGCCGGACTGCTGACCGCTGGAGCGACCCGATCGGGTGATCTCCTTGCCGACATCCGCCATCGTCACATCGTGGACGCCCGCAACTTCGCGCGTCGACGCTGACAGGTCATCATCGCCCGCGGTCGTCCAGTCCGTCACCTCGGGGTGCGTCGTGAGCGAGTCGTCGTCCAGCGTGATGACTGCGAAGTCCTGCGCATCCGCCGGGTTGTAGCGCCCCGGGTTGTCCCAGTCACTGTCGTTGATGAAGTCCGTCTTCGCGAACTCCGAGGCCGTGAACTCGCCGATCGGCTCGTCCTTCAGCAGTTCGAACGGGAGCTGCTCGTGAATGCGACCCGTGCCGGCAGGTGACGTCGAGGGCCTCTCGAGGTAGACCTGCTCGCCGACCTCTGCGCAGTGGCCGGCCGTGAGGATCGCCTCTTCTCCGTTGGGACCGGTCGCAGGGAACCCGAACGAGCACAGACCCCAATTGCCGCTGCCCTTGTCGACGGCGTACCCGGCGCCACCCACGACGTCCGTCGCGTTGATAGGGCTGTAGCCGTTCGCGATCGGCTTGATGTGGAGCTCGTCCTGGCCCTCTGCCTCTGCGAGCTGGCGCACCGGCTCCAGGACCTTCGACTGGGCCGTGATGCCCTGACCCGCGACCGTCTGCACGACGATCTCGCCGTCCGCGTTGTAGCCGATCGCGGCGATCTTGTCCGCAATGCTCGTGCCCTCAGCGACAGAGGCGACAGCCTCGCCCAGTTCCTTCGGTCCATCGTTAGTGGCCATTGCGGGGACCGTCAGGGCCACACCGCCCATGCCGATGGTGACCGCCGCGCTCAGCGCGACGAACCGCTTCGCTCCCTGGGGAGTCTTCATACGCTTCTTCCTCTGCATCTCATACTCATGCGTGCATGACACCCGGGTCGTCGGCGACAACGCCCCGGCGACTCTCAACGGCAACTGTGCCAGAGTTGTGCGTTCACTCAGACTTCTGTTCATTCTGGTCACGAAAGAAACACAGCAGAGAACGAGGCCGAGCGGATCCTGTGCCTATCGGACTTCGGACATGCGGAAGGGGGCATCCGCCTCTCAACGGATGCCCCCTTTCACTCTGTTCCGTCAGTGATCAGACCTCCTCAGTCCGACCGCCTCCGGATCAGATGCACTCAGACCTGGCGGCGGCGTGCCACGTAGACCAGCGCGCCACCCAGGGCGACCAGTCCGGCAGCACCGGCGACCAGCGGAGCAGTGGTGGAACCGGTGCGCGGCAGGTCATCCCCGTCGCCACCGTTGTCACCGTCGCCGTTGTCACCGTCGTCCTGACCGCCGTCGCCGTCACCCGAACCGTCGACGACGCTGAACGAACCCTCGAGGGTCTCATCCTCCGTCGTCGCCACGACCGAGTACTCACCGATGTACGCGGACGGCGCCGCAGTCGTCTCGCCCCACACACGCGAGGACGCAGTGCCGTCCTCATCAGCCGTCACCGTGATCGACTTCGCCGGCTCATCAGCCGCATCCGCAACCGGAGCAGCCTCCGAACCCGCATTCGCAGCATCGGCGTCCATGTACGTGTCGAACGTGACCTCCGAACCCGGCTCCACATCCGTCACCGTGTAGGTGACGCCGCGGTCCTCCTCAACGGCCTGATCCTCGCTGTCCGCGACGAAACGCTCCGCAGCGATCTCCTGCGGATCAACCGCCAGCGCCGGATCGACATCCTCATCATCCGTCTCCGTCGCCGTGGGCGTCGGCTCCGGAGAGTCCGTTGCTGTCGGCGTAGACGTCGGCTCCTCCGTCGGGTCGTCCGTCGGGTCCTCGGTGGGCTCCTCGGTCGGGTCCTCGGTGGGGTCCTCGGTCGGGTCGTCCGTGGGGTCCTCAGTCGGATCCTCCGTCGGGTCCTCCGTGGGCTCCTCGGTCGGGTCCTCCGTGGGGTCCTCAGTCGGCTCCGGCTCCTCGTCCTCGACGGTCTTCACTGTGTACTCGCCCGGCAGGTGCTTGAGCCCCTCGGCCAGCTCCGCGACCCAGACCCAGTCGCCGCCCTCGCCCGTCTGCGAGTTGTAGTTCGTGCCGGTCAGGACACCCACGGCCTGGTCGCCCATCATGACCGAGCCGCCGGAATCCCCGGGAATGCCCAGTGCCTCAGCAGCGAAGCCGTACACGACGACGAGAGTGCCGTCGTGATCCTGGATGACCGTGTAGCCATCGACGACGCCGCCGATCTGGCCCTGATACTCCGGCCCGACCGTGCCCTCCTGCATGGCGGAGGTCCGGCCCGAGCGCCACATCGCTTTGCCGATGTCGTCCGTCGTCACATCGTGGACGCCGGCGACCGGCTCCGTGGAGGCGGAGAGGTCATCGCTGTCCGACGTCGTCCAGTCGGTCACCTGGGGATGCGTCGTCAGGGAATCGTCGTCCAGCGTGATGACGGCGTAGTCCTGCGTCTCCGCGGGATCGTAGTTGTCCGGGTTCGTCCAATCGCCCGGATTGCTCCGGTCGATCGTCGTATCCGCCCACGCGGAGTGGGTGACCGTGCCGATGGGGGTGTCGCTCAGGAGCGCCGTGGTGACCTCACCTTCGTAGTCGCCCGTTCCGGCGTTGCTGGCCGACGGCTGCTCGAGGTAGATGTCGTTCCCCTCGTCCACGCAGTGGCCGGCCGTGAGGATCGCCTCTTCACCGTTGGGCCCCGTTGCCGGGAAGCCGAACGAGCAGACGCTGTTGATCCTGTCCGCACCTGCGTCCGCCATCGCGTAACCGGCTCCGCCCACGACGTCCGTCGCGTTCGCCGGGTAGTAGCCGTTCTCGATCGTCGTGACGACAGGCTCCGCACCGGTCTCCGCCTTCGCGAAGGCGGAGACGCCCTTGAGGGTCTTCTCCTTGACCTTGCGATCCTTGTCGGCTTCAGAACCCTCGACCACCTGCACCGCGATATCGCCGGCAGCGTTGTAGCCGACAGCCGCGACACCGACGTTCGCGGTCAGCGCCTCCGCTGCCACAGCGCCCAGATCGTCCGGTGCATCCGTGGACGCGAGGGCGGGGACCGTGGCGGCCACTCCGCTCATGCCGATGGCGACCGCCGCGCTCAGCGCGACGAACCGCTTGCCTCCGTGCGTCGTCTTCATCCTGCTCTTCCTCTGCTGTTCGACTGTCTCGAGTCCGAGATCCGCTCCGACGGACACCGCCGTCCACCGGAACTCACGGACTCACTGTGTCAAACCTGTGACTCACCCGACAGTTCTGTTCATTCTGATCACGAAAGAGTCACAAGAAATCGCAGAATCGGACGCGTCACCCCAGCAGGGCCGCCATCGTGTCGCGCAGCGCGTTCTTGTCCGGCTTCCCGATCTTCGTGACGGGGATGTCCGCCACGAACTCCAGGTCCTTGGGCGTCTGCACACTGCCCTTCTCCGCCCGGACGAAGTCGCGCAGCTCCTGCGACAGCACCGCTCCGTTCTGCGCGGCGCCTGCCGCCGCCTCGGTTCCCGCGCGCAGCACGATCGCCGCGACGACCCGTTCTCCCCAGTCCCGGTCGGGAATGCCCACGACGCACGCCTGCGCCACGGCGGGGTGCTCGAGGAGCCGGGCCTCGACCTCGGCGGGGTACACATTCAGACCACCGGTGATGATCATGTCCTTCTTGCGCCCCACGATGCTGAGATAGCCGTGCTCGTCCAGCCGCCCCAGGTCGCCCGTGTGCAGCCGTCCGCCGCGCAGCGTCTCCGCCGTGAGCTCCGGGTTCTGCCAGTAGCGGGACATGACGATGGGGCCGGACACGCAGATCTCGCCCACCTCGCCCACCGGCACCTCCCGGTCCTCGTCGTCCCGGATCGTCAGATCCGCGCACGAGGTCGCCCGGCCGGCCGATGCCAGCCGCACCAGATCATCCGGATCGTGGTCCTCCTGCCGGAGGACGGAGATGAGGTTGGGCGACTCGGCCTGCCCGTACAGCTGCAGGAAGACAGGGCCGATCCGCCGGATCGCCTCCTGCAGCCGCGACGGATCCATGAGGGACGCGCCGTAGACGACGGTCTCGAGCGACCCCAGCCGGTCCAGCTGCTCCTGCGGCAGGTCGAGGATCCGGTAGATCATCGTCGGCACCACGAAGGTCGACGTGATCCGGTGCGCCTCCACCGCATCGACGAACGCCTGGGGCGAGAACTTGTCGAGCATGACCATCGACCCGCCCTTGAGCAGGACGGGCAGGGCCATCGCGCCGGAGGCGTGGGACAGGGGCGTCGTCACGAGGAAGCGGTTCTCCACCGGCCAGTCCCAGTCGACGATCGTGTAGATCGCATTCGTCACCATCGTCCGGTGCGAGCGCATGATGCCCTTGGGGGTGCCCGTCGTGCCGCCGGAGAAGCCCAGGGACGCATCCGCTTCCGGGTCCACCCGCACAGGGCGGTCCAGGACGGAGAAGCCGGACACGACCTCGGCGGTGTCCGACGCGGTAGCGGGGTCGAGGATGGGCACCGGGATGACGGTCAGGCCGGGGACGGTCGCGGCGAGATCCGCCGCCATCGCGTCGAAGCGGCCCTCCTCGTAGAGCAGGTACTGCACCTGCGCCAGCTCGAGGGACTGCCGGTGGTCGCGGACCCCGTTCTCCGGGTGCAGCGGGCTCACCCGGAGGCCCTCGAAATAGAGAGCGGCCGTGCAGAAGAAGGTCTCCGGACGACTGCCGCCCAGGAGCGCGCCGAAGTCACCGGGCCGCACTCCCGCCTCCTGCAGGGTGCGGCGGATCCGCTGGACGCCGGCAGCGGCCTGCGCGTACGTGAACGTGCGGTCTCCGTCGATGAACGCGGTGCGCCGGTCGTAGCGGGTGAAGGCGGTGTAGATGAGCTCGCCCATCGTGCGGCTGGCCGGCTGTGTGCTCATGCCACCAGCTCCAGGATCGTCGCGTTCGCCTGGCCGCCTGCCTCGCACATCGTCTGGAGGCCGTACCGGGAGCCGGTCCGGCGCATGTGGTGGACGAGGTCCGTCATGATGCGCGCACCGGACCCGCCCAGCGGGTGGCCCAGGGCGATCGCCCCGCCGTTGGGGTTCACCCGATCCCACTCGACACCGATGTCGCGCAACCACGCGAGCGGGACGGAAGCGAAGGCCTCGTTCACCTCGTACACGTCGATGTCGCTGGCGGACAGTCCGGACTTCGCCAGCGCCTTCTGCGTGGCCGGGATGGGCGCGGTCAGCATGATGACGGGGTCCGTCGCCGCGAGCGCCGCGGTGTGGACGCGCGCGATCGGGGTGAGCCCCAGCTCCTTCGCCTTCACGTCCGTCATGACGAGCAGCGCGGAGGCCCCGTCGGAGATCTGCGAGGAATTGCCCGCCGTGATGACGCCGTCCTCCTGGAAGACGGTCTTCAGCTTGCCCAGAGACTCGAGCGTGCCGCCGGGGCGGATGCCCTCGTCCGTGCGGAACTCGATCGCGTTGCCCTCCTTGTCGAGGCCCTCGATCGGGAGGATCTGATCCGCGAACAGCCCCGCCTCCGTCGCCGCGAGCGCCCGCGCGTGGGAATCGAGGGCCAGCTGGTCGAGGTCCGTGCGGTTGAAGCCCCACTGCTCCGCGACCATCTCCGCGCCCTCGCCCTGGCTGAAGGAGTCGCGTCCGTAGCGCTGCTCGATCGACGGACCGAACGCCTTGCCGGGACCGTTCGAGCGCTGCGACCCCATGGGGACGCGCGTCATGGATTCGACGCCCCCGGCGATGACGACGTCGCAGTGCCCGGCGGCGACGGACGCGACTGCGAACGTGAGAGCCTGCTGCGACGAGCCGCAGGCGCGGTCGACGGTCGTGCCCGCGACGGTCTCCGGGAAGCCGGCGGCCAGGGCGGCCCAGCGCCCCACGTTCGACGACTGCTCGCCCGCCTGCGTCACGCACCCCAGGATCACGTCCTCGACGAGTGCCGGATCGAGGCCGGTGCGGTCGACGAGTCCCTTCAGGGCATGGGCGGCCAGATCGACCGGATGCACGTCCCGCAGAGCACCTCCCCTGCGACCCGTAGCGGTGCGGACTGCGTCGACGATGACGGCTTCAGGCATGGATTCAGAACCTTCCAGTGCGTCCTGCTGCATCCGTTGCAGACAGGTCTGGAGCGTGTCTGCTACCTTAACGATTGTTCGATTCAGTGGAAAGGGGCGTCCGCGCCTCGACACCGCGACGCCCCGGGGACGCCCGGCCCGCTCAACCGGTCCGCGCCGTCCCTCGACACAGATCACTGGAGATCACCATGCGCAGAACCGTCTACACGGACGACCACGAAGAGTTCCGGCAGCTGTGCAGGACTTTCGTCGAACGCGAGCTCGCGCCCGCCTTCCAGCAGTACGAGGACGCGGGCATGGTCGACAAGGCCGTGTTCGCACGGATGGGCGAGCTGGGTCTCATCGGACTCCAGATCCCGGAGGAGTACGGCGGCGGCGGACAGACCGACACCTTCAAGTACAACGCGATCCTGACGGAGGAGACCGCCCGCGCCGCCACCAGCCTGGGCACCCTCCGCGTCCACCAGGACGTCGTGACGCCGTAC
>DYUK01000281.1 GCA_020743695.1 Brevibacterium senegalense | reverse complement strand
GCCGTGCGATCGCGGTGACCGTCACAGGCAGAGCCCAGCGAACGCGGTCGAGGCTGCGAACACCGGCTGCGTCGACTCAGTCGCCTCGGGTCACGAGGTCGCGAGACGGCGATGCGACGCGCGGCGCGCCTTCCGCCGATCGATGCGCCCCACCCGGAGCCGGTGGATGACCGCCATGACCGTCGCGGCGCAGATGGCCGCTGCCGTCGAGTTCGTGAGGACGTCCTGGATGAAGACGTCCAACGCGCCGGGCACGGTCGCCCGCGCTGCGTGGACGAGCACCAGGGCGACGCCCGCCATCGCCGCCAGCGCCGGCACTGCGAACATCCACGTCGCCTGGTCCTCCAGGATCTGCGGCACCGTGTGCTCGGAGCGGCTCGTGATCCGCCGGACCAGCCAGTAGGCGACGGCGAGCAGTCCCAGGAGCCCCGTCCCGTAGTGCAGGAGGGTGGCGATGTGGAATCCGGCGATCGACGAGTGCAGGACGTCGACACGCTGCGCCAGCCACGAGTACGGGTGCGTGACCTGGTCCCACGCGATATGGGTGAGACCGCCGATCATGAACGCGGGCACCGCCAGCAGCCACGGACGCAGACCCGTGGGCCGCGCGTGGGTCCGTCCCCGCAGCCGCTTCGGCAGGGCATCCCGGTAGGCCGGCCGCAGCAGCCACCACCACAGGGCCAGGTACAGCAGGCCGATGACGACGTTGATCGTGAGGACGCCCCACGGCGAGTGAAGGATCTCCCGCAGCTGCAGGACAGAGGGGAGTGCGGGGTTCCCCAACCTCGCGAGCAGGGTGTCGAGACCCGGGATCGCCCGGATGAAAAGTCCGGAGTCCGGCACCATCGAGCCGATGACCAGTGCCGCCAGCGGCAGTCCGGACCGGGCCAGCGGAGCGACGGCGATCGGATGCGCGAACGTGACGGGCATGCGGTGGGGTCTCCTCGATCGGGCGGACTCTGTCGTAGTGTCGCACTCATGGCTCGCGAAGAGGAGATCGAGTGACCCGGCTCATGCGCATCCACGGCTTCGACCGGTTCGGCTCAGCCGACGTGCAGGCGGTCCACCGCGTCCCGGAACCTACCCCGGGCGCAGGAGACGTGCGCATCCGGGTCACGGCAGTCAGCGTGAATCCCGGCGACATCAAGGTGCGGTCGGGTCAGCGGCAGACGTCCTTCCCCGCTGTCTTCCCCATGGCGATGGGCCGCGAGGCCGCGGGTGTCGTCCTCGAGACCGGCGCGGATGCGCATGCAGGCCTGCAGGTGGGCGACCGCGTCTTCGGATCCTGCGCGTCCGGGATCGGTGCGCTGGGAGAGCAGACACTCCTGACAGCGCAGAGCGCGACCCCCATCCCGGACGGGGTCGACGACGCTCACGCCGCCTGCATCCCGGTCGCCGTGGCCACGGCATTCGATGCGCTCGAGGAGCTGCGCATCGGTGCAGACGACACCCTCCTCGTCCTGGGTGCCGGCGGGGGAGTGGGTGTCCACGCGATCCAGCTCGCCCGGCACGCGGGAGCCCGCGTCATCGGCGTCGCGAGCAGCGCCAAGGCAGACCTCGTCGAGCGCTTCGGCGGCGTGCACGTGGCATCCGGGCCCGGCTGGGAGGACCGCGTGCGGGCAGCTGCGGGTGGGTCTCGGCGCGTCGACGCACTGCTCGACTGCGTGGGAGGCGATGTTCTTGGCGGTGGGATCGATCTCCTGGAGCAGATCCGCTCACCCCAGCCGGGAACCGCCCGGGTGCGCAGTGTCGCGGACCCGGCCGGGGCCTCGGCGGCGGGTGACGGCGGCGTGACCCGCCGCCGGACCGCGGAGGTCTTCGCGCAGGTGGCGGAGCTCGTGGCGCGCGGAGCGATCGAGGTCGTCGTCGACCGGGTGCTCCCCTTCGACGAGGCCGCCCGCGCGGTCGCCCACGTGGAATCCGGTCACGCGCGGGGCAAGACAGTCGTCACGCTGGACGGCCCGGTGCAGGCGTGATCCGCCGGCAGTCCTCGTGCCGCTGGCCGCCCGCACGCCTCACTCTGCTGAACTCACGCCACGGACGGCCAGGCGTTGGGCTCGCAGCCCTGGAGCCCCTTCGTCTGCTGCTGCATGAGCGGTGCCGGCTCGCCCGCGCCCGGGCACGACTCGTGGCCGTGGCCCAGCGCGTGCCCCACCTCGTGGTTGACGAGGTACTGCCGGTACTGGGTGAGCGAGTCGAACTCCTCCGTCGCAGACACCCACCGCTTCGCGTTGAGGATGACGTTCTGGCCGCTGCGGCAGGAGAGCTCGCCGTTCGTGATGAGGGGCGCGCACATGCTGTCCGTCGTCGATGGCGCGGCGATGCTGATGACGGCGTCCGCCTGGTCCGCATCCTCGACGCGGGCGAACGCCACGCCGTCGACGTCCTCCCAGCCGCGCTCGTCGCGCAGGGTCTCCATGATGAAATCTGTCGCCTGCTCGACGTCCACCGGCAGGTTCGACTCGACCCGGACCGCGACCTCGAACACCGTCGCACCGTCCGCGTCGTCCGCCTCATCCGATCCCGAGGCCGTCTCCCACTCCCCGCTGCCGGTCACCGGCACCTCGGTGGGCAGAGCCGTGGGAGTCCCCTGTTGCGGGGCCGGGAACGGCGAGTGTTCTGCGGTGGGCGATGCGGTGGGCGTCGCCTGGGCTGCGGGGTCGCCCTCGACGCCGAGGTCCCCTGTCCCCGCCGTCGGATCGTCACCGGGGGATGCCGCGGACACCCCGCAGCCGGCCAGAGCGGCGACGGTCAGGAGGGCGGCGGCGAGTCCTGCAGCGCGATGAGTCCGAAGCACCGGTCCAGGATCTCACCCCTGGACGGGTGCGGGCGACCGTCGGTCGCGTGTCTCCTTTCCGGAGGCGCGGGTCATGATCGAGAGGACGGCCGCGATCGCGCACATCGCCGCGCCGCCCCACCATGCATAGGTGTAGGCGCCGAACTCGTCGCGGACGATGCCCGCCGCCGTCGCCGCGATCGCCGCCCCCACCTGGTGGGAGGCGAACACCCACCCGAACACGATCGTGCTGCGGTCGCCGAAGATCTCGCGGCACAGCGCGACGGTGGGCGGGACCGTCGCCACCCAGTCGAGTCCGTAGATGATGATGAAGAGCAGCATGCTGGGGTGGACGCTGTCGGACAGCAGCCACGGCAGGCACAGCAGGCCCACTCCGCGGAACGCGTAGTACAGGAGCAGCAGCACGCGGGGGTTGAACCGGTCCGTCAGCCAGCCGGAGGCGATCGTGCCGACGATGTCGAAGACGCCCACGACGGCCAGGAGTCCTGCGGCGGTCGTCTGCGACATCCCGTGGTCGTGGGCGGACGGGATGAAGTGGACGCCCACCAGCCCGTTCGTCGTCGCACCGCAGATCGCGAAGGCGATGGCCAGCGCCCAGAAAGACCGGTGCCGGGCTGCGATGAGCAGTGTCTCGAGGGC
>DYUK01000280.1 GCA_020743695.1 Brevibacterium senegalense | reverse complement strand
CGCTGCTCGAGGAGTTCCTGGCCGGGTTCGGCGATCAGATCGAGTTGGCCGCTCACGAGCTGCGCGCTTGGGCCTCGCCGGGGGAGGACGGTACGAGTGGTCTCAGCCGCACCGTCTGGGCCGCCCACCGCGATTACCTGAAGCGACGCGAGAC
Organism: Brevibacterium senegalense; assembly: GCA_020743695.1. Classification (GTDB taxonomy): domain Bacteria; phylum Actinomycetota; class Actinomycetes; order Actinomycetales; family Brevibacteriaceae; genus Brevibacterium; species Brevibacterium senegalense_A. The sequence continues at coordinate 2,585 of DYUK01000280.1, read as the reverse complement.
CCTCACGCGGCGCGTCGGGGAGATCCAGCCCCTCGTGGCGCGACTCCAGGCGCAAGAGATTGAGGGGCACCTCCCGGAGGAGGAGAAGGAACCCCTGCAACAGGCCAGATCAGCTCTGCGAGCCACGAAGCGGGCCCTCACGGACATGCAGGCGCAGGACTGGGTGAGTGCGCTGGAGGCTGTCCAGCTGCTGCCCAACTACACGCTGCTGGACGACTCGACGGACCTCGACGTCATCGCGCGGTGGAGGGACGACGAGACCGCGGAATGGCGGGAGGACTCCCTCACCTTTGGCCGTGGCGCCCGTGTCGCACTGCGTGACTTCGCACCCGGATCGACGTTCTATGGGCGCGGGCTGCAGGTGCGGGTCGATGCCGTCGATCTGGGAGCGGCGAACGAAGACGTCTATACGCTGGCCTTCTGCAGTGCATGCGGGTTCACGCACGATTCGCGCGAGGCCCGTGTCACTGAGGACGGCACCGCTGCTGTTCCGCAGCAGTGCCCCCGCTGTGGAAGCGCGGGGATCGCCGACCGCGGTCAGCGGGTTGACGCTGTGCAGTTCCGGCGGGCGATGTCGATGATCAACCGGGACGAGGCCGGGATCAACGACCGCGACGATGACCGGGCGATGACGATGTACTCGCTGGTGAGCCTTGCGGATATCGACCCTGCGTCGATCGCGTCCCGCTGGTACACGCCCGGCCTGGACTTCGGCATCGCCCACCTGTCACGGGTACGCATCACGACGGTGAATCTGGGGCAGCAGAGACGTGCGCGCCCCGCGGTCATCGCGGGCGAGGAGATGGCGCTCAGCCTCTTCACCATATGTGAGTCCTGCGGGGTCCTGGACCGCAGCAGCGGGGAGAACTCCCGGAAGGAACACCGTCCCTGGTGTCCTCTGCGTGACGCACGCGACGAGAAGACCGTCAGCATCGCTCTGACCCATCTGCTGGACACCCAGGGTGCGCTGCTGCGGCTGCCGCACGAGCTGGTGACCGGCGACCACCTCACCGTGCCCAGCCTCATGGCGGCCCTGCAGGTGGGACTCCGCGAGGAACTGGGCGGCGAACCGGACCACATCTCGCTCCTGCGCACGCAGGAGCCGCTGGAGGGCGGGGGAGTGGTCGAAGCACTCCTGCTGCACGATGTGGTCCCCGGCGGCACCGGCTACCTGGCAGACCTGTGCCGCCCCGAGAAGCTGTGGAAAGTGCTCGCGGCTGCCTACCGGGTCGTGCGCGACTGCGTCTGCGCGGGCACGGAGATCGCGTGCGCGCAGTGCCTCCTGCCGTTCGTTCCACCAGGTGCGGACGGGATGGTCTCACGGCAGTCCGCGGAGACGACGCTCGCGACACTCCTGCGCGCAGGGCGGGCCGTCGACGGAGCTGAAGTGGACCCGACCAGCGCGGGACGTGCCCGCGGGGACGTGTCACACGACGGCACGCGCGGTGCAGCAAACGGTGCGGGCGGCCTCGGCGACGGCCTTCCCTGGACGGGCTGGGAGGTGACGACTGAGACGCCGGATCGGCCCGCGGACGAATCCGCGCTGGAGGGCAAGTTCCGTGCGGTCATGCGGGAGCGGCTCACCCATGTGGGCTACCACGTACGGGAGACGGCGATGTCGACCGGCACGGGGCTCACGTTCACCCTGCCGCAGTCCCAGCTGCGCTGGCGGCTGGTGCCCCAGGTGGCGCAGGGCTTCGTGAAGCCGGACTTCATGCTGGAGTGTGCCTCCCCGCAGGTGCCGGACGTCGCGGTGTTCACCGACGGATACGCGTACCACGCGTCACCCGCCCACACGATCGTGGCCGACGATGCGCGGAAGAGGGCGGACCTGCGGTCGCGCAACGGGTGGCCGGTGGTCTCCATCGCGCATGCGGATGTGGTGGCGTCCGCCATGACGGATGGATCGGTCGCCGGGGCCGCGGGCGGTGCGGTGTCTGCGGGTGGTGCGGATGACGCGGGAGCTCGCGCGGGGTTCTGGGGTCAATGGCATGCGCAGGTGCCGCCGGAGAGGATCCACGCGCTGAAGGCGCGGAAGGGTGCGAACGGTCAGCGGATGCTCACGTGGCCCGACGGCGCGGAAGCCTTCCTGGCTGGCCCGGTGGAGATCCTGCTGCAGTGGATCCTCACGATCGATGAGGCGCAGACCAGTGGGGGCGCCCGTGGCATAGGTGCTGGCTTCGGCAGTGTGGGTCGGTCACCGGTGGACGCGGCGGTGGGCGCGGTGCGGGCCTTCGCGGACTCTGCGGTCTGGATGCTGGGGGTGGGCCGCGCGGGCGTGCCGCCGCAGCCGGTGCTCCTCGACGCGAGTGCGGGGGCGTTCAGTGTTGCCCTCCAGGTGGCCGGTGAACTGACGCAGGAGGCGCCGCTGGCGCGGCCTGAGTCTCAGGTTCCGGATTCTCGATGGCAGATGGCGTTCCTGCTGCGGGAGGGGCCGCTGGGAATCCTCTTCGCTCCGGATCCTGACGGGTCGGGACGGGCGCGGATGGTGGTCGTCCTGGACGACCGTGAGAGCGCGGTGGGCACGCAGGGCTTCCGCGACGCATGGATTTCGTGGCTGCACCTCAACACGCTGCTGAGCTTCT
>DYUK01000279.1 GCA_020743695.1 Brevibacterium senegalense | reverse complement strand
GACGGCGGACTCCTCGCCACCGTCGAGGCGTGGGCCGACGACCACATGGAGACCGGCGACGTGAGCGTCGAGGACTTGAACTACGAGTTGCCGTGCGAGTACCGGATGCAACGCAGCAGTGCGGGTGACTCGTACTGCCTGCTCCTCACGTCGTCACCGAATCCCGACCACGACGCGCAGTTCCTCGTGTCGGTGACCGATCCGTCGACGGGAGCCGCCACGGGTGAACCGCTCGCGGTTCCGGCTCCTGCCTCACTCATCGATACAGATGAGTACTACGGATACGTGGACGCTCCCACAGTCGTCGAGAACGACGCGCTCATCCCAGCATCAGCGCGGGGCGCCGATGGTCCTGCGATCGTCCTCCCCACTGATGCGGGGTTCCAAGCCGTTGACATCGCGGGTGGAGACTCGCTCTGGACCTGGGACTCGGGTGAGGGGACAGCCGTCGCCGGTCACGTGGTGCCGGACGTGCTGGAGGTCGTCGTGGGTGTCGACGACCGCGCCGTCGGGATCGATGCGCTCACCGGGAACGAGCTCTGGGATGAACCGGCGCACGGCCCCGTCTTCGGGGTGGATGACGTCATCACGATCACGGACTTCATGACGGGGACGACCAGGGTGCGCACGACCCACCCCGTAGGCTGAGGCCGGGTCCGCACCCCGGACCGCACACGCGCAGCAGGAAGGCTCACACTCATGGAGTACCGCTACCTGGGACATTCCGGCCTCAAGATCTCCGAGGTCACGTACGGCAACTGGCTCACCCACGGCTCGCAGGTCGAGAACGAGATCGCGACGCAGTGCGTCCACGCCGCCCTGGACGCCGGCATCACGACGTTCGACACCGCAGACGTCTACGCGAACACGAAGGCGGAACAGGTGCTGGGCGACGCGCTCGCAGGGCAGCGTCGCGAGTCGCTGGAGATCTTCACGAAGGTCTACAACCCCACCGGCCCCAAGGGCCCCAACGACAGCGGGCTGTCGCGCAAGCACATCATGGAGTCGATCAACGGCTCGCTCACCCGCCTGGGCACGGACTACGTCGACCTGTACCAGGCGCACCGGTACGACTACGAGACGCCGCTCGAAGAGACGATGCAGGCGCTCGCGGACGTCGTCCGCCAGGGCAAGGCCCTGTACATCGGCGTCTCCGAATGGCGGGCGGAGGAGATCCGCGCCGGGCACGCGCTGGCACAGGACCTGGGCATCCACCTCATCTCGAACCAGCCGCAGTACAGCATGCTGTGGCGGGTCATCGAGGAGGAGGTCATCCCCGCCTCGCAGGAGCTGGGCCTCTCGCAGATCGTCTGGTCCCCCATCGCGCAGGGCGTGCTGACGGGGAAGTACAAGAAGGGACAGCCTCTACCGGAGGGCTCGCGCGCCACGGACGAGGCCGGCGGCGCCCGCGCCGTCCAGCGCTACCTGGACGACGAGATCCTGAACGCGGTCGCGCAGCTGCAACCCATCGCCGCGGAGCTGGACCTCACGATGGCGCAGTTGGCCATCGCGTGGGTGCTGTCGAACGACAACGTGGCCTCCGCCCTGGTGGGCGCATCCCGCCCGGAGCAGATCGCGTCGAACGCGGCAGCCGCCGGCGTGACGCTCGAGGCGGACGTCCTCGCCCGCATCGACACCGCGATCGGTCACCTGGCCGAGCGCGACCCCGCGAAGACGGTCTCCCCCGCCACGCGTCCCAGCTGAGGGCCGCACGAACGCGACCGTCCACGCCCCTGCGCCCCGGTTCTTCTGGGTCAGGAGCCCTTGACGTACTTGTCGCGGAAGGCTCGTTCGGCATGGCGATCCCCCAGCAGCACCAGGCTGCAGAGTTCCTGGCTCTCCAGCTGTTCGGGCTCGACCACCAGGCCGCCCTCCGGGTCGAGCCCGCCGATGATGTGGCACCCCGTCGCGTCGTGCACCTTCTCGTCCCGGACGACGACACGATCGAGGGACCGCGGTCGTGGCACGCAGAACAGTTCGTTCCCTTCCGCGATGACCACGCGATGGGCGCGTCCCAGTTTGTTCCACAGGGCGGTCGCCCCGATCGTGGCGTACGACAGCACGCTGTCCGCCCCCGCTCGATACAGCGTGGCGACGTTGCGTTCTGACGTCGCGCGGGAGACGATCTGCAGATCCGGCTTCAACCGCCGGCAGTACAGCGTGAGGTAGACATTGAAGTCGTCGTCCCGCGACGTGACGACGACTGCGGAGGCGCTGCCCAGTCCCGCAGTCTGCAGGACATCGATGTCGCCGGCATCGCCTTCGACCACCGTCAAATGGGACGGTGTGCGCCCGGCGACCTTCTCGACGATCGTCGACCGCACCCCGGACTCGTCGAGCGCCTCCGCGACGGCCCTCCCCACCCGGCCTCCGCCCAGGATCAGAACCTGGTCTTCACTGCCCAGCAGGCTCTGGAACTGGTGGTCGAAGGACGACAGGTCCTCCTGCGTTCCCGCGAGGATTAGCACGGCCCGCTCATCGATCCTGGTCTCCGACTTCGTCGCCCGCAGCCGCCCGCGCTGCATGACCGCGATGATCCGAACGTCTCCCTCGATGTGGTCCTTCGCCTGCCCCAGCGTCATCCCCACCAGCGAGGTGGTGCGCACCGCCGCTTCCGCGATGAGGGTGCGTCCGATGGACCCCACGACGTGGGCTCGACCACGTGTGCCGAGCGCACGGTTGGCCAGCTCGCGTCCCAGGGTGGAGCTGAGTTCGAGCACATAGTCCGCTCCGGCCAGCTCAAGCACGTCGACCGAGGCCTCCTTGGCAGCCGTCGCCGCGATCTTCACGGACTTGTTGACCTGGCGGACCGTGAAGGCGACGTTGGTGTTCGTCGTGTCCGCGTGCGTCGATACGACCATCGCCGCGCGCTCCACTGCGGCCTTCCGGTAGGTCACCGGCGAATCGAGCGGCCCGACCATCACGTGGTAGCCCTCGTCGAGGAGCCTCGAGGCTTCCGCGGCATCCTCGACGAGCACGACGGCTGGGGTGCGGGCTCTCTTCGCCCGCGCGATGAGCGTCTGGGTCACCGTGCCGAACCCCACGAGAATGACGTGTCCGCGCATGGAGTCCGGGACTCTGCGCGGAGTTCTCGCCTTCTCACGACGCTCCATCCACGGAGACACGACGAACCGCACGGACAGGAAGGGCAGGAGGATGAGGATGAACACGATTCCGCTGGCCGTGACGAACATGGAGAACAGCCGTCCCAAGTCCGATGTGAAGGTGACGTCCCCATACCCGAGCGTCGACATGGTCGTCAGCGTCCAATAGAGGGCATCGACCCACCCGTGCGTCTGCCCCTCTCTCGCCATCAGGGCACGGAAGATCGCACTGTATGCGGTCAGCAGAACTGCAGCCCCCAACAGCATCCAGAGTGCCAACTGCACCCGACGGCGGATCTTCCTCACGTTCGTCGTGCCGGATTCCTCCGAAACGTGCCCCATCGTGTGCTCCGCTCCCGCTCTCTCTCAGCCGGGCTCGCACGACTGTCGCCGCGGTGCCCATGACGTGTCTGACGGGTCAGCCTACTCGCCGCCACGGCGCGTTCCGCACGCAGCTGCGAGGCCCGCCCGCGATCAGCCGGCAGACTCCCGCGCTCACGCCTGCGCGAACCTCGCAGCCGCGAACAGCGCTGCCTCTGCGAGCGTCTGATTCGCCGCATCAAGTATGCGGCCGAAGTGCACGTACGAGTGCAGGACGCCCGGCACCTCACGATGCTCGTGCTCCTGGCCCGCACGCCGCAGCACCTCCGCGAACGCGCGGGAGTCGTCTGCCAGCGGATCCAGCTCCGCGGACCGCAGGAACACCGGCGGCAGCCCGCGCACATCCGCCTCGAGCGGATTGACGTAGACGCTGCGCGCATCAGCCTCACTCGAATACAGCGCGTCCATGAAGCCCGCCAGGTCGTCCATCTTCATCCCGTCCCAGTCACCGCCCCACAACCGCCGGGTCGCGGAGTCCCGCAGTCCGAACCCGCCGTAGATGAGGAGGAGCGACCGCAGCTGGGCGAACACATCCGGGTCCTCGTCGCGCAGCAGCAGCGCCCCGCCGATCGACAGCCCCGAGCCCGCGGAGTCACCCGCGAACGCCAGCCGGCTGCCGTCCAGCCCCCACTGCGCACCGTGCGCCGTGAGGTGCGCGGCCACGCCGGTGCACTCGCGCAGAGCCTGCGGGAACTTCGCCTCCGGCGACAGCGAGTAGTCGACCGCGACGACCGCCGCACCGCTGTGGTGAGCGAGCATCCGCTGGACCCGGTCGTGCGTGTCCAGATCGCCCACCGTGAAGCCGCCGCCGTGGAAGAAGAGGATAGCGGGCAGTCCCCTGCCCTCCCCCACTCCCGTCACCGCAGGTCCCGAGGACGGCGGCCCGCCGCCGCCCGCAAGGGTGGCCGCGGTCGCCGGGGTGTGGATCCGCACCGGCACGTCC
>DYUK01000278.1 GCA_020743695.1 Brevibacterium senegalense | reverse complement strand
CATCACGGACCGCGTGGGTTGCTCGACCGGCACCCTCTACACGTACTTCCGCAACCGCGAGGACATCCTGGCCGCCATCATCGAGGAGTACCAGGAGGCGGTCCTGCACGCGCCGGCCCCGGAGGAGCCGGACACGGATCCCGTCGCCCGCATCCAGCGCGCCAACCGGCACTACATCGACTCCTACAGCCGCAACGCGGACCTCATGGCCGTCATGGAGCAGGTGGCGCACGTCGATGAGGACATCCGGAAGCTGCGTGAGGCGCGGTCGACGGCGTTCGTCCAGCGCAACGCCCGCTCGATCGCCCGCCTGCAGAAGGACGGCGCCGTCGATGCCTCACTGGACGCGGATCTGGTGGCCCGCGCGCTCTCGCTCATGGTCAGCCGCCTCTGCTACCGCGTCTACGTCCAGGACAAGGACCCCGCGTACCTCACCGACGAGGGCCGCGAGGAACTGAGCCGCACCCTCTCCACCCTCTGGACCAACGCTCTGGGCCTCACCCCCGCCGCCTGATCCGGACCCCACCCCGCTCGTCACTCACCCCCGCTCGATGAGGAGCCGCCCATGTCCGTTCTTCGTTCCGTGATGCCCTCTGTCTGTGTGGCCGTCACGCTCACACTGCTCACCGGCTGCGCGGGCAGCATCGCCGGTGCCTCCGGCGAGTCCGGCGGCCAGGGCTTCGCCTACGGCGCCGACCAGCAGGAGGTCACCGCCGCGATCGAGGGCCTGGACCCCGTCACCCTCACCTACCAGCCGGCCTCCAGCTCGCCGGACGACACCGCCGCACCGTCCGCACAGGCGTTCAAGGAGTCGATCGAGTCCCGCTCCAACGGCCAGATCGAGGTCGAGATCGTCTACGGCCAGGCCATCGCCACCTACACGGAGCTGCCCGACGCCCTGGTCGACGGCCGCGTCGACATCGCCCACCTCGTCCCCTCCTACCTGCCCGCGGAGTTCCCCGCCTTCAACGACCTCATGACCGTCTCGCAGCTGGCCCCCACCTCCCCGCTGGTGGGCGAGATGGCGACCAGCGCCATGCTCAACGAGCTCGCCTGGAGCAACGAGGCCGTCCTGCAGGAGTTCGAGGACGCGGGCCTCACCCCGCTGACCCCGCAGGCCAACAGCGGCGAGTACTTCTTCCTCTGCAACCCGGACAACGACACCACCACCGCCGAGGCCTGGGCCGGCAGATCTGTCCGCATCGGCTCGCAGGCCGGCGAGTCCGCGGTGCGGGACATGGGTGCCAATCCCGTCTCACTGGAGTACGTCGAGGCGTTCGAGGGCCTCCAGCGCGGCACGATCGACTGCACGATGACGCAGCTGGGCTCCGCCGCCTCCTTCGGTGTGCCCACCGCCGCACCCAACATCAGCTACCTGACGGAGGGGTCGTTCGCCGGCCGCTCCCCTGCTGCGCACGTGGGCGGGACTGGGTATGCGAACCTGCCGCTGGCCTATCAGCAGATCATCTTCGACGCGCAGCCGGAGTACTTCGCGCTGTGGACCCAGCACCTGGCGGACTCGAACGTCCTGGCGATCGACCAGGCGAACGAGGAGGGCGGCACGATCGCCGCGCTGCCGGAGGAGGTGCAGGAGCGGATCCTCGCGTCGCAGTCCTCGCTCCTCGAGGACGACGGCGACTCACCTGCGATCGTGCAGGCGCTCGAGCAGGATCCTGCTGCTCTGGGGGAAGCGTGGGTCGAGCGGGCGAACGAACTGGGCTTCACCGACGGCGGCGACCTCCAGTCGATCAGCTCCTGGTACTCGAACGACGACGCGAACTTCCTCCCCTACACGACCGCCCTCTACGAGGACGTGTTCGTGGACCACCGACCGGAGTGAGTCGCAGGAACTGGTTCCGCCGCACTGGTGAGGGCGGCACACGAGCCGACCACGGCCTCGGCGTAGGGTGGGAGGGTCCCGCACGATGAGCGTGCGCACCCTCCAGGAGACCGCACTGTGATCGAGTTCGTCGTCATCGGACTCGTCGTGCTGTTCGCCTCGTGCATGCAGGGGTCGATCGGGTTCGGCCTGGGCATGATCGCCTCTCCCTTGCTCGTCATCGTGCGGCCGGATCTGGTGCCGGCGACGATCATCCTGCTGGCGATCAACATCTCCATCGCCGCGTTCCTGCGCGAACGGCGGCTGGTGGACTGGTCGGTCGTGCTGTGGGCGTCGATCGGGCGGATCCCCGGCATCGTCGCCGCGACGATCGCCGTCGCGACGTTCTCCCATACCGGCCTGTCGCTCACGCTCGCGACCGCGGTGCTCATCGGTGTGGCGTTCACCCTCGTGGGCTGGAAGCCCGCCGCCAGCCGGCCGAACATGATGATCGCCGGGGCGGCCTCGGGACTGTTCGGCACGTCCACAGGGATCGGTGGTCCTCCCATCGCGCTCATCATGCGGTCCGCGGACGGGTCGACCGCGCGGGCCACGATCAGCGCCTACTTCGTGGTGGGCAGCCTGCTGTCGCTCACCGGTCTGGCGGTGGGCGGGCAACTGACGCTCACCCACCTCCTCTACGCGGCGGGGTGGGCACCGTTCATGGTCGTGGGGATCCTGCTGTCCGGGTTCGTCATCAAGCGGGCGAGCACGCCGCTGCTGCAGGCGCTCGCGGCGGGCATCTCCGTCCTGGGCGCCCTGACCGTCATCGGGCAAGCGCTGCTGGGGTGAGGGCCGGCGGTCAGTCGTCGGAGGTCGGCCGGTCCTCCGGGTAGCGCATGTCGACGAGGAGTGCGGGCGTGACGGCGGGGCGTTCGCCCTCCGGCAGGGCCTCGATGACCTGGTCGACCAGCGGCTGGACGAACAGCGAGCCCAGCTGTCGGACCATGGTGAGCAGGATCTGGTCCGAGCGGTCGCGGTCCGTGGAGACGAGGCCGCGTTCGCGCATGTCGTCGACGCTCTCCGTCGCCATCTGGGTGAGCAGCACCAGCAGACGGCCGCCGGGGAACGGGTGGAGGAGTTCGCGACGCATGTAATCGCGGATGTCCGGGTATTCGTCGACCAGCTCGCGGACGGCCACCTGGCGGTCCGCCGCATTCGCTCCGGCCCCGCCCTTCTTCTCGTTGGCAC
>DYUK01000277.1 GCA_020743695.1 Brevibacterium senegalense | reverse complement strand
GCGGGCATCGAGAAGCTCGTGACGGACGCGCAGAACTCCTCGTCCCGCGCCCAGCGCATCGCGGACACGGCCGCGGGCCTGCTCTTCTGGTTCGCGCTCACCGCCGCGATCATCACGGCGATCGTCTGGTCGGTCGTGGGTCACCCGGACGACGCCGTCGTCCGCGCGGTCACGGTCCTCGTCATCGCGTGTCCCCATGCGCTGGGACTGGCGATCCCGCTGGTCGTCTCGATCGCCACGGAGCGCGCCGCCCGCGCCGGCGTCCTCATCAAGGACCGCCTGGCCCTCGAATCGATGCGCCGCGTCGACTCCGTCCTCTTCGACAAGACCGGCACGCTCACGGTGGGTGCCCCCACCGTCACCGCCGCCGAGGCCGTGGCCGGGTGCTCGGACAACCGTCTCGTGGCGCTGGCCGCGGCCGCCGAGGCGGACAGTGAGCACCCGCTGGCGACCGCCATCGTCGCCGCCGCCCGCGATCGGGACCTGACGGTCCCGGCCGCGACGGACTTCTCCTCCTCGCCCGCGGTGGGTGTGCGTGCGTCCGTGGACGGCGTCATCGTCGAGGTGGGCGGTCCCTACCTGCTGGAGCAGCACGGTGCCGCGGAACTGCCGATCGCGGACCGGTGGCGGGAGGAGGGTGCGATCATCCTCCACGTGCTCGCCGACGGCCGCGTCATCGGGGCTCTGCGACTGGCGGACGAGATCCGTCCGGAGTCCCGCGACGCCGTCGCCGCGCTCCACGCGGAGGGCGTCCAGGTCGTCATGATCACGGGTGACGCGCAGGCGGTCGCGGAGTCGGTCGCGCATGAGCTGGGGATCGACCGCGTCTTCGCGGGTGTGCGGCCCGAGGACAAGGCGGCGAAGGTCTCCCAGCTGCAGGACGAGGGTCGCCGGGTCGCGATGGTGGGCGACGGCGTGAACGATGCGCCGGCACTGGCGCAGGCGGATGTGGGCATCGCGATCGGCGCGGGCACGGATGTGGCGATCGGCTCCGCCGGGGTGATCCTCGCCTCGTCGGATCCCCGCTCCGTCCTCTCCGTGCTCGAGCTGTCGCGGGCGACCTACCGGAAGATGCGGCAGAACCTCTGGTGGGCGGCCGGCTACAACCTCCTGTCCGTCCCGCTGGCGGCCGGAGTCCTCGCCCCGGTGGGCTTCATCCTGCCGATGAGCGTGGGAGCGATCCTCATGTCGCTGTCGACGATCGTCGTCGCGCTGAACGCGCAGCTGCTCCGCCGTCTCGACCTGGACCCTGATCGTTGGCGGGACGTTCACGCGGATGCGGTTGCCGCGGGGGCCAGACGTGCCGATCATGTGGGGGATGACCACTCCTCCTGACCGCACAGCGGTACCGCGCGCACCCGGCACCGTCCGCGAGGTCTTCTGGGTGTTCCTGCGGCTGGGGCTCACCTCCTTCGGGGGCCCCGTCGCACACCTGGGGTATTTCCGGGAAGCCTTCGTCGTCCGCCGGCAGTGGCTGGGGGAGCGGGCCTACGCGGACCTCGTGGCCCTCTGTCAGTTCCTGCCGGGCCCCGCCTCCAGCCAGGTGGGGATGGCGCTGGGACTGCAGCGCGCCGGGGTGCTGGGACTGCTGGCCGCATGGACGGCATTCACCCTGCCGTCGGCCGTCGTGCTCGTCGTACTGGCGCTGGGGCTCACCGCACTGGGCGGGACGGAGGAGGCGGGGTGGATCCGCGGTCTCCTGGCGGTGGCGGTGGGGGTCGTCGCGCACGCCGTCATCGGCATGGCGCGGACTCTCGCCCCGGACCTCGCGCGGGCGCTCATCGCCGTGGTCGCGCTCGTGGCGGTGCTCCTGCTGCCCGGCGCGCTCACCCAGGTGGGCGTCATCGTGGCGACGGGACTCGTGGGTCTGCTGTGGCTGCGTGCGGACCCGACGGACACCGGCCCGGACCCGTTCCCCGTGCGCGTGCCGCGCAGAGCGGGGATCGCCTGCCTCGCGGCCTTCGGTGCACTCCTCGTGGCCCTGCCGCTGCTGACGCGCCTGTCCGACTCCTCCGCACTGGCGCTCGTCGATGCGTTCTACCGGGCGGGCGCCCTCGTGTTCGGCGGCGGCCACGTCGTGCTCCCGCTGCTCCAGGCGGACACGGTCGCGACCGGCCTCGTCTCGCAGGACACGTTCCTGGCGGGCTACAGCGCGGCGCAGGCGGTGCCCGGGCCGCTCTTCACCGTCGCGGCCTTCCTGGGCGCGTCGACCACGTCCGGTCCCACGGGCATCGCGGGGGCCGCGATCGCGCTCGTCGCGATCTTCCTGCCCGCCGGCCTCCTGGTCGTGGGTGCGCTCCCGTTCTGGGAGGGCCTGCGCCGCGACCGCCGTGCGCGGCGCGCGCTCAGGGGAGTGAATGCGGGCGTCGTGGGGATCCTCGCCGCCGCACTCGTGACCCCGGTGCTGTCCGAGGGCGTCACGGATGTGCCCACCGGGCTCCTGGCGATCGGCGCACTTCTGGCCCTCTCCGTCGTCAAGGTGCCGGCGTGGGCGGTCGTGATCGCAGGAGGGGCGGTGGGAGGGCTCCTTCTCTGAGCCCTCCC
>DYUK01000276.1 GCA_020743695.1 Brevibacterium senegalense | reverse complement strand
GGGTCGCCCGCCATCGCCATGGCGATCTCCAGTCCGCCCACGCCGATCGCCAGCATGCCCAGAGCGCCGGCGGCGCACGTGTGGGAGTCGGAACCGATCATCGTGGTGCCGGGCCGGCCGAAGCGGGCCTGGTGGACGGGATGGGAGACTCCGTTGCCGGCCTTGGAGAACCACAGGCCGTAGCGCTGGGCCGCCGATTGGAGGAACAGGTGGTCCTCCGGGTTCTTCTCATCCGTCTGGAGGAGGTTGTGGTCGACGTACTGGACGGACAGCTCTGTGCGCACGCGGTCCAATCCCAGTGCTTCGAGTTCGAGCATCACCATCGTGCCCGTGGCGTCCTGGGTGAGTGTCTGATCGATGGCCAGACCGATCTCGTGGCCCGGCTCCGGCGTCCCTTCCACCAGATGCGAGCGGATGAGTTTCTGAGCGACGTTCTGCGGCATGATCGCCTCCTCCTCGCCGTGTCATCCGCGGCTGCGGGTTCGGACGAGGTGAGGCCAGTCTAGTGTTTTCACCGTCGAGCTGACCAGGAAGTACAAGAGGGTATGCCCCGCACATGCGTCACCGTGACGCGCTTACGAATCGGTGTCCGGTGGCTCGAAGTTCTTCCGAGACGAGTTCTGCATCGCCTTCTTCTTCCGCCTGTGCGACCCGATCCGGAAGCCCACGAATACTCCTACAGACAGAATGATCATGATGAGGAGGACGACAGCGAAGTAAGCCAACGAGGGGGTTATTCCTGTCGCTTCGGCAATCGCGGGAACAGCAAGAATCGCAGCTGCGATGCCGATGACAACGTTCAGCCGTTCTCGGCTCTGTTCGGCGGCATTTCGCTCTTTGTCCTGATTGTCCCGCCGATCGTCTCTGTCCTGCTGCTCCTTCTGTGCGCGTTCCGCTCGCAGCTTCTGTTCTCGGACGGAACGGATGGCGTGACGAGTGTCGTAGATCTCTCGTCGGATCTCGACCTCATCTCGCAGATCGGTGTACATGGAAAGCTGCCCGGACTGTTTCCGCAGTCCCTTGATGACGCGTGAGTCGAGCAGGTGATCCGAGACAACGTCGAACCAGAGATGATTCCTGAACTCGAGGAACTGCGACTGCAGAGCGTTGAAGCGGTCCAGCTGTTCCTCGAGGTCTGTGTCGCTGATCGCCATGTCGCTTTCGAGCGCGTGCAGGGCGAGAGCACAGCGCTGTGTGAGCAGGCACAGGTCGACAAAACGTGTGCTCGCGAGCATCCAGAGACTGGGATCCTTCATGAAGCTGGAGCGAGTGCCCTCATCGACCCAGAAGCCTCCTGGCTTCCTCACGACGGAAAGGCCATAGGAGGTTCCCCACAGAGTCCAGTACTCATGTTCCCCCAGGAGCTGCCGCTCCCGTGTCGAGGTGGTGCGTGCGGGGATTGCTTCGTAGAAACGGTCCGCACCTGTCGACAGGGCCCATCCCCAGGAGTCGAACACCGACCAGGCGCTGGCGTCGTTGTCGGAGCTGAACTCTTCGGGCGGGGGAAGCGTGGTCGCGGTGTGCCAAGGAATCGCGCACGTCACTCGCATGGGCCTTGTGGACCGTCGGGACCATGTGGAGTGCGTTGTGGCCTTGGGTGCTTCCTGGCGAGCGTTGTGCCGCTGCAGGTATCCGCCTTGTGACATGGAGAAGGCAGCAGAGATTCCGCCCTCATCCAGGAGTCGGGAAGCTTCTCTGACAATGTCCCTCAGCGGAACCCTCTCATCGATGGCTGAGTCGTGTGATGGGTGCGGGCCGCTGGCCAGTACTTTGTTGCGCGGCCGAGTCAGTGCTCTGGAGATCGATTCCAGCTCCTGAGACGACAGGTTCTGTCCTACGAGGTGCAGGATGAGGAATGAGCTGGCGACCGGCCGTTCCGGATTGAGGCGGTCGTTGAACTGCGCGAGTTCGATACAGCGGAGTTGCACACTTCCGGCGGACCACCGTGCGCTGTCCGGAGGGAGAGTGTACTCAAAACGGGGGGCGCGTTCTGGTGCGTCCGTTCTCTTGCACTCCCGGCACTTGTCGGCCAGTTCGAAGTCTTGCACGGGCTCAAAATCGACGCGGTGATAGACGGCTCTGCCGTCCCACGCAGACGCATCCATGTCTGTCGTCCCATTCAGGTCGATGACCGAAGAAGCGATCGACGTGTTCACGCCGTTGCGGAAACGGCGTTTCGCGTGTGCATGGTGGGCGTACGATGCATGTGCTCCGGGAATGTACTCGAAGCCGCGAACTCCCGTGTATCGTCCGGGGATCCATAAACCTGTCGGGTTGAGAAAATCTTTCTTCTGCTGCTCCGCGGACTGAGCCGTGAGCGATCCGTCAGGCAGCGGGAGGATGATGGAGAAGCTTGCGAGCCTCCAATCGGGAGAGACGGGAGGCTCTGCGTCGGTGCGACGTGCGGGCAGTGCGAAGGTGTCTCCTGCATGAGCCCAGCACTTGGTGGACGGTCGTGCCGTGTCCGTCGACATTGATCTCCGTCTCCTTCCAAGACCACAGATGTGAAGTCAGTGCTTCCGCAACGATGCTCCCATGTGGAAGCGTCTGGTTCAGTGCTCGCGTCCTCGACAGTCGCACAACAGAATCATTCTTCACCCGGCAGGGCCAGCGCTCCTCCCCAGCAGACCTAGAACCCGCCCAGCAGCGCCTTCTGCAGCGTCGACAGCCCCACGGAGCCCAGGGCCAGCGCCTGCGAGTGGAAGTCACGCAGCGAGAACTCGCGGCCTGCGGCCTCCTCCTGCGCGCGCACCGCGAGGCGCAGGTCCTGCCAGATCCTCTGGCCCACGGAGTAGGACGGCGCCTGGCCGGGCCAGCCCAGGTAGCGCTTGAGCTCGAAGTCGAGGAAGCTGCGCTCCATCGCGACGTTCTCCGTGAGGAACTGCCACGCCTTCTCCTTGTCCCACACGCCGCCGCCCAGCGATTCCGGTGCCCGCAGGCGGCAGTGCACGCCGATGTCGACGCAGACGCGCGCCGCCCGCAGCCGCTGCGAGTCGAGCATCCCGAACCGGTCGCCGGGATCCGCCAGGAAGCCCAGCTCGTCCATGAGCCGCTCCGCGTACAGCGCCCAGCCCTCGCCGTGGCCGGACACCCACACGCCCTGCTTCCGCCACCGGTTGAGGGTCTGATCCTGCAGGACGGCACCGCCCAGCTGCAGGTGATGGCCGGGCACGCCCTCGTGGTAGACCGTCGTCTTCTCCTGCCAGGCGGAGAATTGCTCGACCCCCGCGGGCACCGACCACCACATGCGGCCGGGCCGTGAGAAGTCCGCGGTGGGCGGCGTGTAGTAGATGCCGCCGGTGCCGTCCTCCAGCACCATGCACTCGATCGTCCGGATCTGCTCCGGGATGTCGAAGTGGGTGTCGGCCAGCGCCTCAGTCGCCTCGTCCGCCGTCGTCTGCATCCACGTCCGCAGCGCGTCCAGTCCGTGCAGCTGCCGCTCCGGATCCTCGTCGAGCTTCCGCATCGTCTCCGTCACCGACGTGCCGGGATACAGGGATTCCGCGATCTCCCTCTGCTCCGCGTCGATCAGCGCGAGCTGCTCGAGGCCCCACTCGTACGTCTCGTCCAGGTCGACCTCCGCACCCAGGAACATCCGCGAGTGCAGCGCATACTCCTCGCGTCCCACCGCATCATCCTCGCGAGCGTCGGACAGCAGCTGCTCCGTGAGGAACTGCCCGAACCGGTCCGCCGCCGTCCGCGCGTGCGCGGCCGCGTCCTCCAGCTCGCGCCGCAGCCCGTCGGAGACCGTCTGCCCCGCGGTGGCGACGAAGGAGTCGAAGTGGCCCCCGGCCTCGGCGAGAGCGGCGGCCTGGGCCGCGACGGCTTCGACCTGCGTGCGCGCGGCGACCCGACCGTTCGCGCGGGCCTCCAGCAGGGACTCGCGATGACCGGCCAGAGCCTGGCCCACCGCGCGCAGCCGCTGGGCGTTCGCCTCCCAGTCCTCCGCCGAGGCCGTGGGCACCAGATCGAAGAACTCCCGCACCGCTTGGAGCGGGGAGGCGATGACGTTGAGCTCGGACAGGTCGGCTCCCCGCTCGTGCAGCTCCTGCTCGAGGGTCAGCCGCTCGCGCAGGGCGTCCGCCGTCACCGCGTCCGTCGTGTCGAAGGTGCCGGCGGCGCGGGAGGCGGCCTCGGCCTCGGGCAGAGCGGCCAGGGTGCGCGTCCGCAGCTGCTCCCACGCGGCCAGACCGCCCGGCGAGAAGTCGTCGAGCTCCGCGGGTCCGTCCGCGCCCACCTCGATGCGGAAGGACGGGGAGAGGGCGAGCATGCCGTCGAAATGGTCCTCGGCGACCCGGTCGACGGGGGTGGGCGTGCGGGCGGCGGTCTGCGCGGTGTCACTCATGCCTCTCACCCTACGTCCTGCTGTGCGCCGGATCACGGAGTGCGCAGGGACGCGGATGCTCGACTCCGGCCACCCCGCGCGGCGCGCGGTCCGGGGTGGGATACGATCGGCCCATCCGCGCTTATCAACTGTTCAGTGCTGAGGGGCAGCACTGCGGTCCCGTGCGGCCATCGAGGAGGAGCATGTCGCCGGGGCGGCTGTGGAACAAGGACTTCACCGTCGCGCTGGGCATCAGCGTGTTCCTGGGCTTCGTGTTCTACCTGCTGGTCACCGCGATGGTGGGCTACGCCGTCCAGCGGTTCGCGGCCGGGGAGGCGGAGGCCGGACTCGCCTCGACCGCGTTCGTGCTGGGCTCCGTGCTCACCCGCCCACTGGCGGGGAAACTGCTGGACGTCGTGGGACGGCGGCGGATGCTCACGCTCAGCCTCCTGCTGGCCGCGACCGTCTCGCTCGCCTACTTCTTCGTCGACACCCTGTGGCTCTTCATCCTGTCCCGTCTGGTCCACGGCATGCTGTTCGGTATGGGGCACACCGCGCTCAACGCGGCGGCGCAGGACCTCATCCCGCACTCTCGCCGGTCGGAGGGCAGCGGGTACTTCGCGGCCTCGATGACCCTGGCGTCCGCCCTGGGACCGCTCATCGCCGTCACGAGCGTCGACCGGTTCGGGTACACGACCCTCTTCGGCATCTCGCTGGGCTTCTCGCTCGTCGCGCTGCTGGGACTGCCGTTCCTGCGCCTGCCGGAGCGCAGGCTGACCGCCCAGCAGCTGCGGACCGCGCTGTCGCCGGACCCGCGCACCCTCATCGACCTCGAGGGACTGCGCATGGGCATCGTCATCCTGCTCAACGGCGCCGCGTACTCCGCGGTCCTCGCATTCCTCGCGACACACGCGGCCCAGGCGACGGGGGCGGGGACCTCGCCGTCGCCCCTGTTCTTCATGAGCTTCGCGGTGGCCTCGCTGGCCGCCCGCCTCACGATCGGCCGCGTCCAGGACCGGGAGGGCGACAACGTCGTCCTCTACCCGCTCTTCATCACCTTCGCGGCCTCGTGCCTCCTCATCGCGTTCTGGCCCACGACGTGGGGTCTCGTCCTCGCCGGACTGCTGGCCGGTTTCGGCTACGGCTCCCTCATCACGTGCGCGATGGCGATCGCCGTGCGCACGGCCGGTCTCTCCCGTGTGGGCCTCGTGACCTCGACCTATCTCCTGTGCATGGACGTGGGCCTGGGCCTGGGCGCGATCGTCCTGGGCGCGGCCGCGGGGGTCTGGGGGTACGCGGTGCTCTACGTGCTGTGCGCCGTCCTCATCGCGGCATCCGCCGTGTGGTACTGGGCGTTCCACGGGCGCTTCCCCCGTGCCGGTCGTGCGGGGGCGCCCGGTCGGCGGTGACTCCGCCCCCGACGCTGTCGGATTCCGGTGTGACGCCCGCCCGTCCACCCGATCGAGGTCCGTCCGTCCCGCACCCGCCGGACCGCCCGCGGGATGCCAGTCCTAGACTGACGCGGGTGAACGATCAGCGACTGTGGACCCGGACCTTCATCGTCGGCATCGTCGTGAATCTGTTCATGTCGTCGGTCTTCTACCTCCTCATGACGACGATGGCGGTCTACGCCGCGCAGCGGTTCGCCGCGTCGGACTCGCAGGCGGGCCTCGCCTCGTCCGCATTCGTCATCGGCGCGGTCCTCGCCCGGCTGTTGGCCGGCAAGTTCCTCGACGTCGTGGGTCGTCGCAGGATGCTCGTCCTCGCCATGATCGTCTTCACCCTCGCGGGATTGTCGTACCTCCCGGTCGAGGACCTCACGCTGCTCATCGTCGTGCGGCTGGTCCACGGCGTGGCATTCGGTGCGGGGAACACGGCACTCATCGCCTCGGTCCAGTCGATCATCCCGTCGGCCCGGCGGGCGGAGGGCAACGGCTACTTCGGCACCGCGACGACGGTCGCGACCGCCGGCGGCCCGTTCCTGGGCGTGCTCCTCATGGAGAACCTGGGCTTCGACGCGCTCTTCTGGGCCGCGACCGCCGGAGGTCTCATCGCGATGCTCGCGGGGCTGGTGTACCACGTGCCGGAGAGGACCCTCTCACCGGACGAGCGGACGCAGCTGCACTCGTTCCGGCCCAGCACCTTCATCGACCGCGGGGCAGTGCCGTACGCGGCGGTCATGGGCGTGGGCGGCTTCGCGTACTCGTCCGTCCTGTCGTATCTGGCAGTCCACGCCACCGCGCTCAATATGCCGCAGGCCGCCAGCGTCTTCTTCCTCCTCTACGCGTTGGGGGCGCTGTTCGCCCGCCTCTTCGCGGGCCGCATCCAGGACGTGTACGGCGACAACGTCGTCCTGGTCCCCGTCTTCGTCGCCTACACCACAGGACTGGCGCTGGTGGGGCTGACACAGTCGATGGGCGGGTTCGCGATCGCCGGTCTGCTCACGGGGCTGGGGTTCGGCTGCCTGCTGCCCTCGCTCCAGGCGATCCTCATCAACAGGACGACCCCCGCCCGGGTGGGCGTGGCGACCTCGACGTTCTTCCTCCTGCTGGACATCGGCACGGGGGTGGGGCCCGTGTTCCTGGGCCTCATCGTCGCGGGCTTCGGGTTCCCGATGATGTACTGGTTCGCCGCGGGTCTCGTGGTGGTGGGCGGTGTGCTCTACGCCTTGGTCCACGGCCGGCGCGCCGGCGGACGTCGCTGACGGCGGCGTCCACGCCATAAGGCTGCGAGGCTCAGCCGCGCCCAGCCCCTGCGACCCTCAGCCGCGCTGCGCCCAGCTGCCGCGCACCGGGCGGCGCACCGCACGCTGCGGCGAGGCGAAGCCCACGGCGCGACCCACCTGCCCGCCGTCCATCGGATCCCCGTCACCTGCGGCCGGTGCCCCGGGCACGGTGCCGGCGGCGGCCTCGGCGGGGGTGGCCCGCAGCCCGTTCACAGCGGTGAGGGCGGCGACCGCGGCCTTCCGGGCCAGGGCGCGCTCCTGCTGTGCGGTGAGCGGAGCGGGGGCCGACCCGCGGGAGGACTCCGGGCTCACAGCGGGATGTTCCCGTGCTTGCGCGTGGGCTGGTCGACGTGCTTGTTCGCCAGTGCGCGCAGCGAGCGGATGATGCGCGCGCGGGTCTCCGAGGGGCGGATGACCGCGTCGATGTAGCCCTCCTCGGCGGCCAGGTACGGGTTGAGCAGCGCGTCCT
>DYUK01000275.1 GCA_020743695.1 Brevibacterium senegalense | reverse complement strand
GTCTCCGAATCCGCGGTGATGTCCTCGATGACCGCCAGCGACTGCGCACTCGTGGCGCCGGGCAGATCGCGGCTGCGCTCGAGGCCCGCCTTGACCGCCTCTGCCGTCAGCGGTGCGCCGTCGCTGTAGACGAGGCCGGGGCGCAGGTGGAACGTCACCGCATCGCCCGCCTCGTTGTACGTCCACGAGTGGGCGAGGTCCGGCTCCAGCTCGCCGTCCGGGCCCAGCCGGGTGAGGCCCGCGTAGACGAGCGAGAGGACGTGGACGTCGTAGCCGATGCCGCGGGACGAGTCCCACGTCGACGGCAGCCGCCAGCCCCAGGTGAGGGAGCCACCCGGGGTGGGTGCGGCCTCGGCGGCGGTGTCCGCGGACGCGATCCGGGGGACCGCCAGCGCGGCGGTGCCCAGAGCGGCACCGGCGAGGAGGGAGAACTGGCGCCGGGTCAGGTGCGGGCGCCGCTGCGGGCGGGTGCCGTGCGTCATGGGTGCCTCGTCTCCTCGTGGTCGCGGATGGTCGTGGGTGTTCCGGATCACCGTGCACGGTCCGGCGGCCCGGTGCGTGCCAGACGTTCATCCGATGACGCGGGATGTCACGGAGGCGACGCGGAACGACGCATAGCGTCACGCGATTGGGAGTGGGCTTGGGCGGCGGACCAGGATGTCCGGAGACGGCGCCAGCCGGTGCACCACGACGATCTGTGGCTGCGATGCCCGACGATCTGCGGGAGCGAGGCGGCGCCGATGACGACGTGAAGGCGGAGAAGAGGAGTGCGGCGATGACGCGCAGCGAGGGGCCGGCGACGCGGCAGATCCACGCGGGGTACACGCCCGGGGAGCCGCAGAACACGGTGACGGTGCCGGTGTACCAGTCCGCGGCCTATGAGTTCGAGTCCTTCGCCGCGGCGCGAGACACCTTCGCGCTCACGCGGGTGGGCAACATCTACAGCCGCAACGGCAACCCGACGAACGCGGTGCTGGAGCGCCGGATCGCGGCGCTGGAGGGCGGTGTGGGAGCCATCGCGGTGGGGTCCGGGCAGGCGGCTGTGGCCGCGGCACTGCTCACGCTCATCGCCGCCGCCGGGCCGGGGCAGCACCACATCGTCGCGTCGAACAAGCTCTACGGCGGGACGTCAGACCTACTGGGGGACACGCTGGCGGACCTGGGGATCGAGGTGACGCTCGTCGACCCGCTGGACCACGGAGCCAGGGCCGGGGCGCTGCGGGAGACGACGCGGGCGGTGCTCCTGGAATCCGTGGGCAATCCGGTGCTGACGATCCCGGACCTGCCGGAGATCGCCCGGATCGCGCATGCGGCAGATGTGCCCGTCATCGTCGACAACACGATGGGGACGCCCACCCTGCACCGGCCGATCGAGCACGGGGCGGACATCGTCGTGCATTCCGCGACGAAGTACCTGGGCGGGCACGGCATCGCGATCGCGGGTGCCCTGGTCGATGCGGGCACGTTCGACTTCACCGCTCGGCCGGAGCGGTGGCCGCGGCTGACTGCTCCGTATCCGCGGTTCGGTGGCCTTGTCTTCACGGAGGCGTTCGACGGGACCGGCGGACGGACGCCGTTCCTGGTGCTGGCGCGGTCCAAGGTCGTCCATGATCTGGGGCCCACGCTGGCGCCGGCGACCGCTGCGCAGATCCTCGTGGGCATCGAGACCCTGGACCTGCGCGTGCAGCGGCAGACCGCGACCGCGCTGCAGCTGGCGCAGTTCTTGGCAGGGCGGCCGGAGGTGGCGCGCGTCCATCACCCCGGGCTGCCGGAACACCCGGAGCATGCGCGGGCGCAGCGGCTGTTCCCGGACGGTGTGGGCGGTGTGTTCGCGTTCGACCTGGCGACGGGAGCGGACTCCGTCGAGACGTTCGTCGATGCGCTCGAGCTGTTCGCGCTCGCCGCCAACATCGGGGACGCGCGGTCCCTGGTCGTCCACCCGGCGACGATGACGCACTCGCGCCTGAACGCCGCAGGCCGTGCCGAGGCCGGGATCGACCTCACAACCATCCGCCTGTCCGTGGGCCTCGAGGACGTCGCGGACCTGCAGGCGGACCTGGAGCAGGCGCTGGACGCGGTGGGTGCCCATCACTTCTCGCACGACTCGGAAGGACACTGACATGCGATTCGGTTACTGGACCCCCGTCTACGGCGGCTTCCTGCGCAACATCGAGGACGAGGGCATGCCGCCCACGTGGGACTACATCAAGCGGATCAGCACGCAGGCCGACCGACTGGGCTTCGACCTCACCCTGGTGCCGGAGCTCTACCTGAATGACCGCAAGGGACCGGAGGCACCCAGCCTCGAGGCGTGGTCGCTGGCCACCGCGATCGCCGCGGTGACGGACCAGATCGAGGTGCTCACCGCGATCCGTCCCGGCTATCACAACCCCCAGGTGACGGCGAAGCGCCTGTCGACCCTGGCGGACATCTCCGGCGACCGGCTCTCCCTCAACGTCGTCGCGGCGTGGTGGGCGGAGGAGGCGAAGCAGTTCGGTGGCGTGTTCCCCTCGCACGACGACCGCTACGTGCACTGCCGCGAGTTCGTCGATGCGCTGCGAGGGCTGCTGACGGAGTCGCCGTACAGCCAGCACGGGGAGTACTTCGACATCGAGGGAACGGTCGTCGAGCCCAAGCCCGCCCGACTGCCGCAGTTCTACGCCGGCGGCGAGTCCGAGGGCGGACGCGAGGCGATCGCGGGCTTCGCGGACTCGTACGTCACCCACGGCGGGACGATCGAGGAGATCCGCGAGAAGGCGGCGGACGTGAACGCCCGGCGCGAGCGCCTGCAGGGCGGACCCTTCGGCTCGATCGGGATGAGTGCGTACATCATCATCCGCGACACGGAGGCGGAAGCGCGCAGGGAGCTGGAGCGCATCACGACGGTCGACCCGAACTCGCCGGGGTACGCCTCCTTCGAGGAGTTCACGACGCACTCGAACCTGGACGTCGAGGTGTCGAAGCGCGAGTACTCCGTGGGCACGCGCGCGCTGCGCCCGGAGCTGGTGGGCACCCCGGAGCAGGTGGCGGAGAAGATCCGTGCGTACGAGGAAGCGGGACTGAACCTGCTGCTCATCCAGGCCTCGCCCCTGCACGAGGAGCTGGAGCGCATCGCCACGGACCTCATCCCGCTGGTCAGGGGCTGAGCCGGCCCCCTCCTCCCCTCCCTTTCCGCGACACGCCGCGTGCATGTTCGGCGGGATCCGGCGCGCGGGGTCCCGTCGAACACGGAGGGTCCCCTCGCGACAGCGGCTCGGCGGAGGGGCGCCGCCGTCCGTCGTGCGAGGATGAATCGGCACGGCGGACACAGGCGAAGGAGCAGGACGGCATGAAGATCCTCATCGTGGGGGCAGGGGCGACCGGAGGTGCGTACGGAGCCCGACTGCTGGAGGCCGGACGCGAGGTGACGTTCCTGGTGCGGCAGCGCCGCGCCGAGCAGCTGCTGTCCGAGGGCCTGCGCTTCCGCGACCCGCACGGCGAGACTCGCTACGACGTCCGGGCGATCACCGAGGTCGACGGGACGTACGACGTCATCGTCGTGGCGGTCAAGGCGCCGGCACTGCCTGCTGTCCTCGAGCAGATCCGCCCGGCGGTGGGAGAGGACACCACCATCGTTCCGCTGCTCAACGGCATGCGACACATCGACGATCTGTCGGAGGCCTTCCCGGACCGTGTGGTGGGCGGCATCGTCAAGATCATCGGGACGATCGACGAAACGGGTACCGTCGTCCAACTGACCCGCATGTGCGCGATGATCCTGGGACCACTGGACGACCGCGAGCTGCCGGCCGGGCTGGCTGAGGCGTTCGACGTGCCCGGAGTGACCCTCACGGTGGATGACAGCATCGTGGACCGGCTGTGGGAGAAGTGGTCGTTCATCGTGTCCGCCGGTGTGGTCACCTGCCTGTTCCGCGGAGAGGTGGGCGACGTCATCGCCGGTGGCGGCGAGCCGCAGGTCCTGCAGGCGATCGCGGAAGCGGAGTCGGTCGCTGCCGCGGCCGGGCACCCGATCAACGAGCTCAGCCACGACCAGGGGGTGCAGACCCTCACCACTCCCGGCTCGCGGTTCACGTCCTCCCTGTACCGCGACTTGCAGCAGGGCGACCCTCAGGAGGCCGAGCACCTGCTGGGCGACATGGCGGAGCGGGCCCGGTCGTTCGGTCTCGACACCCCGTTGCTGGACGCGACGCTCGTCCAGGTGCGCGCGCACCAGCACGCCCGCACGCGGCAGAACTCACAGGGCTGAACGGCCTCACCTGCGAGTATTCCGCGCTCGGGCGGGGCATACTGCTCTGGGCCGAGTCTCGAACGAGTTGAGACTCGACGGTGCAGAAGCAGAGGTGGACGTGACTGTGGCGTGGTGGAGACCGCGTGCAGCGGCGGCGGGGCTGGTCCTCGCCGCACTCATGATGACGGGGTGCGGGGAACTCGACACCGTCGTGGTGGACGAGGAGGCGGCGGGCTCGACTGCGGAGCCGCAGACGGCCTCGGCGACGGAGTCGGCTGAGCCCGAGGAGCGGGCGACCGCGGACGACGAACCGGCCGAGGATGCTGCCGACGCAGAGTCCGGCTCCGCGCTGGCGATGCTGCACGAGCTGGAGGTCAAGGGACGAGCCCCGAAGTCGGGCTACGACCGCGACCTCTTCCGCTGGCGGGAGGACACGGATCGCAACGGCTGCGATACCCGCAACGACGTGCTGCGGCGCGACCTGACCGGCCTGACGCTCAAGGCCGGCGGGTGCGTCGTGCTGGGCGGGACGCTGACCTCCGACTACACGGGGGACACGTTCGACTTCATCCGCGGCGACGGCAACAACATCGACATCGACCACGTCGTGGCCCTGTCGAACGCGTGGCAGACCGGCGCGCAGGGTCTGTCCGAGGACGAGCTGGTCGAGCTGGCGAACGACCCGATCAACCTGCTGGCCGTGGAATCGAGCGTCAACCGGTCCAAGGGCGACGGCGACGCCGCGACGTGGCTGCCGCCGCGCAAGGGGTACCGCTGCGAGTACGTTGCTCGGCAGATCCGGGTGAAGCACGACTACGGCCTGTGGGTCACCCCGCCGGAGTTCGACGCGATGGAGCGGCTGCTGCTCGACTGCGATGAGGACGAGTTCGGTGAGGACGACTGGCCCGGCCGCGGTGGCGGGGACGTGCGGGAGACGGTGTCGGGGTCGTCTGGCGGGTCAGGGGCGTCTGGTGGGTCTGGGACTGGCCGGTCGGGTGGATCCGGTGGTGCGTCGTCTGGCGGGTCGGGTTCAGGCTCGACGGGGTCTGGCGGGGCTGGCGAGTCGAGTTCCGGCTCGGCGGGTTCAGGCAGCGTCTACTTCGAGAACTGCACCGCGGCTCGCGATGCCGGGGCGGCCCCCGTGCACGTGGGCGATCCGGGTTATGCCTCGCATCTGGACCGCGACGGCGACGGAGTCGGCTGCGAGTGAGTGCAACACGCGGCTGA
>DYUK01000274.1 GCA_020743695.1 Brevibacterium senegalense | reverse complement strand
CTCCTACGCGGGGCCTCGGGCGGAGGAGCGGGCCCGGCTGGCAGGCGACGTCGTCGTCGAACGGCTGGCCCACGTGCACGGGGTGCCGGAGGACCGGCTGACGGTCGAGCTGATCGGCACCGGCTCCGCGTTCCGCGGCGCCCCCGGCAGTCGGGGCAGCGACGTGGGTCCACTCCCGGAGGTGCGGCTGCGCGTGTCCGGCGTGCTGGACGACCGGGCGCAGGCGGACGCCGTGCGCTGGGAGGTGGAGAGTCTCTACACGAACGGGCCCGCCGGCGGCGGGGGAGCCCGCGGCTCCGTGACGGAGGTCGTCGCGATCCGCGCAGCCTCGCTGCCGCGGGAGGCCGTGACGACCACCGTGCACATCCAGGAGGTGCGGGGATGATCCTCGACGCGATCGCGGACGTGCGGACCGGCGACAAGGGCGACGACCTCATCATCGCCGTGCTGCCCCGGGACGATGCGGACGGCCAGACAGGTCACGCGTACGACCAGGTGGTCCGGGCGGTGACGGAGGAGCGGGTCGCGCAGCACTACGGACTGCCCGTGGCGACCGTCCACCGGACGCTCATGCCCACCGTGTCCGCGATGGTCTTCCACCTGCGCGGAGTGCTGGGCGGGGGAGTGACCGGCAGCAGCTACCTGGACGGCCACGGCAAGACGATGGGCTACCACCTGCTGACGCTGCCGGTGGAGTGACTGCGCCAGCGGAATGACGCGGGCGCGTGCCTGGCGCGTTCGGCATTGAGTGTTGACGCTCGCGGCAGCGCGGTGCGCGGCAGGTCTCTCGTGTGTCCGAAGAAGAACCGACTGTGCAAAGGAGCACGCTATGAAACAACGTCTTGCAGTGGCACTTCCGCTGGTGGTGATCGTTGCGGGATGCGGTACCTCTGGAGCAGGAGCCGATCTGGATGGGACGGCGGGTGCGGAGTCGTCACAGACCCAGCCCGTGGAGCCGCAGGCGCTGACCGATCCGTTCTTCGAATACGACCGACCCGCCGAACACGAGGTGGTCTCCGAAAGAGTCACAGTCCCCACCAGGGATGACCACGCGATCTCGTGCGAGTTGCTCCGTCCGGATACGGACGGCGAGTTCCCCGGGATCGTCTACGAGTACACGGCGTATGCGGACACTGCGGAGGACTTCGCGAAGGACGCCCGTTACTTCGTCCAACGAGGGTATTCAGCACTTATCTGCCAGGCCCGGGGATCGGGGGAATCGGAGGGGGAACTGGACCCCTTCGGCCCGCAGGAGCAGGCCGACAATGTGGACGTCATCGAGTGGCTCGCCGCGCAGGAACATTCGACCGGCAAGATCGGACAGATGGGGCTCAGCTATGGGGGCCACACCTCACTTCTCGCCGCGGTGAATCAGCCGCCGCACCTCGAAGCGATCATCCCGATCAACGGTCTGAGTGACTGGTACGAGAACACGATCTACCGCGGAGGCATCTACTCGCCGCGCATCGGTGACTGGCAACGGGCGGTCGCACCGCAGACGTTGGAGACGTACGCGGACAATCCGCTCCACAACGACTTCTGGGACGACCGCAGCGTCGCGTCGCGGTGGGATCGCCTCGACGTGCCGGTCCTGGAGATCAATGGATGGTACGACCGGTACCGCGACGGGATGGTGAAGAACCACGCCGCGCAGCCCGAGTCCGTGTGGATGGTGTCCGGCCCGTGGGAGCACGGATACCCGCAGGACCAGGAGGAACCGTTCGACGTCGGCGCGTACCTGGCGTGGTGGGACCACTGGCTCCTCGACGATGACGACGCTCCACTGCCGCAGGCGAAGATCACCTCATTCGAGCTGCCTGGTGGCGGAACCGGGGCAGGGTGGACGCAATTCGACGAGTGGCCGTCGAGTGAGGTTGCTGACACAAGCTACTGGCTGGATGACGAAGGTCGGTTGTCGACTGATGCGGGCGCGGAAGGGACCCTCACGTATGCGGTGAACACCAGCGAAGATGCCTCCTCCGATGATGAGCAGATCATCGCCGCGACTGAGCCATTGTCTGAGGACCTGGTCGTCGCCGGGAACATCCAGGCGGAGATCGCGGCCACCTTCAGTTCCGACGACGGGGCACTCGCTGTGATCGTCGAGGACGTGGATGAGTCGGGCGAGGCCACCCGCGTGACGGAGGGGTGGCTGCGCGCCTCTCACCGTGACGGGCACGAAGAGCTGTCCCCGGTGGAGCCGGGAGAGGAATACCGGATGACTGTCGACGTGTGGCCGACGCACTACCGGTTCGCGGAGGGACACAGCCTTCAGATCCGCATCGCCAGCGACGACTATCCCGAGATCGAGTCGAGCGCACCGGCTGGCGACGTGGACATCCGGACGGGAGGAAGGGGATCGACCATCCACGTGCCGATCCTCGCGGATTGAGAGCAGCACCCGTGACGCGGTGGAGGGCGGGGATTGTCGCCCCGCCCTCCACCGTTAGCTGCGCCCACTCAGTCCCGCACTCGACCTACTCCCGCAGCATGCGCCGCAGGATCTTGCCGGTCGCGGTCTTGGGCATCTCATCCAGGACACCGATCGACCGCGGCACCTTGTACGCGGACAGCTGCTCGCGGC
>DYUK01000273.1 GCA_020743695.1 Brevibacterium senegalense | reverse complement strand
CCGGCCACCTTCGACGACGACTACTCCACACGGTCGTCTGCCGCGTCCATGGCGGCATTGAGAGTCGTGGACCACCTGACCACCAACGACTTCAAGATCGACCCTCCTGCTGATCTGCCACGGGAGGAGCTCGCCCGATGGAAGTACCAGCGGTACATGGAGGACTACCTCGACTGCGTGGCAGCGATCGACGACAGCGTGGGCCGCGTGACGCAGTGGCTCAAGGATCGCGGCGATATCGACGACACAATGATGATGTACAGCTCCGACCAGGGGTTCTTCCTCGGTGATCACGGGTGGTTCGACAAGCGCTTCATCTACGAGGAGTCGATGCAGATGCCGCTCCTGGTGAGCTACCCGCGGCGCATCGTCCCCGGTGCACCGATGGGGCAGCTGGTCTCGAACGTCGACTTCGCGCGCACGATCCTCGAGGCCGCCGGGGCCGAACCCCACGAGGACATGCAGGGGCTGAGCTTCTTCCCGCAGCTCTGTGGCTCCTCCGCGGCAACGCAGGATGCCATCTACTACCGCTACTACGAGAACGACGACGTCGAGGCCCATGTGCTTGCCCATTACGGCATGCGGACCGAACGGTACAAGCTCGTCTACTTCTACAACGACGGGATGGGGCATCCCGGCTCGTCGAAGCGTCGCTTCATCCCGGAGTGGGAGCTCTACGATCTCCGCGCCGATCCGCATGAGCTCCACAACGTCGCCCATGATCCCGCGTACGCCGCGGTGCGCAGCGAGCTCACCCGGCGTCTCCTTGAGCTCCAGACGGAGGTCGGCGATCGGCCGCATCCGGAGCAACGCCCCATGCCGACCACGAAGGAATGATCGATGCACCGCTTCACCCGCCGCACCGCACTCGCCTCGCTCCCCACCACCTGCCTGCTCGGCACCACCGCCGCGCACGCCTCTCCCGCCCCAGAGGGGGCCCCTCATCCCCCGAGACCTTCCGGGAAAGGCGGAGTGCGCCTCGCCTTCCTCGCGGACACCCATGCGGACGCGGAGAACGAGGGCAACATGGCGCGGATGAGCGCCGTGTTCGCCGCCGTCGAGGAGTTCGACCCGACCATGGTGATCCACGGCGGGGATGTCACGGAGCACGGCACCGAGGATGAGTACCGAGCCTTCGAGGCCGCTGTCCCCGAGACGCTGCGCGACCGCATCGCCGCGGTGCCCGGGAACCACGAGACCCGCTGGGACGCGACCGTCGCGCAGCTGCGTCATGAGCGGATCGGCGAGGAGGTGCGGGTCGTCGACGCCGACGGGATCCGCGTGATCCTCGCCGATACGACGACTTACCAGCAGGAGGTCGCCTGGTGGTCGAACAGCGCCCTGGCCTCCGTCGAGGAGGCTATGCAGCGTTCGAAGAACATGCCCCGCATCCTCGTGACCCATTTCCCGATGGGTGCGGGCTACTACTACGTCGCGAACCAGCAGGAGTTCGAGGATGTCCTGGCCCGGCATCCGATCACGCTGCACCTGACCGGGCACACGCATCGCGAGCTGATGACGAAGATCAACCGGCGCGAGCAGCTCGAAGCGGCGGCGGTCAAGACAGTGGCCGCCTACTACGAGCTGACCGGGGAGATCGGCGACCTCACAGTCACCCGGGTCGAGATCCCGGACCTCGGCTCCCCGACGGAGACGGTGCGCACGCCGGTAACCTCCTACGATCTGCGGCCCGAGCATGGCCGTGACCGGTGGATGCCCTCCGCCGACGTGGTCGACGGAGACGGGGAGGTCACCGTCGAGGTGTCGCTGCCGGGCGCTTTCGACGGCACCGTCGAGAGTGCCTTCTACGACACCTCGGTCTACGCCGGTCGCAACGAGTCTCTCGAGTGGGCACCTCTGCGGCGGCAGAGCCGTCGGTTCTCGGGCTCGTTGGATGCCTCCGGCATCGCGAAGGGCGCGCATCGCATGCACGTGCGGGTGCGGCCCGGTGACGAGACCGGGGACCGCCTGCTGACAATCCCCTACGTGCGCGAGAGCACCGGGATCGTCTGGGAGGCGCCGCTGGACGGGATGATCCAGGGCGGGCTCACGACTCTCGACTCCGACGGGCACGAGATGCTCCTCGCCGGCAGCAGCAGCGGCCACGTCCACGCGATCGATCACGCGGGGGCCGTGCGGTGGTCCTCGCCTGTCGTCGGCGAGATCCGACACGATCTCGTAACTCTGGACGGTGGGGCGTCGGTCGCGGTCCCGGACACCGCCGGCTTCCTCCACCGCCTCGGGGCCGACGGCTCTGAGACGTGGCGGTACGCGACGGGCGCGCCCCTCGGCGCAGATCCTGGCCACGGCGCGATCGACGGCGCGGAGGTGCTGTTCGTGTGTTCGGGGACCATCCTGCATGCGATCGATGCGAGCACGGGCGGCGCGCTGTGGACAACGAAGCTCCCGGCCCCGTCGATGGGCGCTCCCGCCACCGACGGCGACCATGTCTACATCGGTGCCGGCGACGGCTGCGCGCATGCCCTGGACTGCCGCACCGGCGAGCACGTGTGGTCGACGTCCGTGACGGACAAGGAGGGCAGCTACCAGCGCTTCATCTACGGCCCGTGGAACGATGCGATCACGCTGCTGCCCGGCGGTGGCGTGCTCGTCTCGGGGATCGCGAACAGCCAATGCCTCGACCCGGAGGACGGCGCGTCGCGGTGGTCCTTCGACGGGTCCTTCCAGTACGCCCGGGAGGCGCTCACCTCAGAGGGAGACCTAGTGATGGCGATGGAGAGCGGCCTGGTGGTCCGTCTCGATCCGTCGACCGGCGCGGAACTGGCCAGCTACCAGACGGACGAGCGGATCCTGGATGAGGGCTTCGTACTGGTGGATGATGTCGTCTACGCCGCGAGCCATTCCGGGCTCATCAGCGCGATCGACCTTGCCTCCGGAGCCGTCGAACG
>DYUK01000272.1 GCA_020743695.1 Brevibacterium senegalense | reverse complement strand
AGCAGGTTCTGGCGGAACCGGCCCTGCTTGCCCTTGAGCATGTCGGACAGCGACTTGAGCGGACGGTTGCCGGGTCCGGTGACCGGACGACCGCGGCGACCGTTGTCGAACAGCGAGTCGACGGCCTCCTGCAGCATCCGCTTCTCGTTGTTCACGATGATCTCAGGAGCACCCAGGTCCAGCAGGCGCTTGAGGCGGTTGTTGCGGTTGATGACGCGGCGGTACAGGTCGTTCAGGTCGGAGGTCGCGAAGCGGCCGCCGTCCAGCTGCACCATGGGGCGCAGGTCAGGCGGGATGACCGGGACGGCGTCCAGGACCATGCCCTCCGGCGAGTTGTCCGTCGTGAGGAACGCGTTGACGACCTTGAGGCGCTTGAGCGCACGGGTCTTCCGCTGTCCCTTGCCGGTCTTGATGAGCTCGCGCAGCATCTCGGCCTCGGCCGTCAGGTCGAAGTCGCGCAGGCGCTGCTGGATCGCGGCGGCACCCATCGAGCCCGTGAAGTACAGGCCGAAGCGGGCGACCATGTCGCGGTAGAGCGACTCGTCGCCCTCCAGATCGGAGACCTTGAGCGACTTGAAGCGGTCCCAGACCTTCTCGATGCGGTCGATCTCGCGGTCCGCGGCCTTCCGGAGATTGCCCATCTCCTTCTCCGCCTGCGTCTCGATCTTCCGCTTCGCGGCAGCGGTCGCGCCGTCGGCCTCGAGGGACTTGAGGTCCTCCTCGAGCTTCTTGGCACGGCGGTCGATGTCCGCGTCACGACGGGACTCGACGCGCTTCTTCTCCACGTCGATCTGGTTCTGCAGCGTGGGCAGATCCCGGTGGCGCGACTCCTCGTCGACCGAGGTGATCATGTACGCCGCGAAGTAGATGACCTTCTCGAGGTCCTTGGGCGCCAGGTCCAGCAGGTAGCCCAGGCGGGACGGCACACCCTTGAAGTACCAGATGTGGGTGACCGGAGCGGCGAGCTCGATGTGGCCCATGCGCTCGCGGCGCACCTTGGCGCGGGTCACCTCGACACCGCAGCGCTCGCAGATGATGCCCTTGAAGCGGACGCGCTTGTACTTGCCGCACGCGCACTCCCAGTCACGGGTGGGACCGAAGATGCGCTCGCAGAAGAGCCCGTCCTTCTCCGGCTTCAGGGTGCGGTAGTTGATGGTCTCCGGCTTCTTGACCTCACCGTGCGACCAACGGCGGATGTCGTCGGCCGTGGCCAGGCCGATGCGCAGTTCATCAAAGAAATTGACGTCAGGCACGTGAATCCTTCTCTGTTTCACGGTGATCGGGGATCACCGCATCATTCGTTCGGTGGGTCAGACTTCTTCGACGGTGTTGGCCTCGTGGCGCGACAGATTGATGCCCAGCTCCTCCGCAGCGCGGAAGACCTCCTCATCCGAATCGCGCATCTCGACCTGCATGCCGTCCGACGACAGCACCTCGATGTCCAGGCAGAGCGACTGCATCTCCTTGATGAGCACCTTGAAGGACTCCGGGATGCCCGGGTCCGGCAGGTTCTCGCCCTTGACGATCGCCTCGTACACCTTCACACGGCCCGGGATGTCGTCCGACTTGATCGTGAGCAGCTCCTGGAGCGTGTAGGCGGCGCCGTACGCCTCCAGGGCCCACACCTCCATCTCGCCGAAGCGCTGACCGCCGAACTGCGCCTTACCGCCCAGCGGCTGCTGGGTGATCATCGAGTACGGACCCGTCGAACGCGCGTGGATCTTGTCGTCCACCAGGTGGTGCAGCTTGAGCATGTACATGTAGCCCACGGAGATGGGGTACGGGAACGGCTCGCCGGAGCGGCCGTCGAACAGCCGGGCCTTGCCGGACGTGTCGACCATGCGCTCGCCGTCCTCGTTGGGCTTCGCAGCCTCGAGCAGACCGCGCAGCTCCTCCCAGTGGGCACCGTCGAACACCGGCGTGGCGACGTTGGTGCCGGGCTCCGCCTCGTCGACGAAGCCGTGCATCTTCTCCGCCCATTCCGGGGTGCCCTCGAGCTTCCAGCCCTGCTTGGAGATCCAGCCCATGTGGATCTCCATGACCTGGCCGATGTTCATACGACGGGGCACGCCGTGCGGGTTCAGGATGATGTCGACCGGGGTGCCGTCCTCCAGGAACGGCATGTCCTCGACCGGCAGGATGCGGGAGATGACGCCCTTGTTGCCGTGACGGCCGGCCATCTTGTCGCCGATCGTGATCTTGCGTCGCTGGGCGACGTAGACGCGGACCAGCTGGTTGACGCCCGGTGCCAGCTCGTCGTCCTCGTCGCGGTCGAAGACCTTGACGGAGATGACGGTGCCGGACTCGCCGTGCGGGACCTTGAGCGAGGTGTCGCGGACCTCGCGCGACTTCTCGCCGAAGATCGCGCGCAGCAGGCGCTCCTCCGGGGTCAGCTCCGTCTCGCCCTTGGGCGTGACCTTGCCGACCAGGATGTCGCCGTCGTTGACCTCTGCGCCGATGCGGATGATGCCGCGCTCGTCCAGGTCCGCCAGTGCGTCCGGGGCGATGTTGGGGATGTCGCGGGTGATCTCCTCCGCGCCCAGCTTGGTGTCGCGGGCGTCGACCTCGTGCTCCTCGATGTGGATCGAGGAGAGGACGTCGTCCTGCACCATGCGCTGGGAGAGGATGATCGCGTCCTCGAAGTTGTAGCCCTCCCACGACATGAACGCGACGAGCAGGTTCTTGCCCAGCGCCATCTCGCCCTGGTCGGTCGAGGGACCGTCGCCCAGGACGGAGCCCACCTCGACGCGGTCGCCCTCGCTCACGACGATGCGCTGGTTGTAGGACGTGCCGTGGTTGGAGCGACGGAACTTCTCCGCCTTGTACACCTGCTGCGTGCCGTCGTCGTTCATGACGGTCACGTAGTCGGCGGACACCTCCGTCACGACGCCCGGGTTCTGGGCGGTGATGACGTCACCGGCGTCCACCGCGGCGCGGTACTCCATGCCGGTGCCCACGAAGGGCGCCTCGGAGCGGACCAGCGGCACGGCCTGACGCTGCATGTTCGCGCCCATGAGCGCGCGGTTCGCGTCGTCGTGCTCCAGGAACGGGATGAGCGCGGTCGCGACGGACACCATCTGACGCGCGGAGACGTCCATGAAGTCGATGTCCGCGACCGGGAACAGCTCCGCCTCACCGGATCCGCCCTTCGGACGGGCCAGGACCATGTCCTCGACGAACTTCGAGGAGTCGTCCAGCGGAGCGTTCGCCTGCGCGATCGTGTAGTCGAGCTCGTCGTCCGCCGTGAGGTAGACGGTCTCGTCCGACACGACGCCGTCGACGACCTTGCGGTACGGGGTCTCGATGAAGCCGAACGGGTTGATGCGCGCGTAGGACGCGAGCGAGCCGATCAGACCGATGTTGGGGCCCTCGGGCGTCTCGATGGGGCACATGCGGCCGTAGTGCGACGGGTGGACGTCACGGACCTCCATGCCGGCACGGTCGCGGGACAGACCGCCGGGGCCCAGCGCGGACAGGCGACGCTTGTGCGTGAGGCCGGCCAGCGGGTTGTTCTGGTCCATGAACTGCGAGAGCTGGCTGGTGCCGAAGAACTCCTTGATCGCAGCGACCACGGGCCGGATGTTGATGAGCGACTGCGGCGTGATCGCCTCGACGTCCTGCGTCGTCATCCGCTCGCGGACGACGCGCTCCATCCGGGACAGGCCGGTGCGGACCTGGTTCTCGATGAGCTCGCCCACCGCGCGGATGCGGCGGTTGCCGAAGTGGTCGATGTCGTCGTCCGCGACGCGCAGCTCGACGTCCTGGCCGTCACGGGTGCCGGGCAGCGTCTCCTGGCCGGCGTGCAGCGCGACGATGTAGCGGATGGTCGCGACGATGTCGTCCGTGCTGAGCACGGAGGCCGACAGCGGAGCGTCGATCCCCAACTTGCGGTTGATCTTGTAGCGACCGACCTTGTCCAGGTTGTACCGCTTGGGGTTGAAGTAGAGGTTGTCCAGCAGCGTGCGCGCGGCCTCCGTCGTCGCGGGCTCCGCCGGACGCAGCTTGCGGTAGATGTCCAGCAGCGCCTCGTCCTGCGTCTGGACGGTGTCCTTCGCGAGCGTCTCGCGGACGGACTCGTAGTCGCCGAACTCCTCGAGGATCTTCGACTCGCTCCAGCCCAGGGCCTTGAGCAGCACCGTGACGGACTGCTTGCGCTTGCGGTCCAGGCGGACGCCCACCTGATCGCGCTTGTCGATCTCGAACTCCAGCCACGCACCGCGCGACGGGATGATCTTCGCCGTGAAGATGTCCTTGTCGGAGGTGCGGTCCGGGGTCGTCTCGAAGTAGGCGCCGGGCGAGCGGACCAGCTGGGAGACGACGACGCGCTCCGTGCCGTTGATGACGAAGGTGCCCTGCGGGGTCATGAGCGGGAAGTCGCCCATGAAGACCGTCTGCGACTTGATCTCGCCCGTGTTGTTGTTCATGAACTCCGCCGTGACGAACAGCGGGGCGGAGTAGGTCATGTCCCGCTCCTTGCACTCGTCGACCGAGTACTTGGGCGGCTCGAAGCGGTGCTCGCGGAAGGACAGCGACATGGCGCCGGCGAAGTCCTCGATGGGCGAGATCTCCTCGAAGATCTCCTCGAGGCCGGAGACCGTGGCGACGGACTCGTCACCGGACTCCGTCGCCTCGATGACGCGGTCCTGCCAGCGTTCGTTGCCGATCAGCCAGTCGAAGCTGTCCGTCTGGAGGGCGAGGAGGTCCGGGACCTCCAGGGGCTCGCGGATCTTCGCGAACGAGATGCGCTTCGGTGAAGCGGCAGCGGTCGTGGTGTGGTCGTCGGCAGCAGCCAATGGGATCCTTCCGGGTGATACCTGATGTCTCCGGTTCGACCTGCCCGCCCGGTCCCGTCGTCGAGGTGCGCGACGTGCGCGCAGAGGGTGTGACGAGGGGTTCGAGCTCCGTCCGGCCCACCGCTATATGAAGGCAACACGAAGGCAGAGCAATGCAAAGGACCAGACTACTCGCGTGTCGCCTTGCCCGCAAGCCCGTCGTGGTAGTATCGCTCGTTCTGCGCGGATGAGAGCATGCGGTCATGCAGGTCTTCACTCTCGCCTCCGACCCCGTCCGCCTCACATCCGTCCTGGTGGTCGGGTCGCAGCGCGCACTGCTGGTCGACACCGGCGCCGGCCCCGACCAGGCGACCCGACTCCTGGCCGCCGTGCGGCAGATCACGGATCTGCCCCTGGTCGTCGCGAACACGCACGACCACTGGGACCACTTCTTCGGGAACCCCACCTTCGCCGAGGCCGGGGTCACCGGGTTCTACGGCTCACCCG
Organism: Brevibacterium senegalense; assembly: GCA_020743695.1. GTDB lineage: Bacteria > Actinomycetota > Actinomycetes > Actinomycetales > Brevibacteriaceae > Brevibacterium > Brevibacterium senegalense_A. The sequence goes on along the minus strand of DYUK01000272.1, from coordinate 2,628 downwards.
CCTTCGTCCGGGACTCCCCCGGCTCCGCGTGGCTGCAGCACGCGGAGGCCTCCGAGCACGCCTTCGACCTGCCCGGCCCGGAGGAGCTGGCGATGCCGGTCGACCCGCTGGAGGACGGCGACGTGCTGGAGCTGGGCGACGGCGAGGTCGTCGAGGCCCTCGTCGCCACCGGGCACACGGACACGGACCTGGTCCTGCGCTCGGGGCCGCTCCTGCTCGTGGGCGATCTCGTGGAGGAGGGCGCGCCGCCCCAGGTGGGACTCGACGCCTCCCCGGTCGCGTGGGTCCGCACCCTCGAGCGATTGCTGGAGGTCCCCGGCATCACCCACGTCGTGCCCGGCCACGGGCGGCCGGTCGACCTCGATTTCGTGCGGACCCAGCGCACGGACCTCGCCGCCTTCGCGGCCTCGGCGGACGCGGACGATCCGGACGACCGTGCGGACCTGCCCGCGCGCACCGCCACGACCCTCCTCGCCGCGCCGGGCACCCCGGCGGTGGGCACGGACGTGCTGGGCGTGCGGGTGACCCGGATCCACTGACCCGGCCCCGGCCTCGGCGACGGTGTGCGAGGCGCACGGACGGGTGCGGGGCGGCAGGGTCCTGAATGCGCGGAGCCCCCGTCACCACCGAGGTGGTGACGGGGGCTCCGTCGTGAGAGAGCCGAGCGAGCGGTGCGGCGACCGCCCCGCTCACGCGGCGCGCATCACTTGAGGGTGACGGTGGCGCCGGCGCCCTCCAGGGCCTCCTTGGCCTTGTCGGCGGCCTCCTTGGAGACGCCCTCCAGGACGGCCTTGGGAGCCGAGTCCACGAGGTCCTTGGCCTCCTTCAGGCCCAGCGAGGTCAGTCCACGGACCTCCTTGATGACCGGGACCTTCTTGTCGCCGGCCGACTCGAGGACGACGTCGAACTCCGTCTGCTCCTCAGCGGCCTCTCCACCGCCGGCACCGCCGGCTGCGGGGGCTGCGGCGACGGCTGCGACCGGAGCCGCTGCCTCGACCTCGAAGGTCTCCTCGAACTTCTTGACGAAGTCGGACAGCTCGATGAGGGAGAGCTCCTTGAAAGCCTCGATGAGCTCTTCGGGGGTGAGCTTAGCCATGGTGGCTGTTCCTTCCATTCGCGACCGGAGGTTCCACACCGGTCAGTGGTGGTGTTCGGGGTGTCGGGCTCAGGCGTCGTCGGCCGGTGCCTCGTCGGCACCGCCGTTCTTCTCGCGCAGAGCGTCGACGGTTCGCACGGTCTTGACCAGCGGAGCGGTGAACATGTAAGCCGCCTGGTACAGGCTTGCCTTCATGGCACCGGCTGCCTTCGCAAGCAGCACCTCGCGGGATTCCAGATCGGCGAGCTTGGTGATGTCCTCTGCCGTCAGCGCGGAGCCCTCGAGGACTCCGGCCTTGATGACGAGCTGAGGATTCGCCTTGGCGAAGTCACGCAGCGCCTTCGCAGCCTCGGAGGGCTCGCCCTTGACGAACGCGATTGCCGTGGGTCCGGCAAGCTGTCCCTCGAAGGCGTCGATCCCTGCTTCCTTGGCAGCGATGGCGGTGAGAGTGTTCTTCACCACGGCGTAGGTGGCGTGCTCACCGAGTGACCTGCGCAGATCCTTCATCTGCGCAACGGTGAGCCCGCGGTACTCGGTCAGCACGGCGGCGTTCGAGGACTCAAGCTCTTGCTTGATCTCTGCGACCGCGGCTGCCTTGTCGGGCCTCGCCATGGCATTCCTTTCGTTGATGTCGGTGCCCCCGCCCCGAACAGGAAGAGCGCCCCACGACAGGCGCGGGACGCTCACAGTGAAAGGAATGCTGGGCATTCCGGGAGATCCTCGCCTGCGCGGGTCACCAGCGTCCTGCTGGGTCTTCGTCCGCGTCGCGTCCTCCTGACGGAGTCAGCGCCGCAGAGACCGACGGTCTTGGGCAATGCATGACTCTACGGTCATCCGCTGCCGGCTGTCAACGCGGCGACGACGGCCGTGGTGCGGCTCACGTCAGCGGTCTCGCAGCCGTCTGACGTTCTCGCGGACGACCGGGGTGTCGAGCTCGTCGCACCGATTGGGGTCGAAGCCCTCGCCCGGCGAGTGCCGTCCCGAGCGGAGCCGGCGCACCCCGTTGATCGCCGCCGCGACGATGCCGAACACCAGGACGGCCGCCAGCACGCCGATCCCCGCTCCGCGCAGCGCGTTGAGCAGCGGGTAGCCGAGGAACACGGGTCCCGCGCCCTCCCCCGCTGCTGTGCCGCCCGCACCGTCCCAGGTCACGAGGATCGAGACCAGCACGCCCACAACCACCCCGAGCACGAGGCCCGCCACCGGCACCGCGATCGTGCCCAGGACGGAGCCGGTCGCGTCCCGCCCGCCTCGGCGCCCGCCGACCGGTCCGGAAGCCGGCGGCTCCTGCACGACAGGCGCCAAGTCCTCGCCCGCTCCTGCGAAGCCGCGCGCGTAGGCGGGCTCGGCATCCGCGACCGAGCGCGCTCCGCTGCGGGTGCGGACTCGCAGCACGTCCGGGTCCCGGCCGTCCGCGAGCGCCTCACGGCAGGCGGTGCACACGGACGCATCCGACGCCGAGGCCGCAGTCCCCTCCGCGGTCACCGTCGCCTGGCCGTGGAACGGGTTGAGGGAGCAGAAGCGCGGCAGGG
>DYUK01000271.1 GCA_020743695.1 Brevibacterium senegalense | reverse complement strand
ACCGGAGAACGGCACGCCCACGGGACTCAATGCGCTGGCCGTCGGTGCGGACGACCTGGCCAGCGGCCTGGAAGATGCCCGCGATGGTGCGAACGACCTGGCCGACGGCGGAGACGTGCTGCACGAGGGGGCGGAGGCGCTGACGGACGGCACCGGCCGCCTCGTCGATGCGGCCGACCAGCTGTCGGAGGCGACCGGCAGTGCCGCGACCGCGTCTGCGGACCTGAGTGATGGCGTCTCCGCGCTGTCCCGCGGTGCCGATGACCTGAGCGAGGGGACCGACCGGCTGGCCTCGGGAACCGGGGATGCGGCCTCGGGCGCCGGCGACCTCCGCAGCGGCCTGGGCGACTTGGACGACGGCGCCGGGGAGCTGGCGACCGGCCTGGACGACGGCCGCGACGAGGTGCCCACGTACACGGACGAGGAGGGCGATCACCTCTCCTCGACTGCCGCGGACCCCGTCGAACTGAACGAGGAGCGGCTGCACGAGGTGCCCGGTTACGGGTGGGGCCTGGCGCCCTACTTCGCGAGCCTGGCCCTGTGGGTGGGTGCGATCGGATACTTCCTCATGATGCCGGCGCTCAACGTGCGAGCGATCATCAAGTCACGGTCGCGCGTGCGCGCCATCGCCGTCAGCCTGCTCCCAGCCGTCCTCATGAGCCTCGTCCAGAGCGTCCTCATGGTGACCGTCGTGCGCTTCTGGGTGGACATCGACATGAGCAGCACAGCGGGCATGTACGGACTGAGCTTCATCGTGAGCCTGTGCTTCTTCCTGCTCAACCAGCTGCTCATCGCGGGCTTCGGTCCTCCCGGTCGATTCCTGGCGCTCATCCTCATGGTCGTGCAGCTGTCCGCCGCGGGCGGCACCTACCCGATCGAGACGGCACCGAAGTTCATGCAGGCGATGCACGCGTGGCTGCCGATCACGCACTCCGTTGACGGCATGCGCTCGCTCATCGCGGGTGGGCCGTTCGATACCGCTGGTGTCCTGCTCCCGCTTGCCGGCTGGACGCTCGTGGCACTCGCGGGGCTCGTCGCGGTCGTGCTGGTGACCTGGCGGAAGGTGCATGCGACGCGGCCACGGAGTCGCGGGGCGCATGATGCGCGGTCGGGCGCTGGCGAGGAGCGCGCAGACTCTACCGCGAGCGCAGACTCTGCTGCGAGCGCCGAGCCGGCTGCGATCACAGAGCCCGTCGAGACCGTCGCGGTAGAGTCGCGCGAGTGAAGAACTGCCTCTCCTTCGTCGTCGGCGCGCTCATGGTCCTGTCCCACTTCTGGACGCTCTTCATGGTCATCGTCGTGATCATCGACGTCTCTGACGCGTTCCGCTGGGGCATGCTGGGCGTCTCGCTCGTCGTCGCGGTCGTCCTGACCGTGCTCCTCCGGCTGCTGGGACACCGCGTCGCTGACGCCTACGATGTGCTCTCGTTCTTCAACTGGTGAGCACTGGCCTGTCGGCAGTCGCGGGGTCAGTCCCGCGCAGTCCTGTCCGGCAGAGGGCGCGCGTGCGCGTCCCACTCATCGCGCCAGTCCTGCAGACGACCCCGGTCGATCGGGGCTTGGGTCGCGGGGCTGCCGGGTGGTTCTGACCCGGTGAGTGCGTCGCCTGCCGAGCCTCGTCCTGACATGCGCCACTCGGAGACAGCACGGATCCCGTGCAGGGCGTTCGTGAGCCAGACCTCGTGCGCTTCGAGTTCCGCCCGCGTGACCGGGCGACTGCGCACCGTGATCCCGCGCCGCTGAGCGGACTCCGCCACGAGGCCCGCGGTCACCCCCTCGAGGGGCACCACCGCCGAGGCCGGGGTCCAGAGGGCACCGTCCTCCCACCAGAAGACGGAGGAGTTCGCGGCCTCGATGACATAGCCGGCCTCATCGGTCAGGATCACCTCCTGCGCGCCGAGGGCGAGCGCCTCTGTGCGCAGCTCCCCCAGCTGGTCGAGGTCCGGTCCCTTGATCTGCGGGTGCACGCGTGAGTCGGGGACCTGCGGGTCCCACACGATGACGGTCATCCCGCGGACCGGCGCGGGGCGCACGCGGAGGCGGAGGCGGACGGCATCCTCGGTCTGTGACGGCCCGCCGTCCACCAGCTCGACCCGGGGGAACCAGTCCCCAGTCCGCGGGAGGAGCTCGACGAGTGCGTCCCAGAAGTGGTCGGAAGCGGCCTGGGCCTCACCCGCGCGCACCTGACATGACCGCGCGAACCGGCGGCGGTGCGCCGCGAAGGCGCGGACGCGGCCGTCGGTCACAAGCCACGAGTCAGCGACCAGCAGGCGCTCGGACTGAGCCGCGGGCGCAGCCGAACCCGAGCCCTCGTCCTCCCGGATGAAGATCCCGGCGGCGGAGTCCCACTCCCACACACCGGCGCCGGTCATCGGTCGATCAGCCGCAGGAGCGGGCGGGCCTTCACGAGGGTCTCGTCGTGCTCGGCGGCGGGGTCGGACAGGGCTACGATCGCGCCGCCCACGCCGTAGGACAGCCGGTCACCGGTCACGACGAGGGTGCGGATGACGACGCTCAGGTCGACGGCTCCCGTGAGCGAGAACCAGCCGATCGCCCCGCTGTAGACCCCGCGAGGGCCCTGTTCCAGCGCGTCGAGGATCTGGAGGGTGCGCCGCTTGGGCGCGCCCGTCATCGAACCGGGCGGGAACGCCGCCCGCACGCACGCGACGGGGCTGGCGTCCGGGTGCAGCTGCGCGGTCACGGTGCTCACCAGCTGGTGGACGCTCGCGTAGGTCTCGACGCCGAAGAGCGTGGGCACGCGGACGGAACCCGTCACCGCGGTGCGACCCAGGTCGTGGCGGACGAGGTCGACGATCATGAGGTTCTCCGACCGGTCCTTCTCCGAGGTCGCGAGGTCCTCGATGAGTGCCGCGTCCTCCTCCGGCGTCGCACCCCGGGGCCGAGTCCCCTTGATGGGCGAGGACTCGACGTGACCGGTCGCATCGATGCGCAGGAACCGCTCCGGCGACACGCTCAGCACGGTCGCGCCCGGCAGCCGCAGGTAGGCGCCGAACGGGGCCGGGTTGTCGCGCCGCATCCGCAGGTAGACGTCCCAGAGCGGGGCGGCGCTGATGAGGTCCGCGGCTACGTCGGTGCTGGCCGTGGGCGCGTCGATTCCCAGTGCCGCGACGGGCCCCTCGTACTGCGTCGTGAGGCAGACCTCGTAGGTCTCCCCGTCGCGGATGAGTTCCTGCGCGGTCCGGATCTGCTCGAGGTACTCCTCCCGCGTGACGCGCGCGACGACGTCTGCCTGGGCTGCGCGCTCCGCGGCTCGGTCGCGGTCGGCAGGGCTGGATTCTGCGGGTACTCCTTCATACCGGGGAACCGGCGCGTCTTCCGGGGGGCTGACGCACGCTG
>DYUK01000270.1 GCA_020743695.1 Brevibacterium senegalense | reverse complement strand
AGCCCGCTGACCGCGACCCGGTACCACTCGCTGGCGATCGTCGACGACACGATCGACACGGACGTCTTCGAGGTGACCGCGCAGACCCAGGACGGGATCGTCATGGGCATCCAGCACCGCACCGCGCCGGTGGCCGGCGTGCAGTTCCACCCGGAGTCCGTCCTCACCCAGGACGGCTACCTCATGGTGGGCAACTTCCTGGCCATGGCGGGCATGCCCGAGGCCGTCGAGGCCGCCCGCGGTCGCACCCCGGTGGTCTCCGCCCGGGTGTGAGAGGCGGGGCCGGCCGAATCATTCCACCCCCAGATCGCGACACGCCGAGTGCGTGCTCGGCGGGACCCGGCGGGCCCGTGCCCGTCGAACATCAAGGTGTGGCGTCGCGGAGCGGTGGTCAGTGCTGGCCGACGGTGCTGCGGGCCAGCTTCTGGTACGTCGCGATGAGTGCGTCGACGGGGGACTGCGGGCTGGCTCGATACCATCGGGCGACACCCGTGCAGGCGACGACGATGAAGCGCGCGGCCTCGCGGGGCACATCGGTCGTGAAGACGCCCTGCTCGACTCCCGTCGAGATCGTTCCGTGGAACAGGTCCTCTTGGCGGTCGCGGTAGAAGACGACTGCGGATCGCGCGTCGGGTTCCAGGTTGTGGAGCTCGGCGTTCCCCACGACGCTCTCGCGCGGGTGCGCTGCGTGCAGCCCCACGTGGACGGCGACGAGTGCGTCGATCCGGTCCCGGGCGTCATCCCCCGCCAGCTCGAGCGCCCGCTCGCTGAGCGAGACGAGGTTCATGATGCCGCGGAGCATGATCGTCGAGAGGATCTCCGTCTTCGATGAGAAGTGGTTGTAGAGCGACCCGGAGCTCATGCCTCCGCGCGCGCCGATGTCTCGGATGTTCGTGCCGTTGAAACCCCTCTCCGCGAAGGCGTCGACCGCGGCGGTGAGGATGCGCTGCATCATAGGGTCGTCTGCGTTGCGGAGCACACCGCTCACGAATCGATCTCCCAGGTGGGAGGCGTCGCGAGGGAGGTCGAGGGTCGGATCGGTCATGGCGGGAGGCTTTCACTGGTGCTGCGCGGCGGACGGTGCCTGCGGGCAGTCTAGTGGGCGATCGGGTGCAGATGGAGGATGCGCGTGGGTCTTGTCGTGCGCGCTCTGCACCGATAGAGTTCCACAAAACCTGCGCTGATCATTTGATCACCATCCCGGATTGTCTGATTCAACCACGGTGATCGAATGATCAGGGGCGCGAGTTCTCAACGACGAGACAGCAACAGAGGAGCAGTCCCCATGGCACGACCGCCGCACACGTTCGCACCCCTGCACGAGCTCCCGAAGCACCTCACGACCTTCCTGGACCGGTTGGACGCGTTCATCGAGGCGGAGATCCGACCGCTGGAACGGCAGGACGACAACATCCGCTTCTTCGACCATCGCCGGGAGGACGCGCGGACGGACTGGGAGCGCGGCGGACTCCCCAACCGGGAGTGGGAGGAGCTGCTGGCCGAGGCCCGGCGTCGTGCGGATGCCGCGGGGTTCTTCCGCTACCAGCTGCCCGCGCAGTACGGCGGGCGGGACGGGTCGATCTACGACATGGCGGTCATCCGCGAGCATCTGGCGGTGAAGGGCCTGGGGCTGCACAACGACCTGCAGAACGAGCACTCCGTCGTGGGAAACAACATCGGGCTGCTCCTCATGGTCGAGTACGGGACGCCGGAGCAGCAGGCGGAGTGGATCGAGCCGCTGGCATCCGGCGAGAGGTCGTTCGCGTTCGGGATCACGGAACCGGGCCACGGGTCGGACGCCACACACATGGAGACGACCGCGCGGCAGGACGGCGACGACTGGGTCATCACCGGAGAGAAGACCTGGAACACGGGCATCCACACCGCTACCCACGACCTCGTCTTCGCCCGGACCTCCGGCGAGGCCGGTGACGGGGAGGGGATCACGTGCTTCCTCGTCCCCACGGATTCTGCGGGCTTCGAGATCAAGGAGTTTCTCTGGACCTTCAACATGCCCACCGACCACGCCCACGTGGGGTTCACGGACGTGCGCGTGCCCGCCTCCGCGGTGTTCGGCGAGGTGGGGCGCGGCCTGCAGGTCGTCCAGCACTTCTTCAACGAGAACCGGATCCGCCAGGCCGCAGCCAGTCTGGGGGCTGCGCAGTACTGCATCGATCGGGCGGTCGCATACGCGGGCGAGCGACGTCCGTTCGGCAAGCCGCTGGCCACCAACCAGGGCATCCAGTTCCCGCTCGTCGAGCTGCAGACGGAGGCCGCGATGCTGCGGGCGCTCATCCGGCAGACGACGTGGGACATGGACACGAAGGGCGCGTTCTCCGCCTCGCAGCAGGTCTCGATGTGCAACTACCGGGGGAACCGCCTGTGCTGCGATGCGGCGGACCAGGCGATGCAGGTGTTCGGCGGGCTGGGGTACTCGCGCCACGAACCTTTCGAGCACATCTACCGCCACCACCGTCGTTACCGGATCACCGAGGGCGCGGACGAGATCCAGATGCGGCGTGTGGCCGGGTACATGTTCGGCTTCATGCGGCAACGCTCGCCCAAGGGTGTGGCGGAGACGGGGGAGAAGAAGGTCCGGTTGTGAAGTCGGGTGCAGAGGACTCGAACGGCGAGGCCCCACGGAATCCGCAACTGGAACACCTCCTCACGAGTGTGCTGGGAGACGTGGAGATCGCCGCGGTGACGCCGGTGACGGCAGGTGCGAGCAAGACGATCGACATCATCGAAACCGTGCCGTCAGAAGGGGGCGGCGACGTGTCACGGGCCGTACTGCGGGCGGAACCATTGCCACAGGCTGACCCGAACGGAATGATGCGCGAGGCCGCATTACTGAAGGAAGCGGCGCAGCGCGGAGTCCCTGTGCCCCGCGTGCTGGCGGCAGGACGCGGTGGTGACGACTACTCCGTCCCCTTCGTACTCACGACGTTCGTCGACGGGGAATCCTTGGCACCCCGCCTGCTGAGGCGCTTCGCTCAGGAGGGCGGAGGCGACGACTTCGCCCGGGAACTGGGCGGGCACCTCGCCCGGATCCACTCGATGGAAGTGCCGCAGCTGCTCGACCCTGCGGGTACGGACGAGCACGCCGACTGGCACGGGCGCTATCGCGCCCTGGGAGTGGAGTCTGCTGCGTTCGAATGGGCGTTCCGCTGGCTCGAGGAGAATCGCCCGCAGGACATCGGCCGGACGCTGGTCCACGGTGACTTCCGGTTGGGGAACCTCATGGTCGACGACGGACGCGTCACCGGTGTCCTCGACTGGGAGCTCGCCCACGTGGGCGATCCCCGCGAGGACCTGGGCTGGGTCTCCGCTCCGCCGTGGCGTTTTCGCAGCACGCAACCCGTCGCAGGGGTCGGCTCGCGTGAGGCGCTGCTGCAGGGGTACAGGGACGCCGGAGGCACCGACATCGCTCTCGAGGACCTGCATTGGTGGGAGGTGTTGGGGACGGTCAAGTGGGGCGTGATGTGCCTGGGCCGCGGACGGGAGGCGGCGGATCTGGACGACCGCAGTCTGGAGTTCGCGCTCATCGGGCGGCGGTTCGCGGAATGCGAGTACGACGTGCTGCGGCAACTGGGCTGGGATTCGATCGAAGCGGGATACGCGACTGCGCGGCGGACTGTTGCGGATGCGGCGGTGGAAGCGGCGGCCCCTGGTGCGGCGACCGATGCGACGCTGCCGTCCGCCGGCGAGATCGAACAGACTCTCACCGCCTCGTTCGGATCCGACTACGGCAGTCGGCTCCAGGGGGCCGCACTGCAGATGGTGCTCCGCGAGGCGCGCGCGGGTGCACGGATGCGAGCACATGACGAGGAGTTGCTGGCACAGGCGGGACACGCGTCGGAGGGCGATCTCGCGGCGTCGATCCGGAGCCGGTCCGGTGCCGACGCGCAGGCCGTGTCCCTCACCGATGCCGAACGGGCGGCGATCGACGCGCTCGTCAGCACTCGCTTGGCTCTCGCGAACCCCACCTACCTGCCGCGGACCTAGCGCGGCAGTCTGTTCCACGACGGTCGAGCACACGAAGGAGTGGACATGACCACGACGGATGACACGGATATAGCAGCAGGACGGCGCATGTCGCACGCGGCGCAGCTGTCGCGGCATGCGCGCAAGCGGCCGTGTGCCCCTGCGCTGAGTCACGGTGGGCGGACGCTCACGTATGGGGACCTCAACGACCGGGTGTGCGCGCTGGCGCGCGGCCTGGCGGAGGCGGGCGTGCACCGCGGCGAGCGCGCAGTGGTGCTCATGAAGAACAGGATCGAGGTCGTCGAATCCTACTTGGCGATCGTCAAGCTGGGTGCGATCGCCGTACCGGTGAACTTCCGTCTCACCGCAGCGGAGGTCGAGTACATCGTCGAGGATTCCGACCCGGTCGTCATCCTCACCGACGATGACTTGGTGAGCGTGGTGCAGGAGCTGGGGAGAGTCCGTGACGGCTCACTCCCCGTCATCCACGCCTCTGCGGCGCCGGCCGAGGGGACTCGGCCTTACAACGCGCTGGTGGGCGGAGACACATCCGAGTTTCCGCTCGACGTGCCGGAGGACGACCCCGCGTTCATCATGTACACCTCGGGGACCACCGGCCGGCCCAAGGGCGCGGTGCTCACCCACATGAATCTGTTCATGAACAGCATGAACTCCGTCAGCGGTCAGGGTGTGGAGTACGAGGGGGAGGTCTGGCTGTCCGGACTGCCCCTGTTCCACATCGGCGGGCTCAACGGAATCCTCATCTACCTCCTGGTGGGCGGTCACACCGTCCTCATGGATTCCGGAGACTTCAGTGCGGAGCGAGCCATCGCCACGATTGAGGCGTACGGAGTCACCGGTTGCTATTTCGTTCCGACGCAGTGGCGCGAGATCTGCGAGGTGCCGGATGCGGCACAGCGAGCCGCGAGTCTCCGCCGCATCTCCTGGGGTGCGTCGATCGCGCCCCCGTCGACCCTGCAGGCGATGGCAGACACCTTCGAAGGTGTACCGAACTTCAACATGTTCGGACAGACGGAGATGAGTTCCGTGACATGCATGCTCCGCGGCGAGGATGCCGTGCGGAAGATGGGGACGGTGGGGAGGCCGGTGCCGCTCGTCGAGGCGCGGATCGTCGATCCGGAAGGGAACGACTGCCGCGTGGGGGAGGTGGGTGAGATCGTCTACCGGGGACCCACGGTCATGCGGGAGTACTGGCGGAATCCGACGGCCACGGCAGAGGCCTTCCGCGGAGGGTGGTTCCACTCCGGGGACCTGTGCGTCGAGGACGAGGACGGCTTCATCACGGTGGTCGACCGGAACAAAGACATGATCATCTCCGGCGGCGAGAACATCTACAGCGCGGAGGTCGAGGCGGCGATCGATGCGCACCCCAAGGTCCGCGAAGTCTCCGTCGTTGCGCGTCCCCATGAGAAGTGGGTCGAGACGCCCACCGCGTTCGTCGTGCCCGTGGAAGGGATCGACGGTCCCACGGAGGACGAGATCATCGCGTTCTGCAGGGAACGGATCGCGTCCTACAAGAAGCCCACGGCTGTCGTCCTCGTCGACGAGCTGCCGAAGAATGCGGTCGGCAAGGTGCAGAAATTCAAGCTGCGTGAGACAGCTCGTGACCTCGTTCCGACGAGCGACCGCGCGTAGTTCCAACACACGCCGATCGACACATCGAAGGCAGTTGTCGCATCGGCACGGGAGACAAGGACAGACGATGGATTCGAGAGAAGTGCACTGGTGGCGTTTACCTACCGCGGCGATCGCCGCCTCCACTCTACTTCTGCTCTCCGCGTGCGCAGGAGGAGCGGGTGGAGGAGATGAGGGGCCGGAAGCCGAAGGGTTCGCCCACGGCGCCCCACAGGCCGACGTCGACGCTGCGATCGCGGAACTGGACCCGACGACGATCGTGTTCCAGGCTTCGGCGGCCTCACCGAATTCCCCGGTCGCAGAGTCGAACTTGGCTTTCGCCGAAGAGGTTGAGCGGCGTTCGGGCGGCAAGATCTCCGTTGAGACGCATTACGGTCATCCCATTGCCGACCACACGGAGATCTTTGATGCACTCGCCGACGGGCGCGTGGACGTCTCCTACACGAATCCAGCCTATGAGCCGGATCTGTTCCCCGCATTCGACAAACTTGTCTCGATCACGAGTTCGCTTCCTGAATCCCCGATGGCGGGGGAGCTCGTCGCGATCGGGGCGCTCACGGAATTGGCCTGGTCGTCGGAACAGATTCGCGAGGACTTCGAAGCCCAGGGCCTCTTTCCGCTCGTCCCGGTGAATCCGCCCGGGGCATACTTCTCGCTATGTGGTCAATCGGGAGCTTCGCTCGATGACTGGAGTGGTCGTCAAGTGCGTATCGGGAGCACGGTGCATTCCGATCTGGTCAGTTCGATGGGTGGAACTCCGGTTTCTCTGGACTACCTGGAGACGTACGAGGCACTGCAACGGAAGACGATCGACTGCACGATGATCGTCATGAGTGCTGCGGTCGAATCCGGATACTTCGAGACGGCACCGCACATGCAGTACACCGGGGGGCAGGCGCTTCCACGGGTGTTCGGGTCAATGCTTGCCGGGTCGAACGTTGCGACGATGCCGTTGCCGTACCAGCAGATCATCTTCGACGCCTGGCAGGAGTCGCACTATCTGACCATATCGAGGGTCCCAGCGGACAACCTCGCGGCCGTGAAATCCGCGAAGGAGAACGGCGGTGAGATAGAGACGTTCGAAGACCCTGTGCTCGACCTGATCGACGAGAACCGACGCACATCCATGATCGGTGCTGCAGATTCGGGCATGCTCGGCGGCGACGTCGAGGAGCGTATGGCTGGAATCGTTGACGAGTGGGAAACGGCAGTGTCGGAGATGGGGTACGAAGACGGTGGGACACTCACAGACATGGATGAGTGGTTCGATGAAGCGCAGTTCGACCCGAACCCCTATGTCGACCTTCTGTACGACAAGGTGATTCTGAACCACCGCCCGTCCTGACTGGCGCACCTGACAGGGAGCATTGACGGTCTCCCGACCCCTGTGGCACTGTCATGGCACCCAGCGGAGGGAGATCGATGGAGATCGCGAGTCCGGCGCATGATCACGACGAGAGATCGACCGGCAGCCCGGCCGATCTCTCGTCGTGGCACGATGTCCTCACGCACGACCACCTCCGTCAGATCTTCACCGTCCTCGAGGCCGCGCACGACGCGCAGCCGGGGACCGTGTACCGGGAGACGCTCGTCGAGTCCCTCGCACGGGTCTACGGCGTGCGCGGGTCGACCTTCTTCTTCGGTCCCCGATTCGAGGAGATGTTCCTGGACCCCGCGCCCACCCTCGAGGGCATCGGGGAGCCCCTCATGCGCAACTATCGCGAGCACTGGTACGCGAAGGACGTCTTCGCCCTGCCCACCGCGCAGACCGCGCTGCTGAATCGCGGATTCGTCGCCCTCGCGGAGATCCCCCGCGTCCCGGACGCGCAGAAGGAGTACGTGTCCGGCCAGCTCGTGCCGCACGGACTGGGCAGCGCCGCGGCACTCCACCTCCGCTTCGCGGACGGCGACGCGATCCTGGGGCTGTTCGACCGGGAGAGGCGCTGGACCCCGCCGGACATCCTCGCGATGCGGACGCTCGCGCGCCATCTGCGGGCCCTCGCCCGAGGCCGGGTCATCCAGGAGGACACCGTCACGGTGGACCTGGACCGGGACCTGAGTCCTCGCCTGCGGGAGGTCGCGGCGCTCGTGGGGCAGGGCCTCACGAACGCGGAGATCGCTTCCCGCCTCACGGTGACGGAGATGACGGTGAAGAAGTACATCAGCCGGATCTTCGAGGCCACCGGGCTCACGAACCGCGCGATGCTGGCGGTCGCGGTGCGCAGTCGCCTCTGAGCCACTGTCCACCTTCGAGGACTGTCCGTCCCCGGGTGTCGTTCCTAGCCTGGTGAGTGTCAACGACGACGATCACCAGAAAGGTGGGCTCATCATGAGTCGGCTGAAGTTCGGCACCTTCCTCGCACCGCTCCACGCTCCCGGTCAGAACCCCACGCTGCTGCTGCAGCGGGGACTCGAACTGGTCGAGCACCTGGACCGCCTGGGCTACGACGAGGCGTGGTTCGGAGAGCACCACTCGGCGGGCTCGGAGATCTACGCGTCACCGGAGATCATGATCGCCGCGGCGGCGGAGCGCACCCAGCGGATCAAGCTGGGCACCGGCGTCACGTCCGTCAGCTATCACAACCCGCTGTGGGTCGCGGATCGGATGATCATGCTCGACCACCTCACGCGGGGCCGCTCGATGCTGGGCATGGGTCCCGGGTCGCTGCCCACCGATGCCGCCATGCTGGGACTGACCCAGGTCGACACGCGCGAGCTGCTCGCGGAGAACGCGGACATCATCATGCGCCTGTTGCGCGGCGAGACGGTGTCCGCCAAGACCAGGACGCACGAGCTGGTCGACGCGCGCATCCAGATGGCGCCCTACTCCGACCCGCTCTTCGACGTCACCGTCGCCGCAGTCGCATCTCCCACCGGTGCGCGCATGGCCGGCAAGCTGGGCGTGGGGCTCATGTCCATCGCGGCCACGATGAACCCGGAGGGGTTCAGCGCGCTGGAGCACCACTGGGGGATCCTGAACGAGTTCGCGGAGCAGGCGGGCCGCGCGGAGCAGGTGGACCGGCGCAACTGGCGCCTCGTGGGTCCGTTCCACATCGCGGAGACGAAGGAGCAGGCTTACCGGGACGTGGAGCACGGGATCGAGTTCTGGTTCAACTACTTCCAGAAGATCGCGGCCTTCCCGCAGATGGACGTGCGGGGGGACAACCTCACGGAGATGATCGACTTCATCAACACCTCCGGCGTGGGCGTCATCGGCACCGCAGCGGAGGCACGTGTCCAGGTCCAGAAGCTGGTCGACCAGTCCGGCGGATTCGGCACCCTGCTGCTGCAGGGCCACGACTGGGCGAACCCGGAGGCGACCCGGCGCTCCTACGAGATCTTCGCGCAGGACGTCATGCCGCACTTCCAGGGCCAGGCGCAGCCGATGATCGAGGCCTCCGAGCGTGCACGCTCCGTCCGCCAGTCGAAGACGGACGAGCACCTCAATGCGGTGGCGCAGATGACGGAGAAGTACAACGCGGAGCTGGGACGTGTCTGACACGAGCTCCGGCTCGACGCCGGGCTTCTCCCATCTCATCGAGAAGACCGTCGTCATGCATGCGAACGCGGACTGGGCGGCGACGTTCCGCGACGTCACCGCGGTGATGGGAGAGCCCGCGTTCAGCGATGGAACCGGCTGGGCGATGTTCGGAGTGCTCGCGCTCTCGGACGAGTCCGGACCTGCGTGGTCGCTCCTGGCGAAGACGACAGACCTCGCGGCAGTCGCGGACGCGGCTGCGGCAACCGGCTGGACAGTCGGCGAGCCGCACACCGGCCCGCATGAGACCCGGTGCCTGCTCGAGTCACCGACCGGTCTGCGGGTCGTGGCGTATGCACCGCTCGCGCACGGGTGAGGTCTCCGGCGGCGCGGGTGTGAGCGACCCGCGGCTCAGCGATACCGGAAAGGGAAGATTGTTGATGAACACTCAGGACGTCTCACCGCAGCGGATGCGGCAGATCATGGGCAGCTTCTGCTCCGGCGTCACGATCGTGACAGCCGGGACGGATACGGGACCAGCGGGATTCACGTGCCAGTCCTTCACCTCGCTGTCCCTGGAGCCTCCGCTCGTCACGTTCAATCCGTCGGTGACCTCCACGAGCTGGCCGAAGATCCGCGAGGCGGGGAGCTTCTGCTTGAACGTCCTGGGGACGGAGCAGCAGGAGCTGTCCCAGGTCTTCGCGCGGTCGGGGACGGACAAGTTCGCAGGGGTCGAGCACCGCCCGTCGGAGCGGGGGCACCCGATCCTCGACGCGGCGCTCGCCTGGATCGAGTGCACGCTGCACGCGGAGCACGACGGCGGCGACCACACGATCGTCGTCGGCGAGGTGCGCGCGATGCAGGCGCGCGAGGACGCCGAACCGCTCGTCTTCTACCGAGGCGGGTACGCGCGGTTGGGGACGAGCGCCTCCCTGGTGGGCTGAGCCCGCCGGCCGCGTCCCCGGGCAGAACGAAACTCGCGAAGTACAACAAAGCTTTGTTGTACTGCGCGAGTTTTGTGCGTCATGGAGAGGCGGGGTCGGGGCGGAGTGGGGTCGGGTCGGCCCGTCAGCTCAGCCCAGGCCGACCCTCAGCTCAGCCCAGGCCGATCCTCAGCTCAGGCGGTCGAGGAGCAGCCGGGTCCACTCGCTGAATACGCTGCCGCCGAAGCCGCGGTTGTCGCCGTTGTTCCCGTTGCCATTCCCGTTCCCGTTGTTCCCATTGCCGTTGTCGTCGCCCGGGATCTCCGGGGGATCGACGGTGAAGCCGGGGCTGGGGAACGTGGGAGCCTGCGACGGCGGCTCGGTCGCGACCGTGATCGTGACCGTCGCACCCTGCTCCACGTTCGTGCCCGCGGAGGCGTTCTGCTCGAACACCTGGCCCGCCTCGTGGTCGCCGGTCTCCTCCTCCTCGACGGAGCAGGACAGCTGGTAGTCGTCGCCCTCGAGCGTCGAGCACGCCTCCTCCT
>DYUK01000269.1 GCA_020743695.1 Brevibacterium senegalense | reverse complement strand
CGCCGATCCAGAGGACCGCGGGCAGCGGGGTGAGCCGGCCCAGCACCGCGGCGTCGGAGTCGCGGGCCCGCCGCTTGAGGTGCAGGCCGGACAGATTCGCGATCGCCCGGATGCCGCCGGCCCACTCGAAGAGGCCCGCGACCAGCAGGACGAGGATCGTGACGGGCTCCGGCGCCCACAGCAGCAGGGCGGCGGCCCCGGCGATGCCCGCGAGCGTCGATCCCACGGCGATGGCACCGCGCATGAAGAGGAGGGCCAGCACCGATCCGACCAGCACCACGACCACGGCGGCGGTCGTCCACGCCGACGACCCGGTCGTCCACGCGGCGACGCCCGCTCCCACCATGAGGGCGCCGGCCAGCGGTGGTGCGGGGTAGCCCCAGAAGCTCGTCCACGCGACGGAGTCCGCCCGTCCCGTCGAGGTCGTGAGGCCCGAGTGGTCCGCGTTCACACGGATCCGCATCCCCGTCCTGCCGCGCACGGCACCGGCCAGAGCGTGGCCCAGCTCGTGGATCATCGTGACCCACACGCCGGTCACCCGCCAGACTCCCCGCGGCACGACGAGGAGACCGGCGATGAGCACGGCCGCGGCACCCAGCGCCCACAGCTCGTTCCCCTCCAGCCGCTCCAGCAGGCCCGCGCCCACGCCGCTCAGCCCGGAGCTCGCACGCACATCCATCCCGTCACCCCCACGTGTCCCTGGGTCCTCGTCCCCGCACACTCTTCCTGCCCCGGGTGAAGGAACGCTGGACGGGACCGTGGATCTCGATGTCCTCGACCACGCGCCGGCCCATCTGCCGCTCGATCTTGTCCAGCAGCCCGTCCTTGAGGATCCGCAGCTGCGTCGCCCACGTCGTCGACGAGGTGCGCACGACCAGCGTGGGCGGTTCGAACCGCTCGACGACGCAGTGCGCGGCCACGTCCGGTCCCACCAGTTCCGGCCAGCGACTGGTCACCTGCGCGACGTCCAGACTGGACTCCCATCCGCGCCGGTGCGCCAGCTTCGCGAAGAGCCCGCCCACGGACCGCGGATCACGGGGATCCGTCCCGGACCCGGTGTAGGCGACCTGTCCGGGACGACCGTGCGGATCCCGGTCCGCCGCGTCGCGCCGCCCGTCCCCACCACCGCGCCACCGGCCGGAGCCCGGCCGTGCCTCGATGTCCGCCATCCGCCGCGCCCGGTCCAGTGCCTCCAGCGCTGCTCCGGACAGCGGTGCCCGCGTCCGGTCTTCGGCGCCGAGGCCGCCTGCCGTCCCCTGCTCCGCACTCATGCCGCTGGGGAGACTTCCGTCAGGTCCACTGTGTGCCCCACCAGTTCCTGCGGGATCTCCGACCCCACCGCCGCGGTGATGAGCACCTGCTCTGCCTGCGCCACGATGTGCGCCAGGCGCCGCCGCCGTCCGGAGTCGAGCTCTGCGAACACATCGTCCAGGACGAGGATCGGCTGGTCGTCCGGGTGGCCCGAGTCCGCGCGCAGCAGGTTCCAGCCGGCCAGCTGCAGCGCCAGCGCCAGCGACCAGCTCTCCCCGTGCGAGGCGTACCCCTTCGCAGGTGTCTGTCCGATGAGCAGTTCGACGTCGTCGCGCTGCGGACCCACGAGTGTGAGGCCCCGGTCGATCTCCTTCGCCCGCCGCGAGAGGACCGCCTCGACGATGACGTCGACGGTGCGGGCGACCGCATCGTCGTCCGCGGGATCGATCGCGGAGTAGTCGATGCGCGAGCTGTAGCGGGCGGCTGCCTCCCGGCGGACCTCCTGCGCGTCCGCGGCCAGACCGGAGAAATGCTCGTCGATGTGCGGGGCCAGGTCCGTGAGCAGGCGGCGACGACCCACGACCAGGGCGGCCGCGGCCTCGGCGAAGGCCCGGTCCCAGATGTCGAGGGTGCCCTCCAGACCGCTGTCCGGGTGGGCCTTGAGGCTCTTGAGCAGCGCATTGCGCTGCCGCAGCGCCTTGTCCGTGTCCGCCAGCACGCCCGCGAACCGCGGGTTGCGGGCGACCAGCAGCGAGTCGAGCCAGTCGCGCCGCTCGCCGGGGTCGCCCTTGACGAGCCCCAGGTCCTCCGGGGCGAAGACGACGCAGGGGACCAGGCCCAGCACCTCGCGGACGCGCACGCCGGTGCGGTTGATCCGGGCGCGGTTGGCGCCCTTCGCCTTGATCGTGACCTCCGCCGTCACGTGCCGCTCCCCGCGGTGGACGCGGGCGGAGACAATCGCCTGCTCGCGGCCGGCGCGGACCAGCGGCAGATCCTGCGGGACGCGGTGGGAGCGCAGACGCGACAGGTAGCCGATCGCCTCGACCAGATTCGTCTTGCCCCAGCCGTTGGGGGCGACGAACGTCGTGACCCCGCGCTCCAGATCCAGGTCGAACGACTCGTACGACCGGAAGTCACGCAGTGCGAGTCTGCTCACCCACACGCAGGTCCCACCTCCGTCCGGGGAGTCAGAAGCGGATGATCGGCATGAGCAGGTAGCGGTACGAGTCGTCGTGCTCGCCGTCCAGCTCCTTCTGGCCGGTGATGACGACGGACTTCTTGGGCTCCGTCATCGAGAAGCGGACGTGGGGGTGGTCGATCTGCGCGATGCCCTCGGAGATGAAGAGCGGGTTGAAGCCCGTCGTGATGTCACCGCCGTTGATCGCCGCCGGCAGGGACTCCGAGGCTTGCGCGTCATCGCCGGCGCCCGCCCGCAGCGTGACCGCACCGTCTGCGAACTCGAAGCGGATGGGGGTGTTGCGCTCTGCGACGAGGGCGACGCGGCGGACGGCCTCACGCAGCGCGGCCGTCTCCACGACCGCGGTGATGGGCGCCTCCTTGGGGAACAGCGAGCGCACCTTGGGGTAGTCGCCCTCGACCAGCAGCGACGTGGTCTCACGGCCGTTCGCGGCGAACGCCAGCATCTCCTTGCCGCCGGACTCCGACAGTGCGATCTGCACGTCCCCGCCCATCGACTTCGCGGCGTCGGAGAGCGTCTTGCCGCGGATCAGGGCGCTGCGGGTGATGTCCGGGGTAGCCGGCGACCACGTGAATTCGCGGACGGCCAGGCGGTAGCGGTCCGTCGCCAGGAGTGCGACGCGGTCGCCCTCGATCTCGACGCGGACGCTCGTGAGGATCGGGACGGTGTCGTCCTTGGACGTCGCGATCGAGACCTGCGAGACGGCGTGCTGGAACTCCGCGGCCGTGACGGTGCCCGTGGCCTCCGGGATCTGCGGCAGCGCCGGGTACTCGTCGACCGGCATCGTCATGAGCGAGAAGCGTGAGGACCCGCAGGTCAGATCGACCTTCCCGCCGTTGAGCTCGAGGGTGACCTGCCGGTTGGGCAGCGCCTTCGCGATGTCCGCCAGCAGACGGCCGGAGACCAGGAACGTGCCCGGTGCCTCGACCTCCGCGCTGAACTCCGTGCGCGAGGAGATCTCGTAGTCGAAGACCGCCAGCCGGACCGTGCCGTCCGCCTCCGCCGTGATGAGCACACCGGTGAGGACGGGTGTCGCGGGTCGCTGGGGCAGCGCCTTCGTCGTCCAGGTGACAGCTTCTGCGAGCACGTCGCGCTCGACTCGGAACTTCACTTGCTCTGCTGCGTTCACGACACTCCTGCGGTTCGCACGGGGACCTCTGGTGGGCGGAAGCCTGTCGCTGACACCCGCGAGCAGGCGGCCGGGCAGGAATGCACTCTACCCCACGGTCCGGACACCGCGCACCGAACGCGAGCGTCGACCGGCGTGGTTCGTTGACAACAGCACTCCGGCGTGCCCAGCGATGTTCGAATCGACCCGGGAGCGGTGTGCAGATCCGCACATCGCCTCGGATGGTCAGTCGTACGGAATTCGTATGACATGTTTCGAGGCACCGTGCCGTGCGCGGTCGAGCAGATGAATCGCCATGGATGAATAGAGTTCTCAGTAGTAGGCACTGTGGATCCTGTGGACGGACCGCCACGAACCGCATGCAGCCGCGGCAGACGCCCTCTCACTGCTCGTGGATGCACTGTGCACGGCAGTGGGGTCACCGGTGCACGGATGTGTAATGACATCGATGTGACCCACAAGCGTCACCAAGCGAACGCGGCGCCGTCCCGAACGCGGTCCACGGGGCGACCGGCGATTCCCACAGAGTTGTCCACAACTGTGTATTCATCGTTTCAGAGTCGATGCTGCTGTTTGATGCGATTCGTGAGTTCCGTGACCTGGGTGTAGAGCGCGCGCCGCTCCGCCATCTGCGTCTTGATCTTCTTGTTCGCGTGCATGACGGTCGTGTGGTCGCGGCCGCCGAACTCCTGGCCGATCTTGGGCAGCGACAGATCCGTGAGTTCGCGGCACAGGTACATTGCGATCTGCCGGGCGGTCGTGAGGGTGCGCGAGCGGCTCCCGCTCTGCAGGTCCTCGATCGAGAGGGAGAAGTAGGCGGCGGTCTGCCCCATGATGTCCGCGGCCGTGATTTCCGGAGTGTCGTCCTGGGTGATGAAGTCCTTGAGGACCGTCTCCGCCAGGCCCACGTCGATGACCTGGTCGTTCAGGTTCGCGAAGGCGGTGACGCGGATGAGCGCGCCCTCCAGTTCGCGGATGTTCGAGGACACGCGGCTGGCGATGTACTCGAGCACCTCCGAGGGCACGTCCAACCGGTCCGTGAACGCCTTGTTCCGCAGAATCGCGAACCGGGTCTCCAGATCCGGCGGCTGGACGTCCGTCAGCAGGCCCCACTCGAACCGCGATCGCAGCCGCTCCTCGAAGCCCTTGAGCATCTTCGGCGGGTGGTCGGCGGTGATGACGACCTGCTTGTCCTCGTTGTGCAGGGCGTTGAAGGTGTGGAAGAACTCCTCGATCGTCGCGTCCTTGCCCTGCAGGAACTGGATGTCGTCGATCATGAGGATGTCGACCTCGCGGTAGCGGCGCTGGAACGCGGGCCGCAGCGTGTTCGACGTCGTCTGCGAGCCGACCGTGTTGATGAAGTCGTTGACGAACTCCTCGCTGGACACGTACCGGACCCGGATCTCCGGGTACAGCTGCTGCGAGTAGTGGCCGATCGCGTGGAGGAGGTGCGTCTTCCCCAGCCCCGAGTCCCCGTAGATGAAGAGCGGGTTGTACGCCTTCGCCGGCGATTCCGCGACGGCGAATGCCGCGGCGTGGGCGAAGCGGTTGGAGGCGCCCACGACGAAGGCGTCGAAGGTGTACTTGGGGTTGAGCAGGCTCGTCGAGCTCTCCCCGTCCGGTCCGTGGGGCGCCGGGGTGCCGGTGTGGGAGAACGTCGCCGAGGTCGTCGTCGCCGACTGCGGCGAGGCCGCCCACCGCTGGGGTGCGCTTCCGTGCCCCAGTTCCGGCTCGGAGGCCAGCAGGTCGTGCGCGGGCGCGGCCGGCGGTGCGGACGCTGCCGGCGCCGACGCGCCGGGTGCGGAGGCCGCCGGAGCGGAGGTGTCGGGGTGAGGCGTGGCCGGCTGAGCGGAGCCCACGGCCGCGGGAGCCGCGGGGCTGCCGGTCGCCGGGTGCGGGGAGCCGACCGGGGCCTCGGCGGCGGGGGTTTCGTCGACTGTGGGAGGCGCAGGTGCGACGGGCGGCTGCGGGGTGGGGGCCTCTGCGGGGGGATCGGTGAGGCCTGCGCCCACGGCGATCGCGAGCGTGACCTCGTGGCCCACGAGCGCGCCGATCTCCCGGGTGATGGGCTCGCGCAGGTCCGTCTCGAGGTGCCGGCGGTGCAGTTCGGAGGGGGCGGCGAGGACGTAGATGGAGTCGCCGATCATGCCCTTGGGCATCGCGCCGGCCAGGAAGCCCTTGTGCTGGTTGAGGATGGTCGGATCATTCAGCAGGTTCGTGAGGACCGAGGTCCAGATCTGCTCCGGATCGTGCTGCGTCGAATCCATCCTCGTCCTCCTGGCAACCGCCTGTCGTGTCATTCCCCAACGGCGTCCGCCCACACCTGTGGATCGGGGCCCGCATGACGTCCACACAGTTTTCCACAGAATGTGCATGAGAACCACGTGAGAAGCGGAATCATCCACATCGGTGGAGAACTGTGTGGAAATCACATCCGTGTCGTTTGTGGACCGTCTTGTTCACCGCTGCTGTGCACAAGTCTGTGAGTAGTGGGCGTCAGGTGGGGGACACCCGTCGTTCGCCTGCTGTTCGCGCCCGCGTCGACCGCGTGAGGTGCGCGACGGCGGTTTGACCGGTGTTCGGGGTCGCCCCTACGATGGAGTGTCCTGTGTTGCGGGTCCATGCCCCGGTACGTGCCGGTTCTGTGTGCACTTCCCCGTGTTCCCCTCGACGCAGGAGTGGCGATCGGACGACTCCATCAGTGCGCGGAAGCGATGAGCTCGGTGGTTCGGCCTGCCCCGCCGCAACTGGAACCGCAGTCGGTGGTACCCACCGCTGACCACGATCGATGGAGCAAGAAGTGAGCAAGCATACTTTCCAGCCCAACACCCGCAAGCGCGCCAAGACGCACGGCTTCCGCCAGCGCATGAGCACCCGCGCGGGCCGCGCGATCCTCGCCGGCCGTCGCCGCAAGGGGCGCCGCGCCCTCACGGCCTGATCCTCCGGGCAGTGACGACCTCCCGTGCTGCCGCGTGAGAACAGGCTCCGCACCTCGGTCGACTTCCGCACCGCGTTCCGCGGCGGCGTGAAGGGGGCCAGCGGACATGTCCTTGCGCACCTGGCGCACACCCGCGAATCCCACGCCCCGCGCGTGGGATTCGTCGTCTCCAAGGCCGTGGGCAACGCCGTCACCCGCAACCGGGTGAAGCGGCGGGCCCGCGCGTGGGCGGCACAGCGGCTCACCGGATTGGGTGAGGGCGACCTCCTCGTCATCCGAGCGCTGCCGGCCGCGGCGGACGCGGACTACCCGGCACTCGAACGATCCCTGGACCGCGCGCTGGCGCAGGCGACCAAGCGGCTGCGTGCGAAGCGCGAGCGGGAGACCGGGGACATCCGGACGGGCGGGGACCGTGCGCGCGGGTGAGGACACGGAGTCCTCACTGCCGGCGCCACCCGCAGACGGTGCGTCGCGCGTGGCATATGTCCTGCGGATCGCGCCGCGCATGCCCTTCGTCTGGTTCATGCGCCTCTACCGGCGGATCATCTCCCCCCTGTACGGGGATGTCTGTCGGTACTATCCCAGCTGCTCCAAGTACGCTCTCGATGCGTTCGAGGTCGAGGGAGCGGTGCGCGGCGGTCTCATGGCGGCGTGGCGGGTGCTGCGCTGCAACCCCTTCTCGCGCGGCGGGGTCGACCATGTGGAGGGCTCCGTGCTCCAGCGGCGCAGCGCGCGCATCTGGGGACCGGAGGGCACTGAAGACAATGGCAGAATGTAAGAGCGGTAAAGACTGACAAGGGCCGGGGCCGCGGACGACCGCGCCGGGCCGAGGAGAGTGAATGGGCTTCTTCGATACGCTGCTGTACCCCCTGCAGTGGGTGGTCGCGTGGATCCTCGCACTGTTCCACGAGCTGCTGACTGCGGTGGGTATGGACCCCGCGTACGGCCTCACGTGGGTGCTGTCGATCGCAGGCCTCACGCTGGTGGTCCGCGGTGCGCTCGTGCCCCTCTTCGTGCGTCAGATCAAGTCGCAGCGCAAGATGCAGATGATCCAGCCGGAGCTGCAGAAGCTCCAGGCGAAGTACAAGGGCAAGAAGGATCAGTTCTCGCGCCAGGCGATGGTCGAGGAGCAGCAGGCCCTCTTCAAGAAGCACGGCACCAGCCCGTTCGCGTCGTGCCTGCCGCTGCTCATCCAGATGCCGATCTTCCTGAGCCTCTTCCGCGTCATCAACAACGTGCCGCGGATGGCCTCGGGCGAGATCACCCCCGTGGGCGGCATGACGGTCGAGCTGGCCACCCAGATGGACAGCGCCACCGTCTTCGGGATCCCGCTGTCGTCGACGTTCCTCACCGGCGACATCACGACCAAGATCCTCACCGCGATCCTCATCGTCATCATGGCGGGCACGCAGTTCTGGACGCAGCGCCAGATGATGACGAAGAACATGTCCGAGGCCGCTCTGGACAACCCGTTCATGCAGCAGCAGAAGATGATGCTGTACCTCATGCCGGTCGTGTTCGGCATCGGCGGCATCTACTTCCCGCTGGGTGTCCTCATCTACTGGCTCGTCTCCAACACGTGGACCATGGTCCAGCAGATGATCGTCATCCGCAGCATGCCCACCCCCGGTTCGCAGGCCGAGCGCGACCTCATGGAGCGCCGTGCGCGCAAGGGGAAGTCTCCGCTGCCGGGCGCCAAGCCGATCGAACTCGAGGAGAAGGCCGAGGACGCCGATGCGAAGAAGCAGGGCGGTCAGCGGCAGCAGCCGATGAGTGCGAAGCGCCAGAAGCAGAAGAAGCGGAAGAAGTGACGGCCGCGGTGTGCGCCGCAGCCCACCCGCAGGACAGGGAGGAACGACGATGAGTGAGTCGACGGAGACGACGACGGACCGGTCACCCGTGGAGGACACGGATCAGCCGGTCGACGCGAGCACGGATGCGCCCGCGGACGGTGCGCAGTCCGACGGCGACCGTCGCACCCGCACGCAGATCCTCGAGGAGGAGGGCGACATCGCCGCCGATTACCTCGAGGAGCTCCTCGACATCGTCGACCTCGACGGGGACATCGACATCGACGTGGCCGACGGTCGCGCTCAGGTCGCGATCGTGAACGAGGACGGCGGCGACGAGTTGGGTCCCCTCGTGGGGCGGGACGGCCAGGTGCTGTCCGCGCTGCAGGAGCTCACGCGGCTTACCGTGCAGACGCAGACCGGCCAGCGGTCGTGGCTCATGCTCGACATCGACGGCTTCCGGGATCGTCGGAAGGACGACCTGCGCGAGGTCGCGCAGAAGGCGGTCGACGAGGTCCGGGACAGCGGCGAGCCGGTCTCGCTGCGCGCCATGAACAGCTTCGAGCGCAAGGTCGTCCACGACGTCGTCGCCCAGGCCGGCATGCGGTCGGAGTCCGAGGGCGAGGGCGACCGTCGCCACGTGGTCGTGCACCCGGCGTGAGCACACCGGACGAGGGCGGTCAGGGCCGGCCGGACGAGAACCAGACGGGGATCCCGGGCGAGGACAGGACCGACGCGATGATCGACGATCAGGTCGAGGAGCGTCCGGAGTTCGCGGCCACGCTGTTCGGCGACCGCCTGGATGCGGCGGAGCGGTATGCGGAGCACCTCGCGACCACCGGGGTGGAGTGGGGGCTCATCGGTCCGCGAGAGCTGCCGCGTCTGTGGACCCGCCACATCCTCAACTGCGGCGTGGCCGCCTCTCTGCTGGAGGCGGGTGACGTGGTGGGCGACATCGGCTCCGGTGCGGGACTGCCCGGGATCCCGTGGGCACTGGCACGGCCGGATGTCTCCTTCGTACTCATCGAGAGCATGGAACGCCGCGTCGAATGGCTGCGCATGGTGGTCGAGGATCTGGGGCTTGAGAACGTCCGGATCGTCCGTGCTCGTGTCGAGGACCTGGTGGACGAAGAGATGTTCACGGTCGTGACCGCCCGTGCGGTCAAGGCGATGACGACTCTCATCGAGTGGTCGGTGCCCATCCTGGGACCGGAGGGCCGGATCCTCGCGATCAAGGGCGCGTCCGTCCAGGCGGAGCTGGACAAGGCGGCGCGCCTCATCCGCAAGAGGCGACTGCAGGGCCCCACGGTGCATTCCCTGGGTGCGGACGAGCTGCCCACCCCCACGACGGTGGTGGAACTGCGCCGCTCCTGACCGGTAAGCGGACCTGCGCAGGCGGGGAACGCAGGGATCGGGAGCGCCCGCGGGCGGGGCTCCGGGGCTGAGTCCCCGCGGGGACGTAGACTGTCCCGGTACCCAGCTTCAGCGAATGCGGAGTGTTCCACATGCCCCTTATGGACGAGTCGACTCCGCTCGGCGCTCAGATCGCGCGGGATCATCGACGTGCCGAGCGACTAGCATCGACTTCCTTTCCCCCGCCCCAGCAGACGCGGATCCTCACGGTCGCGAACCAGAAGGGCGGCGTGGGGAAGACGACGACGACGGTCAACATCGCCGCCGCGCTCGCGACGCACGGGCTGGAGGTCCTCGTCGTCGACATCGATCCGCAGGGCAACGCCAGCACCGCCCTGGGCATCGACCACTCCGTGGGCGTCGATGGGATCTACGAGGTCCTCATCAACGATTACTCGATCTCGGAGGTCGTGCAGCAGTCGCCGGAGTTCGAGAACCTCCACTGCGTCCCCGCGACCATCGACCTCGCAGGGGCGGAGATCGAGCTCGTCTCGAAGGTCGCACGCGAGATGCGCCTGCACCGCGCGCTGTCCGCGTTCCTCGAGGAGCGCGAGGACTCCGGCCGGCGCATCGATTACGTGCTCATCGACTGTCCGCCCAGCCTGGGCCTGCTGACGGTCAATGCGTTCGTGGCTGCGCGTGAGGTGTTCATCCCCATCCAGTGCGAGTACTACGCGCTTGAGGGTGTGAGCCAGCTGCTCAAGAGCATCCAGATGATCCAGCAGCACCTCAACCAGGAACTGTGGATCTCCACCGTCCTGCTGACGATGTACGACGGACGCACCCGCCTGAGCGCGCAGGTGGCGGAGGAGGTCCGCACACACTTCCAGGATCAGGTCCTGGAGACCGTCATCCCCCGTTCGGTCCGCATCTCCGAGGCACCCAGCTACGGCAAGACCGTCGTCACCTACGAACCCAACTCCTCCGGCGCCCTGTCCTATCGCGAGGCGGCCGAGGAGATCTCACTGAGAGGAATCAGGAATGGCTGAGAAGCGTCGCGGACTGGGGCGGGGCCTGGGGTCGCTGATCCCCAGCCAGGAGACCGGTCGCCCCTCAGACGTCTTCTTCCCCCG
>DYUK01000268.1 GCA_020743695.1 Brevibacterium senegalense | reverse complement strand
ATGGCGAACCGGACCCACCCCGTCGAGGTGGGGGAGGGCGACATGGTTATCCTCGCCTCCTCGCTGGTGCCGGGGAACGAGAACGCGGTCTTCCGCGTCATCAACGGGCTCATGAAGCTGGGTGCGAAGGTCGTCCACAAGGGATCCGCGAAGATCCACGTGTCCGGCCACGCCTCAGCGGCCGAGCTGCTGTACACGTACAACATCGTCCAGCCGCGCGGCGTCATGCCGGTCCACGGCGAATGGCGCCACCTGCTGGCCAACGGTGAGCTGGCGCGCCAGACCGGGGTGCCGGAGGACCGGATCGTGCTGGCGGAGAACGGCTACGTCGTCGACCTGGTCGACGGTGTGCCCCGAGTCGTGGGCGCCCACCCCATGAAGGACCTCTTCGTCGACGGCTCGTCCGTGGGCGGGATCACGGAGGCGGACCTCAAGGACCGCCTCACGCTGGCCGGCGAGGGCTTCGTCTCGATCTTCATGGCGGTCGATGGGTCACGTCGCGAGGTCATCGCAGGGCCGGAGATCCACACCCGTGGTGTGGCCGAGGACGCGGACACCTTCAAGACCATCGCCCCCAAGGTCGAGGCCGCCGTGCTTGAGGCGCTGAGGAACGGGACGAAGGACCGCCACCAGCTCCAGCAGATCATCCGCCGCACGATCGGCCGCTGGATCTCCTCGAAGCTGCGGCGCAAGCCCATGATCGTCCCGCAGGTCGTCGTCCTCTGATCGTGTGAGGCGACACAGCGAGGCGCCCCGCCACCCTCACGGGTGGCGGGGCGCCTCGCTGTCTGTCCGGCGGTTCGACGGCAGCACGCGGGTCTGCGGGTCAGCGTCCGGCGCTCATCGCCCAGCCTGCGGCCAGCTCGTCCGCAGTCGCGTGCAGTCGCATCGCGACCTCGGCGTAGACGCTGGGCTCCAGCCGCGAGCTGGGACCGGACACGGACAGTCCCGCCGGCGCGGGACCGCCGGGCACGGCGACCGCCAGGCAGCGGACGCCCACCTCCTGCTCCTCGTCATCGATCGCGTACCCGCGCCTGCGGCTCAGCTCGACCTCGTGGAGGACGGCCGCGGCAGTCCGTGCACCCAGACCGCCCAGGGCATCGCGGACCCGGGCCTCCGGCATCGTCGTGAGGACGGCCTTGCCCACACCCGAGGTGTGGAGCGCGACGCGACGGCCCACCTCCGTGAACATCCGCATCGACCGGTGCGACGATGCCTGCGCCACGTAGGTCATCGAGTCCTGGGTGAGGAACGCGAGGTTGACTGTCTCCTGGAGCTGCTCGACGAGCCGGTCGAGCGCGGGCTGGACCTGCGCCCCCGCCTGCTGCGCGGCGACGTCGCCCAGTCGCACGAGGCGGGCGCCCAGGGCGTACCGCCGATCCGGCAGCTGCAGGACGTAGCCGCGCACATTCAGCGTCGCGAGCAGACGGTGGACCGTGGGGACCGGGAGATCTGCCGCGTGGGCGATCTCCTTCGACCGCGCGATCCCGCCCACCTCCGCCAGCGCCTCGAGCACATCGATCGTCCGGTCGACGGACTGGACGACCGATGGGCGCGAGGGCTGCGAGTTCTCACTCGCTGCGCTCATGGCGACCGGGGCAGCGTGGGGGCTGGGGTCGTGCGGCTCATCGGGTCACGGCCTCGTCCGCGGTGGCCTCGTCCTGCGGGTCCGCGGGGAGCAGCACCGGGTTGGGCGAGTCCGGGCGGGTGCGCAGCGCGAAGAACGTCGCGAGCAGACCCAGGACCAGCAGGCAGAAGATGATCGTGCCCATGTTGAGCCCCGCGCCGTAGACCATGAGGAAGGCGAGGGAGCCGGCCATGAGGCTGTAGACGAGCATGGGCAGCACCGTCTTGCGGAGGATGACGCCCTCGCGACCCAGCAGACCCACCGTCGCAGAGGCCGCGACGACGTTGTGGACCGCGACCATGTTGCCGGCCGCGCCGCCCACGGCCTGCGCGGCGACGATCGTCTCCGGCGAGGAGACGCCCAGGTTCACGCCCGTGGCGAACTGGAACTGCGAGAACATGAGGTTCGAGACCGTGTTCGAGCCGGCGACGAAGGCCCCCAGGGCGCCCGCGAAGGGGGCGAAGAGGGGCCACGCGGAGCCGGCGGCGTTCGCGGCGGCGTCCGCGAGGATGATCGGCATCGAATCCATGCCGGTCGAGTTGTAGTCCGCGCCCGAGTTGATGAACACGCGGACCATCGGCACCGAGCACAGGAGGGCGAAGGCCGCACCGGCGATCTGCCCGCCCGCCACGCGCCAGGCGCGGGCCACCTGCGCACCCTTCATGCGCTGGAGCGGGATGGTGAGGAGTGCCGCGATGATGAAGAGGAATCCGGGGGAGTAGAGGAGGTCCGACTTCTGGCTGATGCCCGTGCCCAGGATGTTCTCGAACGAGATCGCTGCGGGCCCGCTGAGGAATTCCTTGAGGGCGGGGATGTTGCGGGTCAGCAGAAGGAGGACGACGACGATGAGGTACGGCGACCACGCGAGGACCAGCGGCATCTTCTTCTCGAGGACGACCTCCTCGTCCTTGGGGTCGACGGATCCCATCCACTGGGAGGGCCAGCGGTGGCGCGGGGCGAACTCCCAGGTGTCCTTGGGCTGGAGGAAGCCGGCGCGTGCGGCGGACACGACGATGAGGAGACCGATGAGAGCGCCCAGCATCGACGGGAACTCCGGGCCCAGGAACTTCGCGACCAGCAGGTAGGGCACGACGAACGACACCGCGGCGAAGAGTGCGAACGGGGCGACGGCCAGGCCCGCGCGGAAGCTGCGCTGCTCGCCGAAGAAGCGGGTCATCAAGCACACGAGGATGAGGGGGATCATGAGGCCGCAGATCGCGTGGAGCGTGGCGACCTGGGCGGCCGTGTGTGCGACGAACGCGGTCTGCTCCGTGATGCCCAGTTCCGCCATGCGGTCGAGCACCGGCTGGGGGTAGGTGAGTGCGTCGCCGGACTGCAGTCCCTGCCCGATGCCGGTGAGCATGGGCGTGCCGACCGCGCCGAAGCTCACGGGCGTCGACTGGATGATGAGGCCCGCCAGCACGGCGGCGACCGCCGGGAAGCCCAGTGCCAGCAGGAGAGGGGCGACGACCGCGGCGGGGGCGCCGAATCCGGCCGCGCCCTCGATGAAGCTGCCGAACAGCCAGGCGATGATGATGACCTGGATGCGACGGTCGGGCGAGATCGAGACGAAGCCCGCCTTGATCGAGTCGATCGCGCCGGATTTCGTGAGGGTGGACAGGAGCAGGAGGGCTCCGAACACGATCCACAGCAGTCCCAGGGCGACGATGATGCCCTGGATGACGGAGGCGCTGATCGTGACCCAGTCGATGCCCCAGCCGAAGAAGCCGACAAGGGCCGCGACGACGAGAGCGGCGGGCATCGCCACGGTGGCGGGCGCGCGGAAGACGAGCAGCAGCACGCCGGCGATGAGGATGGGCGACGCTGCGAGGAGCGCCGCGAGTGCGATGTTGTCCATGGAGGATCGGATCTCTCTGGGCAGGGGGAGGACGACGGACGGCCGGCGGTCACAGGTGTGTGGTGCGGGCCACTCCGAGGTTTCTATCACGTTCTTCCCGGTTCGTGGTCAGGATCACGGTTACGATCTCGCAACGTGGACTTTCCTCTATCGTGCAGAGGAGTCGAGGCGGCCCTGGGTGCCTCCTATTTCGCTATGTGAAAGCACAGTTTCAGATCCATGATCGTGAGGTGCTAGGTTCGAGGCATATCGTGACCCGGGGCACAGCGCGCCCGCGCGGTGCTCCGACCCCGGGCGATCGCCGTGCCGCCCGATCGACATCGAAAGGCCCACTCCATGACAGACACCGTCGCTGCACCGGCGACCCCGGTCGCCACCACCCTCGCGGAACTGGCGGCTCAGCTGCCGGACGGCGCGCTCGTCACCGATCCGGTCAAGACCGAGGCCTACCGCCGCGATCGTGCGGAGGACCCGGACGCCGGCGTCCCCGCGGCGGTCGTCCGCGCGACCTCGGCCCAGGACGTACAGGCCGTCGTCCGCTATGCGGCGGCGACGGGGACCCCCGTCGTCCCGCGCGGTGCGGGTACCAGCCTGTCGGGCGGATCCACCGCGATCGACGGCGGCATCTCGCTCTCGCTCGACCGCATGCGGGACATCCGCGTCGACCCCGTCACCCGCACCGTCGTCACGCAGCCGGGCGCGTTCAACGCGGAGGTCAAGGACGCCGCCGCGCAGCACGGCCTCTGGTACCCGCCGGACCCCGCGTCCTTCACGTTCTGCTCGATCGGCGGCAACATCGCGACGAACGCCGGCGGCCTCTGCTGCGTCAAGTACGGCGTCACGACCGACTACGTACTGGGCATGAAGGTCGTCCTGGCGGACGGCCGGCTCATCGAACTGGGCGGTCCCCGCCTCAAGGACGTCGCCGGCCTGTCACTCACGAAGCTGTTCGTGGGCAGCGAGGGCACCCTGGGCATCATCACGGAGGTCACGCTCCGCCTGGTGCCCGCGCAGCGGACCCCCCAGACCCTCGTCGCGACGTTCCCCACGCTCGACTCCGCGACCGCGGCCGTCCTGGCGATCACCCAGTCGATGCGCCCGTCGATGCTCGAGTTCATGGACCGTCCCACGATCAACGCGGTCGAGGACGAGACGCGCATGGGGCTCGACCGCGACTCCGCCGCGATGATCATCGTCCAGTCCGACGAGCCCGCGGAGCACGCCGGCGTCGAGATCGCACAGGTGACCGCGATCTGCGAGGAGAACGGCGCTGACGAGGTCTTCTCCACGGACGACCCGGACGAGGGCGAGGCCTTCATCCAGGCCCGTCGCATCGCGATCCCCGCGATCGAGAAGAAGGGCACGATCCTCCTCGAGGACGTGGGCGTCCCGCTGCCCCGCCTGGGCGCCCTGGTGAGCGGCATCGAGGCGATCTCGCAGGAGTACGACGTCCTCGTCGCCGTCATGGCGCACGCGGGCGACGGCAACACGCACCCGCTCGTCGTCTTCGACCCCACGGACGCCGGTCAGCGTGCGCGGGCGCACGACGCCTACGGCCGCATCATGGACCTCGCGGTCGAGCTGGGCGGCACGATCACGGGCGAGCACGGCGTGGGTCGCCTCAAGCAGCCCTGGCTGCCGGGCTACCTGGGTCCGGACGTGCTCGAGGTCAACCAGCGGATCAAGGACGCACTCGACCCGCAGGGCATCCTCAACCCGGGCGTCCTCCTGGAGGCGCGGACATCCGCCGCGCCGACGGCGGACACCCCCGCCACCACCACCCCCGCCGCAGCCGCGGCGACGACCGGAGCAGGAGCAGCTGTGACCGCAGACGCCACCATGACCTCGGCGACGGGGGAGACCGT
>DYUK01000267.1 GCA_020743695.1 Brevibacterium senegalense | reverse complement strand
AACGCGCTCCTCCAGAAGCCGGTCACGGTCGAGGACGTGCTGAACTCCCCGTACATCGCGGACCCGCTCCACCGCCTGGACTGCTGCGTCGTCACCGACGGCGGCGGCGCGGTCGTCGTCGTGAGCCCGGCGGTCGCGAAGCGCCTCGAGCGTCAGTCCGTCACCGTGCTGGGCCACGGCGAGGCCCCCAAGACCGCTGCGGGCGGCCGGATCGACCTCACGCACACCGGTGCGGTCTGGTCGGGGCCCAAGGCCTTCGCCGAGGCCGGGGTCACCCACGCGGACATCGACTACGCCTCGATCTACGACTCGTTCACCATCACGGTCATCGAGACGCTCGAGGACCTGGGCTTCTGCGAGAAGGGCCAGGGCGGCGCATTCGTCGCCTCCGGTGCGCTGCGCGCCCCCGACGGCGGGCTGCCCTTCAACACGGACGGCGGCGGGCTCTGCAACAACCACCCCGTCAACCGCGGTGGCATGACGAAGGTGCTCGAGGCGGTCCGCCAGCTGCGCGGAGAGGCGCACGCGGCCGTGCAGGTGCCGGACTGCGACATCGCCCTGGCGCACGGCACGGGCGGTTCACTGGGGACCCGTATGGGGTCCGCGACCCTGATCCTGGGACGGGAGGCGTGATGACGGAGAAGGCGAACACGGCAGCGGGTGGCGCTGGGACGGCGGGTGCAGCGGCGGGTGCTGCGGCCTCGGCGTCGGATGTGACCGACCGCGCGCGGATCGGGTCGGACCTGCCGGCCCCGGCGCCCCGGCAGAACGTGGAGACGGCGGACTTCTGGAAGGCGACGACGGAGGGGCGCCTCCTCTTCACCCGCTGCGATGCGTGTGCTCAGCCCACCTGGTACCCGCGCGAGTTCTGCCCGCACTGCGGCACCCTCGACGTCACGTGGGAAGAAGCGGCCGGCACCGGCACCGTCCACAGCTTCACGATCGTCCGGCGCGGCGCGCTGGGCCCGTACGCCGGCGGTCCGCCGTACGTGCTGGCCTACGTCGAGTTGGACGAGGGCGTGCGCCTCATGACGAACATCGTCGAGGTCGACGAGGCGGATCTGCGCATCGGCCTGCCGGTCCGCGTCGTCTTCCACGACACGGGGGACGGCTCCGCACTGCCGCGCTTCCAGCCGGCGGCTTGAGCGGCTGACGTCGGCCGGCGGCCTGAGCGGCTGACCCCAGCCGGCCACGAAGCGACTGACTCCAGCGCCCGCCACCCCGACACGGTACTTGCGAAGTGCGGGAATGCTCGCCCGGACTTCGCGAGCGAAGCCGCATGTAGATCGCGTGCGGCTCAGCCCCCGAAACGGAACTCGCGGTGTACGTGAAAGCATTCACGTACACCGCGAGTTTCGTCGTAGGTAGAGAGCGCCGCGTGCTGCGTCTGCCGCGGCGGGGTCGCGGCAGACGCGCCTCAGACGCGCGGGGTGAAGCGCCCGTCCTGGGCCATCCAGCCGCCGTCCACCAGCAGCGAGTGGCCGGTCACGTACGAGGAGGCGTCGGACGCCAGGAACAGGACGGGACCCGCGATCTCGTGGAGGACGCCCCAGCGACCCAGCGTGCCCTTCTCCGCATAGGCATCCCACCACTCGCGGTCCGCCTTGATCTGCTCCGTCAGCGGCGTCTCGAACGGTCCGGGCAGGATCGAGTTGACGCGCACGCCGGAGCCGCCCAACTCGCTGGCCAGGGTCTTCGTCAGCTGCACGACGCCCGCCTTCGCCGCCGCGTACAGTCCCTGACCGGGCTCGATGACGAGCGCGCGGAAGCTGGCGAACGTGATGATCGAGCCGCGGCCGCGTTCCGCCATCCGCGTGCCGAACGCGCGCATGAGGCGGTACGTGCCCTTGAGGTTGATGTCGATGACGCGGTCGAACTCCTCGTCCGTCGTCTCCGCCATCTTCTTGCGCACGTTGAAGCCCGGAGTCATGACGAGCACCTCCGCATCCGCGAAGCGCTGCGCGACCTCCTCGACGTTCTCCGTCGACGTGATGTCCAGGGCGACGGCCTCCGCCGTGCCACCGCGGGAGGCGATGATCTGCGCGGTCTCCTGGGCGCCGTCCGTGTTGAGGTCCCCGCAGATGACGCGCGCGCCGGCGTCCGCGAGACCCACGGCCGTCGCGCGTCCCAGCCCGGACGCGGAGCCGACCACGACCGCCGTGCGATCGCTCAGGTCGAAGAGGGAGGGGATGTGGGGGAGCTCGGACATGAGAGGCCTTCCTGGGGTTGCGATGGTGCCTCGATCATCGTCCATCGGCACCCGGATGTGCACGAACGGTCCGCATACCGGCCAGCCCTAGGATGGACGCATGACGGTGACGGTCGAGGACATCGCGGCGCGGGCGGGGGTCTCCCTCTCGACGGTCTCGCGCGTCCTCAACGACCGGGGCGTCGTGGCACCGGCGACCGCGGACCGCGTGAAGGAGGCGATGCGCGAGCTGGGCTACACCCGCTCGACCCTCCTGGAGAAGACGGTCCACCCGCTCGTCGCCGTCTGCGCGCCCGCGCGCCCGGAGCACTGGCAGCTGGACGTCCTCAACCGCGTCGACGTCGCCCTTCAGCGCAGCGGCGTCCTCACCGCCACACCCTCGATCGGCGCGGACCTCTCCGAGGTCGAGGCCGTCGTGGCCGCCGGCGCTTCGCTGGTCCTCACCCCCACCTTCACGCCCGTCGACCTGCCGGTGCCCGTCGTGCGCTTCGCCGAGGCCGCCCGCGACAGCACCCGCGAGCCCTATCCCGGCGAGACGATCGCCGCGCGCATCGACCTGGCCGGCGGCCTCACCCTCGCCTTCGACCATCTGTTGGCGATCGGCCACCGGCGGATCGGACTGATCTGCAACGACAGCGGCGTGCTGGCGGATCAGCTGCGCGCCCGCTTCCTGGCCGATCACCCGATGGCGCGGTTCCACGACGGTCTGGAGGACTGGATCGCGCCGGTCCCCAAATCGTTCGCCGGAGGCATCGACGCCGCCCTGCGCCTCAAGGACCGCACGTGCACCGCCGTCATCGTCCAGTCCGGCCTGCAGCTCTACGGCGTGTTCCACGGCATCCGGCAGCGCGGCCTCGTCGTCCCCCG
>DYUK01000266.1 GCA_020743695.1 Brevibacterium senegalense | reverse complement strand
ATCCGCCCCATCGTCGTCCACGGCGGCGGGCCGCAGATCTCGACGATGCTCGACCGGCTGGGGATCAGCAGCGAGTTCCGTGCTGGCCAGCGCGTCACCAGTGAAGAGGCGGCGCACGTGGCCCGGATGGTGCTGGCCGGCGACGTCAACCGGGACATCGTCGCCCGCATCAACCAGAACGGCAGCGCGGCGGTGGGCCTCTCCGGCGAGGACGGCGATCTCCTGCTGGCGCGGCCCGCCACCGTCGTCGTGGGCGACGAACGCGTCGATCTGGGCCGCGTGGGCACTGTCGCGTCCGTGTCCACGGACCTCATCCACGAGCTGCTGGACGCCGGTCGGGTGCCCGTCATCTGCTCGATCGCGGCGGAGGCGGGCGGCGAGCCCGGTCGACCGCTCAACGTGAACGCGGACCTGGCGGCGGCGGCGATCGCCCGGCACATGCGCGCGGACAAGCTCATGATGCTGACGGACGTCGCCGGTCTCTACCGGAACTGGCCGGACACGGACAGCCTCATCTCGCAGATCTCGTCCGACGAGCTGCGGGAGCTGCTGCCCCGTCTGGACTCGGGGATGATCCCCAAGATGACCGCCGCGCTCGAGGCCGTCGAGGCCGGGGTGGGCCACGCCCACATCGTCGACGGCCGAGTCGCGCACTCGATCCTCCTGGAGGTCTTCACGACGGAGGGGATCGGGACGATGGTGAGCGCGGATCCGGAGGCGCTCGAGAGGACGAGGGGAGGACTCGCATGAGCAGCACGACGGACGGCGGAGCCGTGACGGCCGGGCCGGCGGGATCGGGGGTCCCGGTGCCGGACGGCGACTGGCGAACGCACCACTCCGCGTCGATCCTGCCCGCACTGGGCCGCCCGCAGCGGCTGCTGGTGCGCGGTGAGGGCGTCCACGTGTGGGACGAGACCGGCAAGCGGTACACGGACCTGCTGGCGGGCATCGCCGTCAACTCCCTGGGACATGCGCACCCGGCGATCGTCGAGGCGCTCACCGCACAGGTGGGGACGCTGGGCCACATCTCGAACTACTTCGCCTCGCCCCCGCAGATCGCCCTCGCGGAGCGCGTGCTGGACCTTGCCGGCGCACCGGAGGGTTCGAGCGTCTACTTCTCGAACTCGGGTGCGGAGGCGAACGAGGCCGCGCTCAAGATCACCCGCCGGACGGGTCGGACGAAGGTCGTCGCGGTCGAGGGGTCCTTCCACGGCCGGACGATGGGGGCGCTCGCCCTCACGTCGAAGGCCGCCTACCGCACGCCGTTCGACCCGGGGGTGCCCGGCGTCGTCCACGTGCCCTTCGGCGATGAGGAGGCGCTGCGCGCGGCGGTCGACGATCAGACCGCAGCGGTCGTCCTCGAGCCGATCCAGGGCGAGTCGGGCGTGCGCCGCCACCCCGCCGGCTATCTGCGCGCCGCGCGCCAGGCGACGACGGCCGCCGGCGCCCTGCTGGTCCTCGACGAGGTCCAGACGGGGATCGGCCGCACCGGCGCGTGGTTCGCGTTCCAGCACCGGGAGGTGGGCGAGGGCGTCGTCCCGGACGTCATGACCCTGGCCAAGGGCCTGGGCGGCGGCATGCCGATCGGTGCGACCGTCACCTTCGGCTCCGCCGTCACACAGCTGCTGCAGCCGGGCCAGCACGGGTCGACCTACTCCGGCAACCCGCTCGCCACGGCCGTCGCGCTGGCGGTCGTCACGACTCTCGAGTCCGAGGGGCTCGTCGCGCACACCGCGGCGCTGGGGGAGCGCACCCGCGCGCTGCTGGGCGACCTGCCGCAGGTCGCCGGGATCACCGGCGCCGGGATGCTGCTGGGCGTCGAGCTGACCGACGGCCGCGCGAAGGCCGTCGCGGACGCCGCGCTGGAGGCGGGCTTCATCGTGAATCCCGTGACGGACACCCGCCTGCGCCTGGCCCCGCCCCTCATCATCACCGACGAACCGCTGCAGGAGTTCGCCCGGGTCCTGCCGGACCTCGTCGCGACCGCCGCCACGACCACGGAAGCAGGAGCATGACCCGTCACTTCCTCACGGACACGGACCTGAGCCCGGACGAGCTCACCCAGGTGCTCGACCTGGCCGACGAGCTCAAGGCCGCGCCCTACGCGCGGCGCCCCCTCGAGGGTCCGCAGACCGTCGCCGTCTTCTTCGACAAGACCTCGACCCGCACCCGCGTGAGCTTCGCGGCCGGCATCAGCCAGCTGGGCGGTGCGCCCCTCATCATCAACCCGGGCGAGAGCCAGCTGGGCCACAAGGAGTCGATCGCCGACACCGCGCAGGTGCTCGAGCGCATGGTCTCCGCGATCGTGTGGCGCACATTCGCGCAGGCGGGCCTCGAGGAGATGGCGCAGCACTCGTCCGTCCCCGTCGTGAACGCCCTGTCGGACGATTTCCACCCGTGCCAGATCCTCGCGGACCTCGTCACGATCCGCGAGCACCGGCACACCGGCACCGGGAATGGTCTGGCCGGCCTCACGATGAGCTACTTCGGAGACGGCGCGAACAACATGGCGAACTCGTACGCGCTGGGCGGGGTGAATGCGGGCATGCACGTGCGGATCGCCGCGCCGGTCGGCCACCAGCCGGCGGAGGCGATCGTCGCCGAGGCCCGGGTCCTGTCCCAGCGCACCGGCGGCTCGCTGACCGTGACGGACGACGCCGCCGAGGCCGCGGCCGGGGCGAACGTGCTCGTCACCGACACGTGGGTGTCGATGGGTCAGGACGCCGCCGGTCGCGATGACGAGTCGTCCCCGTTCGCGCCCTTCCAGGTGACGGACGAGCTCATGGCGCTGGGCGAGGACCCGATCTTCCTCCACTGCCTGCCCGCCTACCGCGGCAAGGAGGTCGCCGCCTCCGTCATCGACGGGCCGGCCTCCGTCGTGTTCGACGAGGCGGAGAACCGCCTCCACGCGCAGAAGGCTCTGCTGGCATGGCTGCTGAGCAGCTGAGGTCGAAGACGGCGCGGCAGCAGCTGATCGTGTCGCTCATCGAGCGGCAGCCGATCGCCTCGCAGTCGGAGCTGGCGATGCGCCTCTCCGCGATGGGGGTCACCGTCACCCAGGCCACCCTCTCCCGGGACCTGGGTGAGATCGGGGCCGTCAAGGTGCGCGGGGCCTCGGGAGCGGTGTACGCGGTGCCCGGCGAGGGAGGCGAGCGGGGCACCCTCTTCTCCGCGCAGGGCGCCGACGTGTTCGACGCGCGCCTCCAGCGGCTCCTCGAGGAGCTGCTGGTCAGCGCGATCCACTCGGAGAACCTCGTCGTCCTGCGCACCCCGCCGGGTGCCGCGCAGTACCTGGCCAGTGCGATCGACCGCTCCGTCCTCACCGGTGTCGTCGGCTCCATCGCGGGCGACGACACGGTCCTCGTCATCGCGGCCGCGGATGCGGGCGGGGAGACGATCGCGCGACTGTTCCTCGAGCTCGCCGGCCACGAGGTCGCCGCGGACCAGCCGACCGAGGCCGGGGAGCCCGGCCCGCAGACGTGACCTGCGCGTGCGCGGACGACGCGCATGCCTCACACTGAACCCAGACGCGCGTCCGGCGGACGCGCACCCGTGACAACCGAACAAGGAGAACCACCCCATGACTGACCGGATCGTCCTCGCCTACTCGGGCGGACTCGACACCTCCGTCGCGATCGGCTGGATCCACGACGCCACCGGCGCCGAGGTCGTGGCCATGGCCGTCGACGTCGGCCAGGACGGCGAGGACCTCGAGACCATCCGCCAGCGCGCGCTGGACTGCGGTGCGGTCGAGGCGTACGTGGCGGACGCCCGCGACGAGTTCGCGGACGAGTACTGCATGCCCGGCCTCAAGGCGAACACGCTGTACATGGACTCGTACCCCAACGTGTCCGCCCTGTCCCGCCCGCTCATCACGAAGCACCTGGTGCGCGCGGCCCGCCAGTTCGGGGCGACGACCGTGGCCCACGGCTGCACCGGCAAGGGCAACGACCAGGTCCGCTTCGAGGTGTCGCTCACGTCGCTGGCACCGGACCTCACGTGCATCGCCCCCGTCCGCGACCTGGCGCTCACCCGCGAGGCGGCGATCGAGTACGCGGAGAAGAACTCCCTGCCGATCGTCACGACGAAGTCGAACCCCTTCTCGATCGACCAGAACGTGTGGGGCCGCGCCGTGGAGACCGGATTCCTCGAGGACATCTGGAACAGCCCCACGAAGGACGTCTACGACTACACGGACGATCCTGCGTTCCCGCCGCCGGCGGACGAGGTGACGATCCGCTTCGAGAAGGGGATCCCCGTCGCGATCGACGGCCGCCCCGTCACCCCGCTCGAGGCGATCATGGAGCTCAACAAGCGCGCCGGCGCCCAGGGCATCGGCCGCATCGACATCGTCGAGGACCGCCTCGTGGGCATCAAGTCCCGTGAGGTGTACGAAGCGCCGGGCGCGATGACCCTCATCGCGGCGCACCGCGAGCTGGAGAACATCACGCTCGAGCGCGAGCAGGCCCGCTTCAAGAAGCTCGTCGACCAGCGCTGGACGGAGCTGGTGTACGACGGCCAGTGGTTCTCGCCGCTCAAGAAGAACCTGGACTCCTTCATCGAGGACTCGCAGGAGTACGTGACCGGGGAGATCCGCATGGTGCTGCACGGCGGTCGCGCGACCGTCGAGGGCCGCCGGTCGGATTCGACGCTGTACGACTTCGGTCTCGCGACCTACGACGAGGGCCAGACCTTCGACCAGTCCGCGGCGCGCGGCTTCATCGACATCTACGGCCTGTCGTCCAAGCAGGCGGCGGCGCGCGACGTGCGGTTCGGCAAGGACATGCTCAAGTGAGCGGTGCGCCGGACGCCGCGGCAGGTGCCGCCGGGCAGGACGGGGAGCGGGTCGCCCTGTGGGGCGGCCGGTTCGCGGCCGGCCCCGCGGACGCGCTCGCGCAGCTGTCGAAGTCGACGGACTTCGACTGGCGGTTGGCCCGCTACGACCTCGCGGCGTCCCGCGCCCACGCCCGCGTGCTGTCCCGCGCGGGACTGCTGACGGATGAGGACCTCTCCGCGATGATCGAGGCGCTCGACGAGCTCGAGCGCCGCGTGGTCGCGGGGGAGTTCCTGCCCGCGCAGGACGACGAGGACGTGCACTCCGCCCTGGAACGGGGGCTCATGGAGGTCGCGGGTGCGGAACTGGGCGGGCGACTGCGCGCTGGCCGTTCCCGCAATGACCAGATCGCCACGTTCGGCCGCATGTACCTGCGCGACCACGCGCGGGTCATCGGCGGACTCGTCCT
Organism: Brevibacterium senegalense; assembly: GCA_020743695.1. GTDB lineage: Bacteria > Actinomycetota > Actinomycetes > Actinomycetales > Brevibacteriaceae > Brevibacterium > Brevibacterium senegalense_A. The sequence goes on along the minus strand of DYUK01000266.1, from coordinate 3,148 downwards.
GGACGTCGTCGACGCGCTCATCGCGCAGTCGGAGACGCACCCGGACGCGGCGATGCCCGGACGGACCCATCTCCAGCACGCCCAGCCGGTGCTCCTGGCGCACCACCTGCTGGCGCACGCGTGGCCGCTGCTGCGCGACGTCGCGCGTCTGGTCGATCTGGACGCACGACTCGCGGTGTCCCCGTACGGGTCCGGAGCACTCGCGGGATCGTCCCTGGGGCTGGACCCCCAGGCGGTCGCGGAGGAGCTGGGCTTCCAGGACTCCGTCGAGAACTCGATCGACGGGACGGCCTCCCGCGACGTGTTCGCGGAGTTCGCGTTCGTGACCGCCATGATCGGCGTCGACCTGTCGCGGCTGAGCGAGGAGATCATCGTGTGGGCGACGAAGGAGTTCTCCTTCGTGACCCTGGACGACGCGTTCTCCACCGGCTCGTCGATCATGCCGCAGAAGAAGAACCCGGATGTCGCCGAGCTGACGCGCGGCAAGTCCGGGCGTCTCATCGGCGACCTCACCGGTCTGCTGGCGACGCTCAAAGCGATGCCGCTCGCATACAACCGGGACCTCCAGGAGGACAAGGAACCGGTGTTCGATGCGACGGACACCCTGGAGCTGCTGCTGCCGGCGTTCACCGGGATGGTCGCGACGCTCGTCTTCGACGTCGACCGGATGGAGCACCTGGCGCCGCGCGGGTTCGCGCTCGCGACGGACGTCGCGGAGTGGCTGGTGCGGCAGGGCGTTCCGTTCCGGATCGCGCACGAGCTGTCCGGCGAGGCGGTCCGCCTGGCCGAGTCGCGCGACGTCGAGCTCTGGGATCTGACGGACGAGGACTACGCGGGGATCTCCCCGCACCTCACCCCCGCCGTCCGCGAGGTCCTCACCACCCGCGGGTCGATCGACTCGCGCAGCGCGAAGGGCGGCACCGCCCGCGCAGCGGTGGCCGTCCAGCTGGAGAACGCCAGGGTGGAATCCGCGCGACTGCGCGAGTTCGCCGCGTCGCGGCTGCGCTGACGCACTGCGACTCCCGCCGCCCTCCGGACACGCACCCCGTGCGCGCCCGGAGGGCGGCTACACTTGCACCCGGCGTGCGACCGCACCGGTCGCGTCCGGGCGGGAAAGGAAGACTGTGACCGACATCCTCAGCGAACTGCAGGCACGAGGGCTGGTGGCGCTGTCCACCGACGAGGACGCGCTGCGGAAGGCGCTCACGGAGGAGACGGTCCGGTTCTACGTGGGCTTCGACCCCACCGCCCCCAGCCTGCACATGGGGAACCTCGTCCAGATCCTCACCGCCAAGCGCCTGCAGGCCGCCGGTCACCAGCCGTACGCGCTGGTGGGCGGAGCGACCGGGCTGATCGGCGATCCCCGCATGTCGGGGGAGCGCACCCTCAACCCGCGTGAGGTCGTCGACGGGTGGGTGGAGAGCATCCGCGGTCAGATCGAGCGCTTCCTCGACTTCGACGGGCCCGTCGCCGCTCAGATGGTCAACAACCTGGACTGGACGGGCGGGCTCAGCGCGCTCGACTTCCTGCGCGACATCGGCAAGCACTTCTCCGTCAACCGGATGCTCGCGAAGGAGACCGTCGCGACGCGTCTGAACAGCGAGCACGGGATCTCGTTCACGGAGTTCTCCTACCAGATCCTCCAGGGCAACGACTTCCTGGAGCTGCACCGCCGTCACGGCATCACGATGCAGACGGGCGGCTCCGACCAGTGGGGCAACCTGACCTCGGGTACGGATCTCATCCGGCGGGTGGAGCAGCGGACCGTCCACGCGATGGCCACACCGCTCATCACGAAGGCGGACGGCACGAAGTTCGGCAAGACGGAGTCCGGCACGGTCTGGCTGGACCCCGCCCTCACCAGCCCGTACGCCTTCAGCCAGTTCTGGCTCAACGCGGACGACCGCGACGTCCTCAAGTACCTCCACGTATTCTCCTTCCGCTCACTCGAGGAGATCGAAGACATCAGGGTCCGGTTCGAGGAGGCGCCGCACACGCGATTGGCGCAGAAGGAACTCGCCCACGAGATCACGGCGATGGTCCATGGCGAGGAGCAGGCGGCGCAGGCGTTCGCCGCGGCGGACGCCCTGTTCCGCGGCGGGGAGCTGCGCGACATCGACCCCGCCACCCTGGCCGCCGCGACCGCAGAGCTGCCGCGCGGGGAGGTGACCGGCGCGCAGCTGGCCGAGGGTCTGCCCGTCGCGGACGCGCTGGCACTGGCCGGCATCGTGAAGTCCAAGTCGGAGGGGCGCCGCGCGACGCGCGAGGGCGGGGCGTCGGTCAACAACGCGAAGGTCGACGGCGAGGACGCGGTCCTCACGCAGGCGGACGTGCTGGACGCCGGCGAGACCGGTGTCATCGTCCTGCGACGGGGCAAGAAGACCCTGGGGGCGCTCACCGTCGTCCGAGGCTGAGCGTTGATGGCCACGATGAACACGGACCGCACCCCGCAGGATGATCTGCGGGGTGCGGTCGTCTTCACCCTCCTCGTCCTGTCCGCCGGTTGGCTGGTCATGGCGCCGCTGTGGTTCCTGGTCGACGGACAGCCGGTGTACATGTCCGACGCGGACGCCGGCGGTTCCGACACCGGGTTCGTGCTGCTCCTCCAGGTGTTCCCCTCGGTCATGATGCTCACCCCTGCCCTGTCAGCCTGGATCACGATGCGGTGGGTCCACGGGATCCGGTTCCGCACGATGCTTACGGACCTGGGCCTGGGCACCGCGGCCGGCACACGCAGACATCCGTTCGTCTCCCTCCTGCTCTGGAGCCTCCTGGGGATCGCCGGAACGATTGGACTCGTCATAGCCTCCGTGGCGGTGGCGGCGTTGCTGGGCTTCCTCCCTCTGGACTGGAGCATCCCCGCGCTCGCACCCGCGGCAGAGGCGACCGGCATACCGGTGGGTCTGCTCCTCGCACTGCAGCTCGTGTCAGTCCCCGTCGCGGCCGTCGTGCCCAATGCGTTCTTCGCTGCGGGCGAGGAGATCGGGTGGCGCGGCTACCTGCTGCCGCGCTTGCGCAGACTCTGGGGGACTCCGGTGGCCGTCATCGTGTCCGGGATCGTCTGGGGAGCGTGGCACGCGCCGATCATCCTGCTGGGCTACAACTTCTCCCGGCCCCATATCGGGGGAGTGCTGCTCATGATCGCGGG
>DYUK01000265.1 GCA_020743695.1 Brevibacterium senegalense | reverse complement strand
CGCACCGGTGCGGGGGCCGGGGAGCCGGCCGCGGCCTCGGCGGGTCGTCGCCCCACCCTCGCCGAGCGGTTCTACAAGGGCTGGGTGTCCGCCGCCATCAAGTGGCCCGCCCTCACGATCATCGTCATCATCGGGGGGCTGGGGCTCTTCCTCATCCCCGCGTCCAACCTCCAGCTGGCGCTGCCCAACGGCGGCGGGGGCGAGCCCGGTTCGGCGCAGAAGGTGTCCTATGACCTCATCGAGGAGGAGTTCGGCGCCGGGTTCAACGGCCCGCTCGTCGTGACGGCGGACATCATCTCCTCCGACGACCCGCTGGGCGACATCGAGGCGATGGGCGACGACATCGAGGAGATCGAGGGCGTCGACCAGGTCGTCATGGCGACCCCCAACCGCAACGCGGACACCGGGATCATCCAGGTGATCCCCACAACCGCTCCGGACGCGCCGGAGACGGAGGAGACCGTCGAGCGCATCCGCGCGCTGGAGCCGCAGTTCCTGGACGAGTACGGTTTCCAGATCGCCGTGACCGGCGCGACCGCGCTGGCGATCGACATCAGCTCGCAGCTGGGCGGGGCGCTGCTGCCCTTCGGCGTGTTCGTCGTGGGCTTCTCGCTCATCCTCCTCATGGTCGTGTTCCGGTCGATCGTCGTGCCGATCAAGGCGACGCTGGGCTTCCTGCTGTCCGTCATCACCTCGTTCGGCGTCGTCGTCCTCGTGTTCCACGAGGGCGTGCTGGCCGAACCGCTGGGGATCACGGAGACCGGCCCCGTCATCAGCTTCCTGCCGATCATCCTCATGGGCATCCTCTTCGGCCTCGCGATGGACTACGAGGTGTTCCTGGTCTCCGGCATGCGCGAGGCGTACGTGCACGGGGCGGATGCGAGGACCGCGGTCGTCAAGGGCTTCGTGTCCACGGCGAAGGTCGTCGCGGCCGCCGCCGTCATCATGATCGCCGTGTTCGGCGCGTTCGTCCCCACGGGTGATGCGATCATCAAGGCGATCGCGCTGGGCCTGGCGGTGGGCGTGTTCACGGATGCGTTCCTCGTCCGCATGACGCTGGTGCCCGCGGTGCTGGCCCTGCTGGGCGACCGGGCGTGGTCGCTGCCGCGCTGGCTGGACCGCCTGCTGCCCAAGGTGGACGTCGAGGGCGAGGGCCTCGTTCACCAGGTCGCCCTGCGCGACTGGCCGACGCCGGAGAGCGACCACCAGGTGTACGGAGAGGGCCTCGCGATCGAGCATGCCGACGGCACTGCCGTCTACGAGGACATCGACGTGGCGGTCTCCCGCGGTGACGTCCTGGCGGTCACAGGGCACGGCTCGTCCGCGCTGCTGCTGACCCTGTCCGGTCGCGTCGTCCCCGACCACGGCGACCTCAAGATCGCCGGCATGGTCGTGCCGGAGGAGAACCGGAAGATCCGCCGGGTCGTCCCCTTCCTCACCCTCGACTCGCCGGACGCGGGACTCATGGTCGACGCCGCCACGATGCGGTCGATCGCGAAGAACCCGCCGGACCTGCTCGTCATCGACCACGCGGACCGCGCGCACGACACGGACACCGCGGATGCGGTCGCCGAGCTCGTGGCCGCCGCGGTCCGGAACGGATCCGCCGTCATCCTGGGCCTCGTCGACCAGCGGGTCGACTGGATGATGCCCGCGGACACCCGCTACACGCTGCTCGACCTCGAGGCCGACCGCCTCGCCCCGCTCGCATCCGGAGGTGCGCACTCATGACGATGTTCGAACGCGCGGACACAGGTTCGAAGGTCACGTGGTGGACCCTCGTGGGTCTCATCCTCGTCCCCGTGCTGGTGGCCGCCGGCCTGGTGCTCGCCACGTGGAAGGCCGGCGACCGGCTGGACCAGGTGAGCGCCGCGATCGTGAACCTGGACGAGGGCACGGAGATCGACGGTCAGCAGGTGCCGCTGGGCCGTCAGCTGGCCGCCGGCATCGTCGACGCGGACACGGACCAGAACGTCAACTGGGTCCTGTCCGACGAGGAGGACGCGCGGGAGGGGCTGGCCGACGGACGCTACGCCGCCTCCGTCACGATCCCCGAGGAGTTCTCCGAGGAGGTCGTGAGTTCGACGGGCGACGACCCGATGGCAGCGGAGCAGACGACGCTGGACGTCGTGAGCTCCCGCGTCTCGCCCCTGACGGACACCGCCATCGTCCAGGCGATCGCCTCTGCGGCGACGTCCCAGTTCAACGCCCAGTGGTCGCAGCAGTACCTGGACGGCGTGTTCGTGGGCTTCAACGACATGGGCGACCAGATGCGCGAGATGGGCGACGCCGCGAACGAGCTGTCGGACGGCGCGCGTGAACTGGACTCCGGTGTGGGCGAACTGGCCGATGGTGCGGGCCAGCTGTCCGACAACTCGGGCGAGCTGGTCGACGGTGCGAGCGGTCTGAGCGACGGCGTGGGCGGGATCGCGGACGGCGCGACCGGTCTGGCGGCCGGTGCGGGCGCGCTGGCCGACGGCGTCACCCAGCTGGACGACGGCGCACAGGGCCTGGCCGACGGCGCCGGTGACCTGTCCGACGGACTGGGACAGCTGTCCGACGGCGCCTCCGAGCTGCCGGACCAGACGCAGCAGCTGGCGGACGGCGCGGATGATCTGAACCACGGCGCGGGCCAGCTGAGCGACGGCATCGACGAGTACACGACCGGCATCGACGAGATCATCTCCGGTTTCACCGACGACGGCGGCGGCGTCGACGACCTGGCGGACGGGATGGACGAGCTGTCCGACGGGTCCACGCAGGTGGCCGACGGCGCGCAGGGAGTGTCCGACGGCCTCGGCGACTACCAGCAGGGCCTGGAGGACGGCGCGGACGGTGCCGGGCAGATCGCGCAGTCGCAGCAGCCGCTCACGGTGGGCGCGCTGCAGGACGCGGGCCTCATCGACGCGGACGAGGCGGCGCAGCTGCAGGGACAGCTGGACCAGATGTGCGCGGCGAGCGACGACCCGGCTTCCTGCGAGGACCTGTTCCTGCGCGGCTTCGCGTCCGGTCTGGCCGGCGGACTGGGCGGTGCGGCCTCGGGCCTGGACGTCCAGGACCCGCAGACCGGCATGTCGCTCATGGACGGTGCGCAGGGTGTGGCCGACGGTGCGGGCGAGCTGTCCGACGGCGTCGACCAGGCCGCGGACGGTGTCCGTCAGCTGGCCGACGGGATGGGCGAGCTCGAGGACAACGCGCCAGCGCTCCTGGACGCCTCCGAGCAGCTGCGCGACGGCGGCTCCGAACTGGCTGACGGCACGGGCGAATTCGCCGACGGCGTGGGACAGCTGGCGGACGGCATGGTCCCGCTGGTCGACGGGATCGAGGCCTCGAGCGACGGGGCCGGGCAGCTGGCCGACGGTGCGGGCGAGTTCGCCGACGGCGTGGGACAGCTGTCCGACGGCGCCGGTGAACTGTCCGACGGAGCCGGGCAGCTGGCCTCCGGCGCCGGGCAGCTGGGCACGGGCATGGACCAGTTCACGGTGGGCCTGGGCGAGTACACGGACGGGGTCGTGCAACTGGCCGACGGGACCGCGCAGCTGCGGGACGGCACGCAGCAGCTGGCGGACGGCACCGGTGAGTTCGCGGACGGCATCGAGGAGGGCGCGGACGAGGTGCCCAGCTACTCGGAGCAGGAGCGCGACCACCTGGGCGAGACGATCTCGCAGGCGATCGGCGGCGGACAGGCCGGGATCTCCGGCCTCACGCAGGGATCGACCGTCGCACTCCTCCTCATCATGGCGATGTGGATCGGCGCGCTCGTGACGTACACGATCGTGCGCGCGGTGCCGGCGCAGGCGCTGACCGCGCGG
>DYUK01000264.1 GCA_020743695.1 Brevibacterium senegalense | reverse complement strand
CTCGAGAGCGTCTACTTCGGGCACTTCTTCTGCCACGTCCTGCACCAGGACCACGTGGCGAAGAAGGGCGTGGACCCCGTGGCGCTCAAGAAGCGGATGACGCAGCTGCTGGTGGACCGCGGCGCCGCCGTCCCCGCCGAGCACAACTTCGGCCGCCTCTACCCGGCGCCCGAGCCGCTGATCGCGCACTACCGCGAGCTCGACCCGTTGAACATGTTCAACGCCGGGGTGGGGGAGACGTCGGCGAAGAAGGGGTGGGGGTGAAGGAGCCGGCGATGCACCTGCTGGACGAGGTGCGCCGGGGCATCTTCCAGCGGTCCACGGCTTACGACCGTGCCGCGGTCACGGTCGAGTCGCTCGCCGACACTTGCTGACACTCACGGGGTGAGGTCGGGAGATTCTCCTGCGTGTGGCGGCGCAAGCGGTGCCGACCTGATCCTCCCTCCGGGGTCTGCTGGACTCCGTTTCGACCTCCGCGCTGGTGCGCGAATCCCTCAGGTCATGACCACTTTCCGTGAGGGAATCATGCCGCTCGAGGAGCGGGTCGATGCGTTCGTCGCGCGTCGCCTGCAAGCTGTGACCACCACTGTCGGCCCGTTGTGACGTGGCGTGACCGAGCTGGCCATGGTCACGCTGAAGAGGACGTGGGCGTGCATGGTCCAAGTCTCCGTGGATAGGCACATAGACGTACGCCGCGTGGACGACCTGATCGCGAACGCGGTGCTGAGGTCGTTCTGAGCATCGACCACCGATTCGCCCGGGACGCGCCCCTGAAGAAGCGGTAACCGACACTGCGGAGACTCTGGCAACGCCATGGCATCACACGATCAGATGCTGCCCAGGTATGAGCGAAGTCGCCCCAGTAACGCTTTCAGGCCGGTGTCGCGCGACCGGCCTTCTTCTCGACCGATCACGCGCACGAGGCCCTGCACCGGCGTGGCGAAGACCTCGGCAGGATCGACATCGGCGGGATCCCGGCAGATGACACTCACCCACCCAGCCTGCTCCACAGCATTGCGCCAGGCATTTCCCTGCGAGTAGGCGGGGTTGTCCTCCGAAACTGCGAACTCGAAATGTTCGTCACCCCGTGGATCGGACAGTGCACATCTGCCCTCTCCGTAGAAGCGCAGGCTCCATCCCTTCGCAATCTGAGCAGTTCCAGAGCTATCGAGCTCTTCGGGGAAGCCGTGTGTGAGCAACGTGTGGCGCACGAAGTCGGCGTCGCCGTCGGCCGTCCGCACCAGCAGCCCAGGCATGTGCACGACGAGTCCTGGTCGCCCCTCGTGGAACACGGGCCGGGACAGAATCTCCTCTGAGACGCTGACGCGGCGGAGGACCTCCATCCCGGGCGGCATGGTGCCCATTCCAGAAAGGATGCCGCTCGATGGCCGATCGAGCCACTCCCTCACGAGGATGGCCGATTGCCGCCAGGCCTCGAGCTGCTGGTCGTCGACGACATCCGCTTCCGTGTCAGTGATCGCGCGGCCGAGCATTTCTCCATCCAGCTTCGCAATCGGGCCGAGGAATGACGCCTTTGTCCGTTGCCTCTGGTCGTCGATCTCGACGGATTCGCACCACTGGGCCAGGCTGCGGAACGCAGGCCACCAGGAGTCAGCGAGGGCGTCGGGAGACCGCCGGAGCAAGGAGTGGAGCAGGAAGATCGCGACTTCCAGCACCGCCTCGACGCTCTCGCTCAGCAGCACGTCGTCGCGTCGAGAGGGAGCATCCGCGGAAAGCACGAGCTCCACTGCCCGCGACCACTGCTCATCTTGGGCGAGCGCAGTCGCCTGCCCGATCGCGACGTTGAACTCCTCCACACGTCCGGCAAGTCCGTTCGAGGCGTGGTGGGTGGTGTCGCGACCGTCCAGCAATCGCGCTATGTCTGCGCGGACGTCTGTGCAGTCCTCAGAGGCCTGGAAGGTGTTCATCTCGATGGTGCGGAGCACCGTCGCGGCGGGCGGGTCGATGCCGGTCACGTCGAACACTCGAGGATCCTCTGCGTATGCCAGAGCGCGCAGTGCGAGCGGTCGGATGCGGTCGAACGCGCGTCTGTGCGCCACGGCCTGAATGAGCTGACCGAGGGTCTGGATCTGCGTCGCCGCAAAGCTCGGGCTGTCCGCCCGGCTGAGCCTGGTGCCGGGCTCCTCTCGTACGTCGACGGCGCACGAGAGCCAGAACTCCGCGCGCTCGAATCGCCCGATCAGCAGGTCGAGCACGCCGAGGTTGTGCATCACTGTCGTTGCCATCTCGCGCTGCAATCGGTGAGGGCTCACGTGCTCTGGACCCCCGCCCATCTGCTCTCCCGCCTCCCTTGACGGATCCGCGGGGTCGCTGCTCAGGCCCGGGGGAACAGCGGGGGAATGATCATCGGCGTCGTCCGTTGCCGCGACCAGCAAGTGCTGGAGAAACACGCTGATCGGCGGTGCGAGGACCTCTGCATCGACGAAGCGCCCGGTCCTGATCGCACCGAGCAGGGCCTCCGCACAGACCTCCAACCAGGTATAGGTGAGGCCGATCGGTACTCCGATTCCCGCCTCCTCCAGAGTCAATCGGATGCCATCGTGGACACTGACGATCTCGTCATATCGTGAGGCCGAGCGGGCATCCCCTCGCAGGCGCCTCGTCAGCAGCGAGACGCCGACGAGTTCGATGATCGCGGAACGTGCCGTGATAGTGAGCGGGGAGCGTTCACTCACCGCCTGCCCCCAGTCATCGATCAGCCCGGCGGGAAGCGAGGATCCCCCGCTCAACACGACCATCGTGAGCACGCTCCGCGCCGGGGCCGACAGTGAGTTCCACAGCTCGCTCACCAGTACCCCGACGGCGCGGGGATAGCCCCCGAGACCTTCACCGTCCTCCTCGGTGAGGTGGAAGCGGTCCAACCGCGCCGTGAATTCCGGCAGTCGCGAGATGTCGCCTCCGAGCTGGCGCACCCAGGAGCATGCCAGATCGATCGCGAGGGGCCACCGGCCGAGGCGGTGTGAGAATTCGACCGCGTCCGGATCGAGCGGCTCGTCCCAGCAGGATCCTGGTCCGGAGAGCCGGTGTCGGATCAGCGCTGTTGCTGTGCGATCGGGCATCGCCTCGATGAAGAGCTGCGGTGCGAGATCGCGTGGCCAATCTCCGCGGAAAGTGGTGATCGCGATGTGACCGTAGCCGGAGACCGGGATCCACGGCCGGAGCTCAGCGGGATCGGTGGCGCCGTCGAACACGAGCAGCCAGGGAACAGGGAGCACGGCGAGCGCGTCCTGGAAGGACTGTGCGAGATCCTCCGCGGAGGGTTCCGCGCCCCTCGCTCGGGCTGCATCGGAGACTGCTCCGGCGGCGGCAGCGTCTCCGGCGAGCCAGCGGAGCAGCTCTGGCGCTTGCTCGGAGAGCTGCCCGGAGGAGGTCGCATCCAGCCAGATCGTGAAGGCGTAGTGTTCTCGCCGACGGGCCGCCCACAACCCTGTGGCCACGGACTTACCGGTGCCCGGCGACCCCGCGAGGACTGCGGTGCTCGGCGTTCCTCTGTGAAGCGCCTCGTCGGTGAGGGCACGAGACAAGAATTCGAAGATCTCGGGGCGATCGACGGCGTCGGGGGCGGGAGCCCCATGGGTGAGGCCCCATACGCGTCGTCCCGCCGCATCGGCGAGAGTGGCGGTGGGCCCGTCGATGATCTTCTCCACCATAGGTCGGTCCACCGTCTGGGCGGAGGGGTGGGATCCGCATTGCTGGACCATGTCCACCAGCAATGCCAACAAGATGTGGTGGAGTCGCGTACCGAGTCCGCCGCGCTGCCGTAACCGTCCGATCCGGTTGATGAGCCGGTCGGTGACCTCGCGTACGCCCTCGTCGCGCGCGTCGATCCGCTCGGTGATCGCGCCGGTGGGCGCGGGCCGTTGCCGCAGGGCGTCGCGTAGATCGCGCGCTGGCTCCGTGAGGGGGCGATTGGTCCGGACCACCCGCTCCAGAGCGCTCGGATGCTCGTCCGCGATCGCTGCTAGAAGCGTCTCTGCCTCCGGCTTCCCCATAATGGTGTCCGAAGTGGGAAGGGATGCCTTGACCTGAACCGCGGTTTCGGGACCGGCACCCGGTCGTGCGTACACCAGGATGTCCGAGGAGTCCTGGCCGTTCAGATCGACCGCCACGACCCAGTCGGTCGACGACGATTCGTACAGCTCGAGCAGCAGCTCGACCGTGACGAGATTCTGGTAGCGGAAGCCGAACGACGCCGCGACCCCACCCGATGCCATACGCCCAGACTAGGGCAGAGCCCTGACGAACTGTTGCTTCCTCTGAGTCGGCATTGGCACCTTGCGCGAAGTCGAGGGTGCGTCCCCTAGCTGGGTGAAGGATGTTGGGCGGGAAACGCAGAGACTTGCGCGTGTCTGTGAGTGCGACCGTCCAGGCGTCCAGAGAGCTTCAGGAATCCGACCGCGAGAACCGGTTGGTCATGCGATCGCTCGCCGTGAACAGCACCTGGCCGAGCAGCGCGTCGGTCTCCGTGCGGATCCGCTCGGCGATCTCGGTGTTCGCTTCGGCGAGCAGGGCCGGCACCTCGTCGGGCGACCCGGCCGCGGCCGCCTTCCCGTCGGCCTCGAGCACTGCGGCGCGGCCGAGCGCGAGAGTGCGCTGCTGGTAGCGCTCGATCAGCGCGATCGTCTCGTGGAAGTGCGCATCGGCCAGCGCCGCGATCACGCGTGAGGTCCAGTAGAAGCTGTCGGTGCTGACCGTCGAGCTGGTCGTGGCGAGATAGGCGGGCGCCTCCTGAACATTCGTGAACATCGGGATCAGCGCCGTGAAGGGGAGCGAGGCGAAGGCGACCCACTGCACGGCCCGGTACGACTCCGGCACGCCCGGATGGATCTGCAGGATCGCGAGG
>DYUK01000263.1 GCA_020743695.1 Brevibacterium senegalense | reverse complement strand
CTGCCACGGCCCCTCGGGGTCCTGCTCGGCCTTCGCGCGCGCGACCTCGAGCTTGTCGCGGATATGCCCGGACAGATACTCAGCGCGGGTGATGATCGAGGACTCGTCCTCTGGATCATCGAACACCAGCGTGCCGAGCTCCTGCCGCGCTGTGGGCACGTCTGTGCCCAGCCGCACGGCGACCTGCTCCAGGTCCGCACTGCCGGTGGCGTTGATCGCCAGCACGAGAGCTTCCTCGGCGGTGTCCGCGCCCAGCAGTGGCCGCTCCACGGTCACGGTGCGCTTCGTGAGGATGTCGGAGGGTGTGGCCGTCTGCGCCTCGTCGTTGAACTGCTCGGCCGCCATGACCAGTGCGAAGCCAGGGTCCTGGCGCATGATCCGCGTCGCCTTCGGGGCTTCACGAGTCTCTTCACGGACCTTCTCGGTCTCGCCGGTCTCCTCGTTCTTCTGCGTGACCGTCTTCCACTTCGGCGTCCACCGATTGACCGGGCCGTACCGGTCGACATGGGCCTCCCATGCTGCGCGGGCGTCCTCCCGCAGCTGGACGGACTCAGCGGTGTCCGCGACGGTGGCCGCCTGGTCGCGCATGAGCGCGCTCATCGCGTCCCGCAGCCCCATCAGGGAGCGGACCTCGGCGGCAGCGTTCTTCGGTACCGTGATCGGCTGCAGGTAGCCCTGCCCGGTGACCTTCTGGAACTGCCCGTCCTCTTCGACGACGGTGCCGGGGGTCAGGCTGGTCTCCGTGGCCGCGCGGTGGTCGCGGGCGGCCTCGGCGGCCGCGGACAGCGGGGAGTATCCTCGTCCAGCCGCGACGGCAGCGGCCGTGATTGCCGCCAGCCTGCCCCGGAGCTGCTCGGGCACGGTGGTGAGGTCATCGGCCACGATGGCGAGATTGCCCCACTGCCCACTCACATCCAGGCGTCCGAGGACGTTCTCGGGGCGGCGCTGGTAGTACGTGTTGAGTCGTTGTTCGGATTCCAGTCCACGCTGGGAGTCGGTGACCGTGACGGGTGTGGCGGTCTGCCAGTCCAGGGTCTCCTGGGTGGGTTCTTCTCCAGGCATCCGCTTGCGGAGGATGAGCACATCGGTGGCCACGTCGGTGCCGGCCTGCCGGCGGTGCGCGCCATTCGGCAGGCGTACTGCTCCCAGGAGGTCTGCTTCGGCAGCGACCTCAGCGCGTAGCACGGGGTTCCGGCGGTCGCTGGTCGAGGCGGAGGTGACGACTGCCATCACTCCCCCGTCGTGCAGCCCTCCCAGTGACTTACGGATGAAGTGCTCGTGGACGTTGAACCGCTGGCCGGGGTTCCATGTCTCATCGAGCAATCGCGCGCGGCCGAACGGCACGTTGCCGATGGCTGCATCGAACGAGTCGGGGCGGATGGTGGTCTCTGCGTAGGACTCGTTCCGAATGTCTGCGTCGGGGTACAGGTGGCGGGCGATGGAGGACGTGATCGGATCAATCTCCACCCCCGTCATTGTCATGCCGGCCGGGGCTGCTCCAATGAAGTTGCCGGACCCTGAACCTGGTTCGATGACCTTCCCCGCGTCGAGGCCGAGGTCGGACAGTGACTGCCACATCGCGGTGATGAGTGCGGGGTCGGTGTAGTGGGCATCGAGAATCGTGCGGCCGGCGGCCTCGTAGTCCTCAGCACTGAGGACGGCTTTAAGCTGCTCCCGCTCGGTCGCCCACTCGTCTTTGCGATCGTCGAACACATCGGGGATGGCTCCCCAGCTCGACCACGCGGCCAGCGCCTCCTGCTCTTCGCGCGTCGCGGGGCGGTCCTCGGCGTCGAGGGCGCGGGCCGTCTCGATAGCGCGCAGGTTCGCCTGGAAGCGGCTCTTGGCACCACAGGGCGGGTACTGGTCGCCCGCAGCCAGCCGAAACGGTTCGGCGGCCGGCTCCTGCGGGTCGGGGGTCAGTCCAGCAGGCTCTCGTCCTCCGGCTCCAGCGGGTGAATCTCCTGGGCCAGCGGCTCCCCGGTCTCGTCCACCTCCGGCGGGAACCGGTCGAGCACCACTTCCTGCCACGCCAGTTCGCTCGCGGCGTTCGTCCTCGCGCGGTACTCGCCCAGCATCTTCAGCGGGTTCGCCCTGTCCTCGTCGCTGGGCCTCCACGTCTCGCCCTGCATCGACACCAGGGCGACGTCCTCCGCCTCCTGCAGCTCGTTGAGCATCTGCGGGAAGAACGTCTCCGGGTCCCGAATCTCCGCGTACCGGCTCGGGGCGTACCGCCGTACGTAGTCCTGAATCGGGTTCGTTCGCTTCAGCATCTAGCTCATCCTCTCCGGGTGTCAGCTGCGGAGCATCTGGCTCCATGTCCAGCAGGTCAAAAAGCGATCCCTGCCCGTCTACGTGCGTGCTCTTCTTTCCCCGTGCCATACACCCACGGTAACCGTCCGTGATCGAGCCCACATCGTCTTCTCAGTGAGCGTGACTACAGGGAGTCCCGGCCCGAGTATCTGGTGACGTGATGCGCGGTCCCAGCCATGAAAGTGGGCACACGGACAGTCGCTGCGCAACATCATCATGAACCTCCCTCGCAGGCTGGTTCCGGAGCCTGCGCCTCCAGCTCTTCATACGCCGCATATCGGTCGATGTCTGGGGCTGCCCTGTAGACCTCGGCCAGACCCGCCTCCAGCAGAGCTGCGCCCACGTCCTCCCCGTCGACCTCGACGTAGGCCAGTGTGCGGCCGTAGCGGTCCGTCTCCGCCTGCGACGGGTCGGGGATGATCGTCACGTCTCCGCCGGCGGTCAGCTCTTCCGTCAGTGCGGTGGCTTCGGCCGCGCACCGCTCCCCCGGTTCCCCTTCTCGTGCGACCTCGGGGGCATCGATGCCCAAGACGCGGACACGCTCATCCTCGCCGGCCTCCCGCTCCACGACGAGCGTGTCTCCGTCGATCACGTGCACAACTCTGGCCGGGGTGCCGCCCGTCGTGGATTCGTCCTGACCCATGTAGCTCCGCACCGTCACAACGGCCATCACGAAGAACATAAGCGCAGCCAAGCCGATACCCGCGACCATCAGCATGAACGCCCCCGGTTCCATTTCATAGAGGCTCCGCCTCCTGCGCGTCCCCATTACGTCGTTCACCTCTCCCCCATTGCCGTGAGTGCGTCGATCCTGTCGGGACGAAAGCCGGCCCAGGCGTTGAAGTCCTCGGTCTCCATGTCTCCCACCACGACGATCGGCGCTG
>DYUK01000262.1 GCA_020743695.1 Brevibacterium senegalense | reverse complement strand
GCGCCACGGTCGTCGGCCCGGTGCCGCTGCCCACGGAGAAGAACGTCTACTGCGTCATCCGTTCGCCGCACAAGTACAAGGACAGCCGCGAGCACTTCGAGATGCGCACCCACAAGCGCCTCATCGACATCGTGGACCCGACGCCCAAGGCCGTCGACTCGCTCATGCGTCTCGACCTGGCCGACGACGTCAACATCGAGATCAAGCTCTGAGGGGGAGGACCATGGCCAACACACGCTCCAAGGCTCTCCCCACGACGCGCGCCGTCAAGGGCATCATGGGCACCAAGCTGGGCATGACCCAGGTGTGGGACGAGAACAACAACTTCGTCCCGGTCACCGTCGTGCAGGCTGCGCCCAACGTCGTCACCCAGGTCCGCAGCGAGGACGTGGACGGCTACACGGCCGTCCAGATCGGCTTCGGCGAGATCGATCCGCGCAAGGTGAACAAGCCTGACGCGGGTCACTTCGAGAAGGCCGGCGTCGCGCCGCGCCGCCACCTGGTCGAGCTCCGCACCGCAGACGCGGCCGATTACCAGCTGGGCCAGGAGATCACCGCTGAGGTGTTCGAGGCCGGCGCGAAGATCGACGTCACCGCGACCACCAAGGGCAAGGGCACCGCCGGTGTCATGAAGCGCCACAACTTCGCAGGCGTCGGCGCGTCCCACGGTCAGCACCGCAACCACCGCAAGCCGGGCTCGATCGGCGGGGCCGCGACCCCGGGTCGCGTGTTCAAGGGCATGCGGATGGCCGGTCGCATGGGTGCCGTCAAGCACACCACGCAGAACCTCACCATCCACTCCGTCGACGCCGAGGCCGGACTGCTGCTCATCAAGGGCGCCGTCCCCGGCCCCAAGGGTGGAGTCGTCCTGGTCCGCTCCGCCGCGAAGGAGGCATAAGAGATGACTGACACGTTGACCATCGACGTCATCGACGCGGACGGCGCGAAGGCCGGCACGACGGAGCTCCCCGGTTCCGTGTTCGCCGTCCCCACGAACGTCCCGCTGATCCATCAGGTCGTCATCGCCCAGCTGGCTGCCGCTCGTCAGGGCACCCACAAGGCGAAGACGCGGGCCGAGGTCGCCGGCGGTGGCCGCAAGCCGTACCGCCAGAAGGGCACCGGCAACGCACGCCAGGGCTCGATCCGCGCACCGCAGTACGCGGGCGGCGGCATCGTGCACGGCCCCGTGCCGCGCGACTACTCGCAGCGCACGCCCAAGAAGATGAAGGCGGCCGCTCTGCGCGGTGCGCTTTCCGACCGGGCACGCCTGGGTCGCGTACACGTCGTCACCGCTCTGGTGACGGGCGAGACGCCGTCCACGAAGGCCGCGCGCGCAGCGCTTCAGAAGATCTCGGAGCGCAAGAACCTGCTGGTCGTCGTCGAGCGCGGCGATGACCTCACCTACCTGAGCGTGCGCAACCTGCCGCGCGTCCACGTCCTCCCGGCCGATCAGCTCAACACGTACGACGTGCTGATGTCCGACGACGTGGTGTTCACGCAGGCCGCACTCGACGCCTTCCTCGCGCGCACGGCCGGCACGGCCGCAGCGGCGAGCTCTGAGGAGGACGCACAGTGAGCTCCGTGACCATCAAGGATCCGCGCGACATCATCATCGCGCCGGTCGTGTCCGAGAAGACCTACGCACTGATGGACGAGGGGAAGTACACCTTCCTCGTCGACCCGCGGTCGAACAAGTCGGAGATCAAGTACGCCATCGAGGCGATCTTCGGCGTCAAGGTCGCTCGTGTGAACACGCTGAACCGACAGGGCAAGGTCCGCCGGACGCGTTTCGGCCTGGGCAAGCGCAACGACACGAAGCGTGCGATCGTCAGCCTCAAGGACGGCGACATCGACATCTTCGGCGGCGCGCTCTGAGCGCCGGCTGACAGACAAGGATTAGAAGACAATGGGAATCCGTAAGCACAAGCCGACGACGCCGGGCCGCCGTGGCAGCTCCGTCGCCGACTTCGTCGAAGTGACCCGGTCGACGCCGGAGAAGTCGCTTCTCCGTCCCCTCCCGAAAAAAGGCGGACGCAACAGCAACGGTCGTGTGACCACCCGCCACCAGGGCGGCGGTCACAAGCGCCAGTACCGCGTCATCGACTTCCGTCGCCATGACAAGGACGGCGTCGAGGCGCGCGTCGCGCACATCGAGTACGACCCGAACCGCACGGCCCGCATCGCGCTGCTCCACTACGTGGACGGCACGAAGCGCTACATCATCGCGCCCAACAAGCTGAAGCAGGGTGACGTGGTGGAGGCGGGTCCGGACGCGGACATCAAGCCGGGCAACAGCCTGCAGCTGCGCAACATCCCCGTGGGCACCGTGGTGCACGCGGTGGAGCTGCGTCCGGAGGGCGGCGCCAAGATCGCCCGCTCCGCCGGCGCGTCCGTGCAGCTCGTCGCGAAGGACGGCCCGTACGCGCAGCTGCGCATGCCGTCCGGCGAGATCCGCAACGTCGACGCGCGCTGCCGCGCGACCGTCGGCGAGGTGGGCAACGCCGAGCAGTCGAACATCAGCTGGGGCAAGGCCGGTCGCATGCGGTGGAAGGGCAAGCGCCCCACCGTCCGCGGTGTGGTCATGAACCCGATCGACCACCCCCATGGCGGTGGCGAGGGCAAGACCTCGGGTGGTCGTCACCCGGTCAGCCCGTGGGGCCAGCCGGAAGGCCGGACCCGTCGCCCCAACAAGGAAAGCGACAAGTACATCGTGCGCCGCCGTCGCACCGGCAAGAAGCGCTGATAGGGAGCCTCACACATGCCTCGCAGTTTGAAGAAGGGCCCCTTCGTCGACGAGCACCTCTACAAGAAGGTCGCTGCTCAGAACGAAAAGGGCACCAAGAACCTCATCAAGACCTGGTCCCGCCGCTCGATGATCATCCCGGACTTCCTGGGTCACACGATTGCCGTGCACGACGGTCGCAAGCACGTCCCGGTGTTCATCACCGAGGCGATGGTCGGGCACAAGCTCGGCGAGTTCGCACCGACGCGGATGTTCCGCGGCCACGACAAGGACGACCGCAAGGGCCGCCGCCGCTGACGCGGCGCAGCCCCGGTCTCTGAGACTGAAGGAAGAAGGAAACGATGGAAGCCAAGGCGAAGGTGCGCTACCTGCGCGTCACGCCCCAGAAGGCTCGCCGCGTCGTCGACCTCATTCGTGGTCAGCAGGCGACGGAAGCACTCGCCGTGCTCAAGTTCGCTGAGCAGGCCGTGTCTGAGCCGTTGTACAAGCTGGTCGCATCCGGTGTCGCGAACGCGCGCCAGGAGGCGGAGAAGCTGGGCGAGTCCTTCAACGAGGACGAGCTCGTCATCACCCAGGCGTTCGTGGACGAGGGACCGACCATGCGTCGGTTCCGTCCCCGCGCGCAGGGTCGTGCCGGCCGGATCAACAAGCGCACGAGCCACATCACCGTGGTGCTGGGCTCCGGCGAAGACATCCCGGCTGACCGGAAGGGGAACCGCTGATGGGTCAGAAGATCAATCCCAACGGATTCCGACTCGGAATCACGACGGACCACCGCTCCAAGTGGTACGCCGACTCCTCGAAGCCCGGTCAGCGTTACGCCGACTACGTGGGTGAGGACATCAAGATCCGGCAGCTGCTGAGCACCGGACTGGAGCGCGCGGGCATCTCGCGCGTCAACATCGAGCGCACGCGCGATCGCGTCCGCGTCGACATCCGCACCGCGCGTCCCGGCATCGTCATCGGTCGCCGCGGCGCCGAGGCGGACCGCATCCGCGGCGAGCTCGAGAAGCTCACCGGGAAGCAGATCCAGCTGAACATCCTCGAGGTGAAGAACACCGAGGTCGATGCTCAGCTGGTCGCACAGGGCGTTGCCGAGCAGCTCGCCAGCCGCGTGGCGTTCCGCCGCGCGATGCGCAAGGCGATCCAGAGCGCGCAGCGCGCGGGCGCCAAGGGCATCCGCGTGCAGTGCTCCGGCCGCCTGGGCGGCGCGGAGATGAGCCGGACCGAGTTCTACCGCGAGGGCCGTGTGCCGCTGCACACGCTCCGCGCGAACATCGACTACGGCTTCTTCGAGGCGCACACCACCTTCGGCCGCATCGGCGTGAAGGTGTGGATCTACAAGGGCGATCTCACCGACAAGGAGCTCGCGGCGCAGGAGGCCTCGCAGCCGTCCGGCCGCGGTCCCCGCGGCGGTGGCGGCCCCGGCGGTGCCCGCGGACGCCAGCGCGGCGGTCGCGGTCGCGGTCGCGGTGCGGACGCCCAGAAGACGACTGACAACACTGCTGAGGCCGCTCCCGCGGCCGAGGCCGGATCGGAGGGCTGACGCATGCTCATCCCACGCCGTGTCAAGCACCGCAAGCAGCACCACCCGGGCCGCCGCGGTATGTCCAAGGGCGGCAACACCGTCTCGTTCGGCGACTGGGGAATCCAGGCGCTGAGCCCGGCATACGTGACGAACCGTCAGATCGAGGCTGCTCGTATCGCGATGACCCGTCACATCAAGCGAGGCGGAAAGGTCTGGATCAACATCTACCCGGACCGCCCGCTGACCAAGAAGCCGGCTGAGACCCGCATGGGCTCCGGCAAGGGTTCGCCCGAGTGGTGGGTCGCGAATGTGAAGCCCGGACGGGTCATGTTCGAGCTCGCCGGTGTCTCCGAGGATGTCGCGCGTGAGGCCCTGCGTCTCGCGATGCACAAGCTTCCGCTCAAGGCCCGCATCGTGCGGCGCGAAGGTGGTGAATGAGAATGGCGATCGGTTCCAAGGATCTCTCCATGGACGCGCTCGATGGCTTCGACAACGAGCGCCTCGCCGAAGAGCTGAAGAAGGCCAAGGCCGAGCTCTTCAACCTCCGCTTCCAGACGGCCACCGGCCAGCTGGAGAGCCACGGTCGGCTCAAGGCGGTCCGCCGCGACATCGCACGGATCTACACGGTGCTGAACGAGCGCAAGCTCGCGATCCGCACCGATCCGACCGCAGCGAAGGAAGAGGGTAACTGATGTCCGAGCAGACACAGACCGTCGTCGAGCGCGGTTCGCGCAAGACGGCCCGCGGCTACGTCGTCTCCGACAAGATGGATAAGACCATCGTCGTCGAGGTCGAGGACCGCAAGAAGCACCGCCTGTACGGCAAGGTGCTCCGCACGACCAGCAAGATCAAGGTCCACGACGAGCAGAACACCGCCGGCATCGGCGACCTGGTCGTCGTGGCCGAGACCCGTCCGCTGTCCGCGTCCAAGCACTGGCGCCTCGTCGAGATCGTCGAACGCGCCAAGTGACCGCGTCGCTCTGACTCCCGCCTCCCCCGGTCCCGCCTCTTCCGCGGCGGCCACCGGGGACCGGGGGTGAGCGGACGGCTGCCCCATATCCGTTCCGCCAGGCTCGCCCACCCGCGAGAACCGGCGAGACGACAGGAGAGAACAAGTGATTCAGCAGGAGTCGCGACTCAAGGTCGCCGACAACACAGGTGCGAAGGAGATCCTCGCAATCCGTGTGCTCGGCGGCTCTGGCCGGCGCTACGCCGGCATCGGCGACCAGATCGTCGCCACCGTCAAGGATGCGATCCCTGGCGGCAACGTCAAGAAGGGTGATGTGGTCAAGGCCGTCATCGTCCGCACCGTCAAGGAGCGTCGTCGCCCGGATGGCTCGTACATCCGCTTCGACGAGAACGCCGCCGTCATCCTCAAGGCCGACGGCGAGCCCCGTGGTACCCGCATCTTCGGCCCCGTGGGCCGCGAGCTGCGCGACAAGAAGTTCATGAAGATCGTCTCGCTGGCTCCGGAGGTGCTCTGATCATGGCGAAGCTCAAGATCAAGAAGGGTGACCTGGTGCAGGTCATCGCCGGTGCGCGTCAGTCGCGCGGAGGCGACCGCGGCAAGCAGGGGAAGGTCCTCGAGGTCTACCCGGAGCGCAACCGCGTGCTCGTCGAGGGCGTCAACCGCGTCTCGAAGCACCGCAAGCCGTCGCAGACCGCGTCCGGCGTCACCGCCGGCGGCATCGAGATCCACGAGGCTCCCATCCACGTCTCGAACGTGATGCTCGTCGATCCCAAGGACAACAAGCCGACCCGCGTGGGCTACCGCGAGGAGACCGTCGAGCGCGACGGCCGCTCCCGCACGGTCCGTGTCCGCGTGTCGCGTCGCACGGGGGAGGACATCTGATGACTGAGACCACTCACGCCCGCCCGGTCCCGCGCCTCAAGCAGGTCTACCGGGACGAGATCGTCGCCAAGCTGCAGGAGGAGTTCTCGTACGGGAACCCCATGCAGGTGCCCGGCCTCGTCAAGGTCGTCGTGAACATGGGTGTCGGAGACGCCGCCCGTGATTCGAAGCTGATCGAGGGTGCGATCAACGATCTGACCCTCATCACGGGCCAGAAGCCCGTCGTCACCCGCGCCCGGAAGTCCATCGCGCAGTTCAAGCTGCGCGAGGGTCAGCCGATCGGTGCGCACGTGACGATGCGCGGTGCCCGCATGTGGGAGTTCGTCGACCGCGTCGTCAGCCTGGCGTTGCCCCGCATCCGCGATTTCCGCGGACTGTCGGACCGCCAGTTCGACGGCAACGGCAACTACACGTTCGGTCTCACGGAGCAGTCGATGTTCCACGAGATCGACCAGGACAAGATCGATCGTGTCCGCGGTATGGACATCACGGTCGTGACGACCGCCAAGACGGACGACGAGGGCCGCGCACTCCTGCGCCACCTCGGCTTCCCGTTCAAGAAGAACTGAACCTCTACGTCGCAGGTCCCCGCTTCCAAGGGGAAACCGTGACGAGGAAGGGCACGAGCCCACTATGACTATGACCGATCCCGTCGCAGACATGCTCACGCGTCTGCGCAACGCGAACTCGGCGTACCACGAGGATGTGAGCATGCCTTACAGCAAGCTCAAGTCCGCGATCGCCGTGATCCTCAAGAGCGAGGGATACATCTCCGACTACCGCGTCTCGGACGCGGAGGTCGGCAAGACCCTCGAGCTCGACCTCAAGTTCGGACCCAACCGCGAGCGCTCGATCGCCGGCATCCGCCGCGTGTCGAAGCCGGGTCTGCGCGTGTACGCCAAGTCCAACAGCCTCCCCCGGGTGCTGGGCGGACTGGGCATCGCGATCATCTCGACCTCGTCGGGACTGCTCACGGACAAGCAGGCAGCCAAGCAGGGCGTGGGCGGCGAAGTCCTCGCGTACGTCTGGTAACGGGAAGGAGGAGACACTATGTCACGCATCGGCAAGCACCCCATCTCCGTCCCCTCCGGCGTCGACGTCACCGTCGACGGCCAGGACGTCCGTGTGAAGGGCCCCAAGGGCGAGCTGTCGCTCGTCATCGCGTCCCCGATCGCTGCGACCCTCGAGGACGGCACCATCACGGTGACCCGTCCTGACGAGGAGCGCGAGTCGCGGTCGCTGCACGGCCTCACCCGCACCCTGATCCAGAACCTGATCATCGGTGTGACCGAGGGCTACTCGAAGCAGCTCGAGATCGTGGGCACGGGTTACCGCGTCCAGGCCAAGGGCCAGGACCTCGAGTTCGCTCTGGGCTACAGCCACTCGATCACGGTGAAGGCCCCTGAGGGAATCTCCTTCGCCGTCGAGGGTCAGAACAAGGTGACCGTCAGCGGCATCGACAAGCAGCAGGTCGGAGAGGTCGCCGCGAACATCCGGAAGCTCCGGAAGCCCGAGCCCTACAAGGGCAAGGGCGTCCGATACGCCGGCGAGAACATCCGTCGCAAGGTCGGAAAGGCTGGTAAGTGAACATGGCCTTCGGAAAGAAGCAGAGCCTCGGCAAGAGCAAGGCCGCTGCACGCGCGCGTCGTCACGCTCGTCTGCGCAAGCACATCAACGGCACCGCCGAGCGCCCGCGCCTCGTGGTCTCGCGCTCGTCGCGCCACGTGTTCGTCCAGGTCATCGACGATGTGGAGGGCCGCACGGTCGCATCCGCATCGACGATGGAGCAGGACCTCCGCGCGTCGGGCGACGACAAGACCGCCAAGGCGCACCGCGTCGGCGAGCTCGTCGCTGAGCGCGCGAAGGCCGCCGGCGTCGAGACCGTGGTCTTCGACCGCGGCGGCAACGCCTACCAGGGTCGCGTGGCCGCAGTGGCCGACGGTGCCCGTGAAGGAGGACTCGCACTGTGAGCACGGAAGAGAACAAGGCGCCCGAGGCCGTCGCAGGCCAGGGCGACTCGCAGCAGGCCGGCAACGACTCCGGTGACCGCGGTCGCGGTCGCGGCCGGGGTCGCGGCGAGGGCGGGGGCCGTCGCGGCAACCGTCAGGACCGCGAGGAGAAGAGCCAGTTCATCGAGCACGTCATCACGATCAACCGCGTGTCGAAGGTGGTGAAGGGCGGCCGTCGCTTCTCCTTCACGGCTCTCGTCGTCGTGGGCGACGGTGACGGCATGGTGGGCATGGGCTACGGCAAGGCCAAGGAGGTCCCCGCGGCCATCGCGAAGGGTGTCGAGGAGGCGAAGAAGAACTTCTTCCGCGTCCCTCGCATCCAGAAGACGATCCCGCACCCCATCACGGCGGAAGACGCCGCCGGCATCGTGCTGCTGCGTCCCGCCGCTCCGGGTACCGGTGTCATCGCCGGTGGTCCGGTCCGTGCGGTGCTGGATGCCGCGGGCGTCCACGACATCCTGTCCAAGTCGCTGGGCTCCTCGAACGCGATCAACATCGTGCACGCCACGATCGCCGCGCTCAAGGGTCTCGAGCGTCCGGAGGAGGTCGCGGCCCGCCGCGGCCTGCCCGTCGACGAGGTCGCTCCGGCGGCGCTCCTGCGTGCGAACGAGGGGGCGAACTCCTGATGGCGAAGCTCAAGATCACGCAGCTGAAGTCGGAGATCGGCGGCAAGCAGAATCAGCGCGAGACCCTGCGCTCGCTGGGTCTCAAGCGGATCAACGACGTGGTGGTGAAGGACGATCGTCCTGAGATCCGCGGCATGATCAATGCCGTGGGCCACCTCGTCACCTGGGAAGAGGTGGACTGATATGGCAGAAGAGCACGCACTCAAGCTGCACCACCTGCGTCCTGCACCCGGTTCGAACACTCCCAAGACCCGTGTGGGTCGTGGTGAGGGCGGCAAGGGCGGCAAGACCGCAGGCCGCGGCACCAAGGGCACGAAGGCCCGTTACCAGGTGCCGCACGGGTTCGAGGGCGGACAGACGCCGCTGCACATGCGTCTGCCCAAGCTCCGCGGCTTCAAGAACCCGAGCAAGGTGATCTATCAGGTCATCAATCTCGACAAGCTGCAGGCCCTGTTCCCGGAGGGCGGCGACGTCACGGTCGCCGACCTCGTGGAGAAGGGCGCGGTCCGCGCCAACCAGCCCGTCAAGGTGCTGGGCACCGGCGAGATCACCGTCGCGATCAACATCACGGCGGAGAAGGTCTCGGGCTCGGCCCAGCAGAAGATCGAGGCTGCGGGCGGGTCGGTCACGACCGCCTGACCCGGCGCATCGCCGCATGGCAGAACGCCTGTGGGGAGCAGTCCTGAGGGACTGCTCCCCACAGGCGTTTCCGCATGTCCGCACCCCCACGCGGAGGGTGCGTTCGCGGATTCGGTCCGCCTGTGGCCCCCTGGTAGAGTGCACGAGGAATATTGTCGTTTCGTCGTCGATCCCAACTGTGGCCCTGCCTGCCGTCGGTGCGCTGCGACTCCGCCTGACGGGGTCTTAGCGCGCGACCCTGCTCAGGCCGCCGGACCGGCGGACATGTAGGAGGAGGACGAGTGCTCGGAGCTGTAGGGCGCGCTTTCAGGACGCCTGATCTTCGCAACAAGCTGCTCTTCACCCTCGGGATCATCGTGCTGTACAGGCTCGGTTCGTTCATCCCGTCGCCCGGCATCGACTACCCGCAGGTGCAGGAGTGCGTGGCGTCCCCGGCACTGACCGAGGGCGCGTTCGGGATGATCAACCTGTTCTCGGGCGGTGCGCTGCTGCAGCTGTCGATCTTCGCGCTGGGCATCATGCCGTACATCACGGCGGCCATCATCACCCAGTTGCTGCGCGTCGTCATCCCGCGATTCGAAGCCCTGCACAAGGAGGGCGCGTCCGGTCAGGCGAAGATGACGCAGTACACGCGCTACATGACTCTGGGCCTGGCCGTGCTGAATGCGACCACCCTCGTCTCCACGGTGCGCACCGGCGCCCTGTTCGGCGACGTCGAGGGCTGCCAGGACCTCATCATCAACGACACGTGGTGGGGCATCGGCATCATCGTCATCACGATGACCGCCGGCACCGGACTGGTCATGTGGCTGGGCGAGCAGATCACGGAGCGCGGCGTGGGCAACGGCATGTCGCTGCTCATCTTCACCTCGATCGCCGCCGGCTTCCCGTCCTCGTTCGGCAACATCCTCAACTCGCAGGGCATCGACATCTTCCTGCTCGTCATCCTCGTGGGACTCGTCATCGTCGCGCTTGTCGTCTTCGTCGAGCAGTCCCAGCGCCGGATCCCCGTGCAGTACGCGAAGCGCATGGTGGGCCGTCGCATGTTCGGCGGAACCTCGACCTACATCCCGATCAAGGTGAACCAGGCCGGCGTCATCCCCGTCATCTTCGCCTCGTCCGTGCTGTACCTGCCCAGCCTCATCTCGCAGTTCGGCAGCCCGGAGGACGGCTGGGTGCAGTGGATCAACACGTACTTCACCGCGGGCGACCACCCGCTCTACATGGTCACGTACTTCCTCCTCACCGTCTTCTTCACGTTCTTCTACGTCGCGATCACCTTCAATCCGGAGGAGGTCGCAGACAATATGAAGCGCTACGGCGGGTTCATCCCGGGCATCCGCGCGGGTCGGCCCACGGAGCAGTACCTCAGCTACGTGCTCAACCGGATCACGCTGCCCGGTTCGCTGTACCTGGGTTGCGTCGCGCTCATCCCGCTCGTCGCTCTGGTGCTCATCAACGCGAACCAGGACTTCCCGTTCGGCGGCACGTCGCTGCTCATCATCGTGGGCGTGGGTCTGGAGACGGTCAAGCAGATCAACTCCCAGATGCAGCAGCGCCACTACGAGGGTCTGCTGCGCTGACCCCCTCCCGCAGCACTGCGGACCGCACGGTCCCGGTGCCGGGATCCCGCACCACGGTCGTGGGTCGTCCCTGACGGCGGCCTCGGCAGACAGAGGAAAGGAACCTCATGACCACTCGCATCATCCTCATCGGTCCCCCCGGAGCGGGGAAGGGCACGCAGGCCGCGCGCCTCAGCGAGGCGCTGGGCGTGCCCGCGATCTCGACCGGCGACATCTTCCGCGCCAACGTCAAGGGCGAGACGGAGCTGGGCCGCACCGCGAAGCGCTACATGGACGCGGGCGAGTACGTCCCGGACGAGGTCACCAACTCGATGGTCGCGGACCGCCTGTCGCAGGACGATGCGAAGGACGGATTCCTGCTGGACGGCTACCCGCGCACGCAGGCGCAGGTCGCGGAGCTCGATTCGATGCTCGAGGAGCGCGGTGCGTCGCTCGACCACGTCGTGGAACTGACGGCGGATGTCGACGAGGTCGTGGGCCGTCTGCTGGCGCGCGCCTCCCTGCAGGGGCGCTCGGACGACACGGAGGACGTCATCCGTCACCGCCTGGACGTGTATGCGGAGCAGACGCAGCCGCTCACGGACGTCTACGACCAGCGGGGCCTGCTGCGGAAGGTCGACGGCCTGGGCGACGTCGAGACCGTCACGGAGCGCATCCGGCAGGCGATCGGCGCCTGATGCTCACCGGCGTCGAGCTGAAGTCGGACGATCAGATCCGCACGATGCGTCGTGCGGGCCTCATCACACGGGCCGCCCTCCAGGCGGCCCGTGCCGCGTGTGTGCCCGGGGCCACGACGGCGGACGTCGATGCGGCGGGCGCCCGGGTCATCGAGGAAGCGGGTGCGACCTCGAACTTCAAGGGCTACCACGGATACCCCGCGACCCTGTGCGTGTCGGTCAACGAGGTGGTGGTGCACGGAATCCCCGGCGATCGGGTGCTGGAACCCGGCGACATGGTCTCGATCGATGGCGGCGCGATCGTCGACGGCTTCCACGGCGACTCCGCCCTCACCGTCTTCGTGGGCGGCGAAGAGCAGGCGGATCCGGCTCACGTGCGCCTCTCGCAGGTCACGGAGGAGATCCTGTGGGCCGGCATCGCCGCGATGGCGACGGGCCGGAAGGTGGGTGACATCGGCGCTGCGATCGAGGCGCGGGCGCAGGAGCTCGCACCCGACCTGGGTCTCATCGAGGACTTCACGGGGCACGGCATCGGCACGCAGATGCACATGGACCCGGAGGTGCTCAACTACGACGCGAAGCGGAAGGGGCCCAAGCTGCGGCCCGGCATGTGCCTGGCGATCGAGCCGATGCTGGTCGCCGGCGACATCGAGACGCAGACGCTGGCCGACGACTGGACTGTCGTGACCGTCGACGGCTCGCGTGCCTCCCACTGGGAGCATTCGGTCGCCCGCCACGCGGGCGGCATCTGGGTGCTGACGGCAGAGGACGGGGGAGCGGAGAGGCTGGCGCCCTACGGCGTCACGCCCGT
>DYUK01000261.1 GCA_020743695.1 Brevibacterium senegalense | reverse complement strand
GAGAACCCCACGATGCTCTACCCGGCTGCCCTCCGCGAGGCCTTCCGTCGCACCGGTGCGGCGCTGGGCCACCCCGTCACCGAGGCCGAGGCGGCTGAGCTGGGCGGTTCCGTTCCGGCGTGGCCGGCCTTCGACGACTCAGTGGAGGCGCTCGCGGTCCTCAAGGAGCACTACCGGCTCATCATCCTGTCGAATGTCGACCGCGCAGGTTTCGCCGGCTCGAACCGACGGCTGCAGGTCGAGTTCGACGACATCCTCACCGCAGAGGACATCGGCTCGTACAAGCCGAACCCCGCGAACTTCCGTGCACTGGCCCGGTTGGCGGAGGAGCGCGGACACACCGGACGTCTGCTGCAAGTGGCACAGTCCCTCTTCCACGACCACGTGCCCGCGCGCGACGCCGGTCTGCCGGGTGTGTGGATCAACCGCCGGCACGACCGCCCCGGCTGGGGCGCGACACCGGACCCCGGAGCGACAGTCACGCCGGACGCCGAGTATCCGAGCCTGCGCGCCTTCGCACACGCGGTGCAGGAAGCGTTCGACTGAGGCAGGGGTCGCCCCGCCAGACTCTGCACCCCTGTCAGCGCAGTCGCCTTGTCTCCTGCCTGGTCGTCATGCACCTGGTTGTCGCGTACGTAGTCTTCGCGTACCCGACCGGTGCTCAGGAACGCGTCGCGGCGAAGGCCGCAGCAGTCAGCATCACGGCCATGACGACCGCCATCGCGGAGTAGCTGCCGAGCACGCCGGCGAGCGCGGGTCCGGAGACGGGGGCCAAGGCACCGACAGCGGTCATCGGCGCGGTGAAGACTCCGTTGATCGTCCCGAAGTCCTGCGTGCCCCACCGGTCCGACACCGCCGTGGCCTGCAGCAGCGTGTGGCAACCGCGGACTGCGCCCAGCACGACGGCGATGGCGATGAGGACGGCGGCGGGACCCGGGACGTACGCCAGCAGCCAGATCCCGATCGCACCAAGGCCGAAGAGGAGTGCAGTGCGGGTGTGCACGGCGGTGAGGGAGACCAGCCTCGAGTAGCCGATGCGGCCGATCACCTGTCCGGCACCGATGAGACCCAGCGAGACGGCGGCGACGCTGTACGAGATCCCTCGTTCGAGGAGGACGGGGATGATGTTGATCGTGACCGCGAAGAGGGTGAAGGTCGCCAGCGCCATGGTGATCTGCAGGATGACGAAGCGCGGACTGCGGGTGATGGAGCGGACCTGGGACTTCGATCTGCGGACGGAGCGCTCCACTGCGTCCGACCACGACCGGTTGAGGAAGAAGGCGTGCAGCGGCACGGTCACGACTGCGAGGATGCCGGCCATGATGAGGTAGCCGGTCCGCCACCCCACCTGATCGATGAGGGAGGCGACGATGGGAGCGAAGATCGTGGAGGCCAACCCCGCGACGAGGGTCAGCGTCGTCAGGGGGACGACCCGTCGCGCGCCGTACCAGCGGGTGATGACCGCGAACGCAGGAGGATAGAGGACTGCGGATTGGGCGAACCCGGCCACCAGCCAGGCGGCGTAGAACATCGGCAGGTTCGGGGACCACGCGACGAGCACCAGGGAGAGCACCCCGACCACTGCTCCCAGGGTCATGACCGTGCGCGGACCCTGCGTGTCCAGGATCCTGCCGACTCTCACTCCGGCGACCGCGGAGACGAGCAGCCCCACGGACAGAGCGGCTGTGATCGCGGTGTGGCTCCACCCCGTGTCCTGGGAGATGGGCGCCACCGCGACGGGCAGTGAGTAGTACAGCAGTCCCCAGCTGGTGGTCTCGGCGATGCAGAGCGCGACGAGACCACCACGGGGCCGGTCGGTCATGGACGAGTCCACGTCGAGCCCTGGAGGACCCGGGCGTCCAGGGGTGGAGTCTGGGTGGTCATGGCCATGACCGCCAGTCTCAGCAGCACGAGGTGGGCGCAGGTGCGCCGACTGTCACCAGCTGGGGCTCCACCGGCGCGTCACACGATCCGCCCAGGTCGGTGCTGCACACACCGGTCTCCGGCAGGTCGAGATGCACCTCGTCCGCGGCGGCACGGTCGCCGGCCAGTGCTGCGGCGATGGAGCGGACCTGCTCATAGCCGGTGGCCATGAGGAACGTGGGCGCCCGACCGTAGCTCTTCATCCCCACGATGTAGAAGCCCGCATCAGGGTGGGACAGGACGCTTTCGCCGTGAGGCTCGACGCTGCCGCAGGAATGGAACTCCGGGTCGATGAGCGGTCCCAGCCGACGGGGAGCCTCAACGGCAGGATCGAGTTCGAGGCGCAACTCGGTCAGCATCGACAGGTCGGGTCGGAAGCCGGTGGCGGGCACCAACAGGTCGACGGTCAACTCTTCGGACCCGGTGGTCCCGTTTGCGAGGACTCGCAGGCGGCCCCCGGCTGCTTCGAAGCCTGTGATCGTGAACGATGTGTGGACATCGACGACTCCGGATTCAACGAGTGCCCGCAGGCGGGACCCGAGCGCTCCGCGTGCGGCGAGCTCGTCGCGATCCTCTCCACCGTAGACACGTGAGACGTCTGCGGAGCGGACCGCCCAGCTGATCCGGGTCTCCGGGTCGTCCTGCGCCAGTTCCGCCAGATCGAGCAGGGTGTTCGCCGCGGAATGTCCGGCACCGATCACGAGAACGTGACGGCCGGCGAATCGCTCGCGATCAGCACCGGTGACGGCCGGCAGGGGCTGCGTGATGAGGCCGCTCGCCGCGGCTTCGGTCTCTCCGGGGGCTGGCAGGCCCGACCGACCCAGCGGGTTGTGCTGTGCCCAGGTGCCGGACGCATCGAGGACGTTGCGGGCCGGCACGTCGTCGTATGACCCATCCGTCCGGGCGACGCGAACGAGGAAGGGAGTGGTAGCGCGGTTATGACCCCGTGTCTTGTCCATGTCCTGGCGGGAGACCGCGACGACCCGGACGCCGGTGCGGACGACGTCGCCCAGTGCGGCCGCCAGCGGAGCCAGATACTCATCGACGAGTTCGTGACCGGTGGGCAGCTCCTCGAGGTCCGGCTCCTGCCACCCGGTGGCCTCCAGCAGGCGCCTGGCTGCTGCGTCGATGTTGTAGCGCCACGGCGAGAACAGCCGCGTGTGACCCCACTCGCGGATCGCTGCCGCGACAGTGTCTCCGGCTTCGAGGACCAGGGCGGTGAGTCCCCATTCACGGACATGGGCCGCGGCGGCCAGCCCGACGGGGCCGGCGCCGATGATGACGACGGGCAGGTCATGGTGGTCACGAGTGATGTCACGCATGGAGGGACTCCTGGAGTAGGGGGGTGTGGCCGGCGGTCTGATGGCGATGAGGTCGTCGCCTCAGTTCGAGGGAGCCGGGATCAGTTCGGAGATGAGCTGATGGATGCGAGCCTTGATGTCATCGCGGACCTCGCGGACGTCGTCGATGCCCTTGCCGGCCGGGTCGGCCAGTTCCCAGTCCTCGTAGCGCTTGCCGGGGAAGATCGGGCAGGCGTCGCCGCAGCCCATGGTGATCACGACATCGGAGGCCTTCACGGCCTCGGTGGTCAGCACTGTCGGGGACGCCGCGGTGATGTCGATGCCCTCTTCGGACATCGCTTCGACGGCGACCGGATTGATCTGGTCGGCGGGTTCGGAGCCGGCCGAGCGGACCTCGATCCGGTCCCCTGCCAGTGCGGTGAGGAATCCGGCTGCCATCTGGGAGCGGCCGGCGTTGTGGACGCAGACGAACAGGACACTGGGGGTGGTGTCGGGCTTGCAGGTCATGAGTGGTCTCCTGGGACGGATCGGTGCGGGACGGTCGGGTCGTTGCGGAAGAGCCTGGGGCCCAGCCAGAGCGCGAGGTAGACGAGGCCGACGAGGACGGGGACTTCGATCAGCGGGCCGACGACGCCTGCCAGCGCTTGGCCGGAGGTGATGCCGAAGGTGCCGATCGCCACCGCGATGGCCAGCTCGAAGTTGTTGCCCGACGCGGTGAAGGCCACGGCGGTCGACTTCGCGTAGTTCAGCCCCACCGCCTTCGAGGCGAACAGGCTGAGGGCGAACATGAGCACGAAGTACAGGAGCAGTGGCACGGCCATCCGCGCCACGTCCAACGGCTGCGACGTGATCGCCTCCCCCTGCATCGCGAACAGCAGGACGATGGTGAACAGCAGTCCGTAAAGCGCCCACGGGCCGATCTTCGGCAGAAACGTCTCCTCGTACCAGTGCCGCCCCTTGGCCTTCTCGCCGAGCACGCGGGTGAGGAAGCCGGCCAGCAGGGGGATGCCTAGGAAAACCAGTACCGAGGCCACGATCGCCCACACGGAGAACTGCGCCGAGGTGGTCTCCAGCCCCAGCCACGAGGGCAGCACCTGCAGGTAGAACCACCCCAGTGCACCGAAGGCCACGACTTGGAAGACGGAGTTGATCGCGACGAGCACCGCCGCCGCTTCCCGATCACCGCAGGCCAGGTCGTTCCAGATGAAGACCATCGCGATGCAGCGGGCGAGCCCCACGATGATGAGGCCGGTGCGGAACTCCGGCAGATCGGGCAGGAAGACCCAGGCGAGCGCGAACATGAAGGCCGGGCCGACGATCCAGTTGAGAAAGAGTGACAGGGTCAGCAGTCTGCGGTCCCCGGTCACCCGGTCCATCTCGTCGTAGCGCACCTTCGCCAGCACCGGATACATCATGACCAGCAGTCCGATGGCGATCGGCACCGAGATCCCACCGATCTTCACCGCGTCCAATGCCGTGTCGAGTCCGGGGACGAACCGCCCCAGCAGCAGACCGACGGCCATCGCCGCCAGGATCCAGACAGGCAACCACCGGTCCAGGAAGGACATCTCCTTCGCCACCGGCGTCGCCTTCTGCGCAGCCGTCGTCGCACTGGTGCTCATCGGTGCGCAGCTCCTTGTATCGATGGATGTCTATGCGACAGACTAAACACCCACATCGACGACCGTCAATGTATTCTGGTGTGATGAGTACGTCGATGGAAAGCTCAGTGGAGAGCGGCCAGGTGCGCCTCGGGGCCGCAACAGAATGCTGCACAGTGAACGGGACCCCGTTGGGGGTCTCAGACGCCGACCGCATGGCGACGAAGCTCAAGGCGCTGTCCGACCCGACACGACTGCGCGTCCTCTCGCACGTCGCGGCCCAGGGCTGCGACTCAGTCTGCGCCTGCGATCTGATCGACGTCCTCGACATCAGCCAGCCCACCATCAGCCACCATCTCAAGAAGCTCGTCGACGCAGGCCTCCTGACCCGCGAGCAACGCGGGAGATGGGCCCACTACACCGTCGTGCGCGACGCGTTCGCAGAGCTCAGCCGGTTCCTGTCGATGGACTGACTCAGGCACCGCCGTCGACGCGCAGCAGTGCTCCCGTCGTGTAGGAGGCCAGAGGCGAGGACAGGTACAGCACCGCGCCCACGATCTCCTCCGGCTCGCCGCCGCGCTGCGCGGCGAACTGCCGCGCGCGCTCACGGAAGGCGTCCTGGTCCCAGTGCTTCGACACGTCCGTGAGGAAGGTGCCGGGGACGACCGCGTTGACGCGGACGGAGGGGCCGTATGCCTGGGCCAGCGCAGTCGTCGTCGCGTTCAGGCCCGCCTTCGCCGCCGCGTAGGGCAGGGTCTCAGGCCGGGGACTCTGCGAGGCGATCGAGGAGATATTCACGATCGCCCCTCCTCCGGCCTCCGCCATCCGCTCCCCCAGCAGCGCGGACAGTCGGAACGGCCCCTTGAGGTTGAGACCGATGACCTTGTCGAACAGCGTCTCGCTGATGTCCGTCAGCGAGTCGTACAGCGGGGATGAGCCGGCGTTGTTCACCAACACGTCCACTCCGCCCCGGTCGTCCCACACCGTCTGGGCGAACGCGGTGCACTGGTCCCAGTCCGTCACCTGGAGAGCGTACGGACTCACCCGTCCGCCCGTCTCCTCCGTGATCCGCGCGGCCGCGGCCTCGCACGCGTCCAGCTTCCGGGAGGCGATGACGACATGCGCCCCCAGGGAGGAGAACGCGCGCGCCATCTCGTATCCCAGACCCCGCGACCCGCCCGTGATGACCACGGTCCGGTCGGTGAAGTCGAATGCCCATTCCTGCGTCATCCCATGACCTCCATCGCCTGGTCGAACAGTGACAGGGTGCGCGCGTGCAACCGCTCGCCCACCGACTCCGGTGCCAGCCCGGCGGACGCGCGGGCCTTCGACCCCTCGAGGATCGAGCCGAAACGGAAGCAGGCGAGCACGTGGTAGAAGTCGACGTCCGTGACGTCCCAGCGGCTCACCTCCGCGTAGGCCTCGACCGTCTCCGCCTTGTCCGGCGCACCGGGAAGCTGGTGCCCGTGCCCGGACGCCAGCAGGTGGCCCAGGTCCAGGAGCGGATCCCCCACTGTGCTGAGCTCCCAGTCGACGAGGGCCGCCACCTCCGGCGCATCGTGCCGGAACAGGACGTTGCCCGCGTGGCAGTCCCCGTGGAGGATCCCGCTGTGCTGCCGGGCGGGCATCCGCTCCTCCAGCCAGGCGGGGATCTGCGTGACTCCCGGATGGTCGAGCCCCTCCCACGTCTCGAACTCCCGGTAGCTCTCCAGCTGACCGACCCACCGGCCCGGCTGGCGCTCCAGCCAGCCGTCCGGACGGCCGAAGCCGGTCAGCCCCGCCGCCTCGTGGTCGACATTGCCCAGCTGCGCGACGGACCGCGCATGCGACAGACCCATCGCGTGCTGCCAGGACTCATCGCTCTGCACGTGCGGCGGGACCTCCGCGACCCCGTTGAACCCGTCGACCGCGCGCATGATGAAGAACGCATTGCCCAGGACGTCGAGGTCCTCGCAGACCGCGATGAACTCCGGGTGCGGGACCGGGCTGCCCGCGAGTGCGGCGAGCACCCGGGCCTCGCGCAGCATGATCGTGTCCGAGTTCTTCCGCTTGTTGACCGGCGGCCCGCGGTAGATGAGACGCTCGCCGTTCCAGGTGAAGCCCAGCAGCACGTTCTGGGTGCCGCCGGTGAGGAAGTCCGGCTCCACGATCTCGCCCGGCCCCAGCTGTCCGCGCAGCCATTCCTGGAGCGTGGGGAGGGCCAAGCCCGCCTGCCGTGCGTGCTCCGCGGCCGAGGCCGAGTCGGAGTCCGCACCGGGTGTCCGGTCGGGGTTCGCGTCCGCGACCATCAGGAGGCCGCTTCGAGGAGGGCGGCGAACTTCTTCTTCGCCGCCTCCGTGCGGGAGGGGATGTGCTCGGTGGGCACTGCGGCGGGCTCGTAGTCGCGCAGCACCCGCCGGGAGACCGTCACCTTGTGGACCTCGTCCGGGCCGTCGTAGATCCGCGCGGCACGGGCGTTGCGGTACATCTCCTCCAGTGGCAGGTCCCCGGTGAGACCCAGCGAACCGTGCACCTGCATCGCCCGGTCGATGACGTTGTAGAGCACCTGCGCACCCCAGAACTTGATGATCGCGATGTCCGTGAGAGCGGCCTTCGTGCCACCCTGGTCCATCTTCCACGCCGCCTGCAGTGTGAGCAGGCGCGCGGCCTCCAGCTCCGCCTTCGAGGTCGCGACCATGTCCTGGATCATCTGCTTGTCCTTGAGCAGGCCGCCGGAGACCTCGCGGGACACGACGCGCTCGCACAGCATGTCGAACGCCCGCTGCCCCTGCCCCAGCCAGCGCATCGCGTGGTGGATGCGTCCGGGTCCCAGACGCTTCTGGGCGAGCAT
>DYUK01000260.1 GCA_020743695.1 Brevibacterium senegalense | reverse complement strand
ATCGGCACCTCCTACTTGAGCATCTACCCCTTGGGACTGGGGACGAACACGTTCAACAACCCGGCGGAGCCTGCGGAGTACCACGAGGTGCTCGACGGATTCGTGGAGCGGGGAGGCAACTTCCTCGACACCGCGGACATGTATTCGTTCTGGGTGGAAGGGAACTCCGGCGGCGAATCGGAGACAGTCATCGGCCAGTGGCTCGCGAAGCGCGGACGGCGCGACGACATCGTCGTGGCGACGAAGGTCGCTGCGAAGCCGGGACGCGAGGGGCTATCGCCCCAGAACATCGCGGTCGCTGCGGATGAGTCGCTTGAGCGCCTGCAGACGGACCATATCGACCTCTACTACGCGCACTACCAGGACGACGAGACTCCGATCGTCGAGAGCGCTCGCGCGTTCGGCGCGTTGGTGCAGGCCGGTAAGGTCCGGGCCATCGGCCTGTCGAATTTCACCCCTGAGGCGATCGACGAGTGGTTCGCGGTGTCGCAGGCGAACGGCTTCGCCCTGCCGGTGGCACTGCAGCCACGCTATTCCCTGGTGTCCCGCGAGTACGAGGGCGGCCTGCGCGGGGCAGCGCAGAAGCACGACATGTCTGTCTTCCCCTACCAGGTGCTGGCCGGCGGATTCCTGTCCGGCAAGTACCGGACGGCGGCGGACCTGGAGGGACGTGCGCGTGCCGGTGCCGTTGAGCGGTACCTCAACGAGGACGGCCTGCGCATTGTGGGAGTGCTGGACGAGGTCGCCGCTGCGCACGGGACTGACGCCGCGTCCGTGGCGCTGGCCTGGGCGATGGCCGATGGCAAGATCGCCGCACCCCTGGCCGCAGCGACGAGCACCGCGCAGCTGGACCAGCTCTTCGCCGCGACGGCACTGGAGCTGACGGCGGATGAGGTGGCCGCACTGGACGAGGTGTCCGCCGGCTTCCGCTGAGCCGGCGGGGTATCGCTCGGACGTCTGCCTGCCGCTGAGCGGTCTGTCCGCGGTCGAATCACCGGGCGCGCGCCGGGTCGTGGGTGTCACTCATGACCCGGCGCGTCCGTGCGCACGTCTCCAGGTTGCGAGGTGCGACAGCACGGTCTGCAGGTCGGGGTGGGGGATCAGCTCGCCGCCCGGTCCGCGCTTCGACCTGAGGCACAGGCGGTCCGCGCGGATGCGCCGTCCGGTGTGCAGCTCGATGTCGCAGGTCGCCCAGCGCGAGAGTTCTCCGGGAACGTGAATGCGAGCGATGTCGCGCCAGAGGACCTGGTCCGTGCGGAAGAAGACCTGCTGGAGAGTGATCCCATGCGGGTGGATCGTCGCCTTCGGGCGGCTCAGGCCGACCGCCAACGCAACGGCGAAACCCACGAAGATCAAACCCGGGAGGCTGTACAGGAGCAGCGCGGAGATGGTCTCGCCGATGCCGTAGGAACCCATGAGCATGCTGATGACGACGAGGGCGCACATCCCGAAGAAGGCGAGCGCGACGATGCACAGGGGGATGACGACGAGCATCCGGGCACGACCGACGTCGGTCTTCCGGAACGATCCGAGATCCTGCATCACGGGGCCCATGTCCATCATGTCCCCCTCGCGGCAGGGCGGAACGGACGGCGGGCGGAGCCCTCACGCTCCGCCCGCCGTCGTCGTGTCCCGGCTCGGGGACTCAGGGCCTCCACGCTCCGCCGTTCGCCCGCTGCCAGGCGGCATAGTGGTCCAGGATGGTCTGCACGTCAGGGTGATTCACGTAGCGACCCGCCGCACCCACGACGGGCTTGAGCCGGAGGCGGTCGGCGCAGACGCGCGCGCCGGACCGCAGGACGAAGTCGCACCGGATCACCGTGGCTCCGCTGGTGGGCGGATCGATACGCACGACCTCGGCCCACGGCACCGTCGCCTTCCGGAACCAGCTCTGACCCAGTGCCAGACCGTTTGCGTGGATCTGCGCGGTCGTGCCGGTGACCTGGATGATCATGGCGATCGAGAAGACCACCACGGCAACTCCGGCGAGGACCACGAGCACACCGAAGATGCCGAGCGCGATCAGGTCGATGAACGTGAGCCCCAGGACCATCACGAAGACACTCAATGCTGTGAACAGCAGAGCGACGACCCCCAGTGCGATCGACACACCGATCGTCCAGCGGCCGATGCTCGTCTGACGCATCGACCCCAGGTTCTGTGTCACCGGTCCCAGATCGTTCATACCGGAATCGTGGCATGGCACGAGCGCTCGTGGAGCGTCCGTCCTGTTCCCATTCGGCACCATCCGGGCGGCGGGTGGGGCTGAACGTCATTGCCACCCGCGCACGAGATTCGCGAAGTACAAGAATGCTCACACGCACAACGCGAGAGAAGTGCGATCAAGGTGCAGTGCCTGGGCAGCCCTCGAACGACTCGTGCGAAGTACAGGAATGCTCGCACGAAGTTCGCGAGATAAGTGCCCTATAGAGATACGTGCCCTACACGTAACCGTCCCACAGGCTCAGGGCAGTGCTCCGAAGGTGAGCGGCATCGCCATGGCTACCCGTCCCTGATTTAGGTAAGGGCTTCCTATCTCAATGCGATATGCTTCCTCAGCACCGTGCACGCGCACGGTGCCAGCGGGACGACCGGCACCTGCCGACCACTCGGCACCAGTCGCCTGATCGTCCCGCGGAACCACACGCATTCAGTCCAAGAGCCACATCGTCCAGAGGAGAACCCCTCCATGCGCACCACGCGCTCCGCGCTCGTCGCCGTCACGGCCGCCACCGCTCTCGTCCTCTCCGCCTGCGGCGGCGGGGGAGCAGAGTCCGGCGACGATACCTCCGCAGCATCCGGCGTCGGCGCCTTCCCCATCACCGTCGAGCACGCGTTCGGCGAGACCGTCATCGAGGAGAAGCCCGAGCGCGTCGCGACCGTCGCGTGGGGTAACCACGAGGCCGCGCTGGCCCTGGGCGTCGTCCCGGTCATCATGGAGGCCGCCACCTACGGCGACGACGACGGCAACGGCATCCTCCCGTGGGTCGAGGACGAGATCGAGGAGATGGGCGCGGAGATGCCCGATACCTACGACTTCACCGACGGCATCGATTTCGAGGCCATCGCGGCCTCGGAGCCGGACGTCATCCTGGCCGGCTACTCCGGGATCACGCAGGAGGAGTACGACACCCTCTCCCAGATCGCGCCGGTCGTCGCCTACCCGGAAACCCCGTGGGGCACCACGTGGCAGGAGACGATCGCCCAGGACGCGAAGGGGCTGGGCCTCGAGAAGGAGGGCCAGGCGCTCATCGAGGAGAACGAGGCGATCCTCGAGGAGAAGGTGGGCGACTACGAGCACCTGGCCGGGACCTCGGCGATGTGGGCGTATGCGGACTCGCAGGACACCAGCACGCTGGGCTTCTTCACCGTCCACGATCCGCGCGTCCAGTTCCTGCCGGAGATCGGCATGGAGATCCCCGAGGCCGTCACGAAGGCTTCGGAGGGCAACGAGCAGTTCATGGGCTCGGAGAGCTCGGAGACCGCCGCGGACACCTTCGCGGACGTCGACGTTCTCATCGTCGCCGAGGACAATGATCAGAAGGCGACCCTGCAGGACGACCCGCTGCTGGGCAAGCTGCCCGCCGTCGAGCGCGACTCGGTCGCCTGGCTGCCGGAGAACGCGCCGGAGGCCGCGGCTTCGAACCCGTCGCCGCTCAACATCGACACGGAGTACATGGACGCCTACCTCGAGCTGCTCGACGGGGCCGCTGCGAAGGCCACCCAGGACTGATCCCCGTGAGGCAGCCGGGCCGTCGCCGCGTGCGACGGCCCGGCTGATCACCGGGACCGTGACCGTCCACATCCCACCGGACACAGCATGAGCTCACCCGCAGCCCCTCCGACCGCTCCGCCCGTCATCCCGGCCGCACCGCCGGCACTGACGGGCCGCACGCGGTCGTGGTCCGTGCGCGCAGTCGCGCTGCTCGTCCTCGCGGTCGCGCTCGTGCTGGCCGCCGTCGCGTCCGTCGCCTTCGGCGCCCGCGGGGTGACGTGGGCGGACATCGTCGCCGGTGTGTCCGGCTCGCAGGACACCCTCGCCGAGGCCGCGGTCGCCCAACGCGTCCCCCGCACCGTGCTCGCCGCCGTCGTGGGCGCAGCACTGGGCGTGTCCGGAGCACTGCTGCAGGGCATCAGCCGCAACCCGCTGGCCGACCCCGGCATCTTCGGCATCAACAACGGTGCCGCGCTCGCCGTCGTCATCGGCATGTCCTTCTTCGGCATGACCAGCCCGTACGCGTACATCTGGGTCGCGCTGCTGGGCGCAGCCGTCACCGCCGTCTTCGTCTACCTGGTGGGCTCCCTGGGGCGGGGCGGTGCGACCCCGCTCAAGCTGGCGCTCGCAGGGGCTGCGACCTCGATCGCGCTCAGCTCGCTCGTCTCCGCGGTCATCCTCCCGCGGGCGGAGGTCATGGACTCGTTCCGCTTCTGGCAGATCGGCGGCGTGGGCGGCGCCGCGTTCGACACGATCGCCCGGGTGGCTCCTTTCCTGCTTGTTGGCTTCCTCCTGGCCCTCATCAGCGCGCGCGGGCTGGACTCGCTGGCACTGGGCGATGAGATGGCCCGCGGACTGGGGGTCAAGGTCGAGCGCACGC
This sequence comes from Brevibacterium senegalense, assembly GCA_020743695.1. Taxonomy (GTDB): domain Bacteria; phylum Actinomycetota; class Actinomycetes; order Actinomycetales; family Brevibacteriaceae; genus Brevibacterium; species Brevibacterium senegalense_A. The sequence goes on along the minus strand of DYUK01000260.1, from coordinate 1,580 downwards.
GCATCATCGCGGGAGTGGGGGCGGTCCTGCTGTGCGGGGGAGCGACGGCCGTGGCCGGCCCGATCGCCTTCATCGGCCTGGTCGTCCCGCACCTGTGCCGCATGGTCTACGGCCCCGACCACCGCTGGCTGCTGCCCTTGTCCGCCGTCACCGGTGCGGTGCTGCTGACGATCTCCGATGTGGTGGGTCGTGTCATCGCCCGTCCGGAGGAGCTGGAGGTCGGTATCGTGACCGCGCTGGTGGGAGCCCCCTTCTTCATCGTCGTCGTCCGTCGCATGAAGGTGCGTGCCCTGTGAAGCGAACGCGAGGAGGGCGGGTGGTCGCCCGGCCGGGCGCCCCCGAGGCCGGGGCGGCTTCCACGCCTCCGGTTGCCTCCGTCATCGCGCAGGTGAGTGCGGGCCGTCGCGCGCGCCGGCGCAGGTACCTGCTGGTGTGCGCAGTGCTGGCCGTCCTCATCCTGGTCACGGTCGCGGTGTCGCTCCTGTTCGGGCGGCAGACGTTCAGTCCCGCGGAGGTCATCCGCGTGCTCCTGGGCGAGCAGGTGCCCGGCGCCTCGTTCACCGTGGGCGTGCTGCGGCTGCCGCGTGCGCTCGTGGGTGCCCTGGCGGGTGCAGCGTTCGGGATGGCCGGCATCACCTTCCAGACGATGCTGCGCAACCCGCTGGCCAGCCCGGACATCATCGGGATCAGCTCCGGGGCCTCGGCGGCGGCGGTGTTCTGCATCGTCCTGCTGTCGATGTCGGAAACCGCCGTGTCGATCGTTGCGACGCTCGCGGCGCTGGTGACAGCCGGTGTCATCTATCTCCTGTCGTTTCGGGACGGCCTGTCCGGCACCCGTCTCATCCTCATCGGCATCGGCATCTCTGCGATGCTGCAGTCCGTCGTGTCCTACGTCCTCTCCCGCGCCGCGCAGTGGGACCTGCAGACCGCCATGCGGTGGCTCAACGGCAACCTCAACGGGTCGACGATGGACCAGGTGCTGCCGCTCGTGGTCGCGGTCGTGGTGGCCGGGGCTGTCCTTGCGCTGCTCGCGAAGAGCCTCGACGCTCTGCGGCTGGGCGAGGAGACGTCCGCAGCGCTGGGCGTTCGCGTCGAGCGCACGCGGGTCCTCCTCATCCTGTTCTCCGTGACGCTGCTGGCGTTCGCGACCGCGGCGGCGGGGCCGGTCGCGTTCGTCGCGTTCCTCGCGGGCCCCATCTCCGTGCGACTGCTGGGTTCGGCCGGTTCCGCGGGGTCCCCGCTCCTCCCCGCCGCGCTCGTGGGTGCGCTCCTCATCCTCGTGGCAGACTTCGCAGGGCAGTTCGCCTTCGGCACCCGGTACCCGGTGGGTGTCATCACCGGTGTGCTGGGCGCGCCGTACCTCATCTATCTCCTCATCCGCTCGACCCGCACCGGAGGCGCGCAGTGACCACCGACCGCACACTCGCCGCACAGGATGTGACGCTGGGCTACGGCGACCGGACCGTCATCCGGGAGTTGGACCTGCAGGTGGCACCCGGCAGGATCACCGCGATCGTCGGCGCGAACGGAAGCGGCAAGTCGACGCTGCTCAAGGCGATGGCACGACTGCTGACTCCGCA
>DYUK01000259.1 GCA_020743695.1 Brevibacterium senegalense | reverse complement strand
CAGGCGACCGGGACCTCGAAGACGGTCTACTACCGGTACTTCCACGACCGCCGCGGCCTGCAGCAGGCGATGGGCACGTGGGCGATGGGCGTCATCCGCCGGTCGCTCGACGATGCAGGCTCCCCCGACGGTCCGCCCCGTGAGGCGCTGGGCGCGATGATCGCCGCGTTCGTCGACCTGGGGGTCCGTTCGCCGGCGGTCTACCGCTTCTGCGACTCCGTCGTGACGGAGGACGGGGCCGGAGCGTTCCTCGACGACGTCGTCGACCTGCTGTGTGCACGGATGCGCTTGGAGGGACCGACCGAGCGCATGTGGGCGCGCGGAGCCGTGGGCTTCGTCCGCAGCTGCACGCTCGACTGGCTGGCGGACCCGCGCTCCGCGGACCGCGCGCAGACGGACAGTTTCACCACGCGCCTCGCCACCTGGCTGTGGGCATCACGGAAGGAAGTCGCATGACACCAGGCAAGATACCGCTCACCCTCGATCCGGACGTGCTGCAGGGCGTGGTCGACGGCGCATGGGCCGGCGCCCGTCGCCGCATCCGCGAGCTCAGCACGGATCCGGCGCTCCACCTCCCCGTCGACGGCCCGCTCGAGGAGCTGCGCGCGCACACGACCGCGGCGGTCCGACCCGTGGCCGACTCCGGCCTCACCCGGCTCGCGCTGCCCGTCGAGCAGGGCGGCACCGGGCGCCACGCGGAGTACCTCGCGGGCTTCGAGGAGCTCGTGACCGCCTCCCCCAGCCTCCAGATCAAGGCGGGCGTGCAGTTCGGCCTGTTCGGCGGCGCGATCATGCACCTGGGCAACAGCGATCAGCACGAGAAGTGGCTGCTGCCGGCGCTGGACGGCGAGCTGCTGGGCAGCTTCGCGATGACGGAGATCGGCCATGGGTCCGATGTCGCCGAGGTCGGCACCACCGCGACGTACGACCCCGCCTCCCGCGAGTTCGTCATCCACACCCCGTTCCGGGCGGCGACGAAGGAGTACATCGGCAACGCGGCCCGCGATGCGCAGGCCGCCGTCGTCTTCGCGCAGCTCATCACGCAGGGCGTCAACCACGGCGTCCACGCGTTCTTCGTGCCGATCCGTGACGAGGCGGGTGAGCCGCTGCCGGGCATCACGATCGAAGACGACGGGAAGAAGGGCGGTCTGCTGGGCGTCGACAACGGACGCTTCGCCTTCGAGCAGGTGCGGATCCCCCGCGAGAACCTGCTGACCCGCTACGGCGCGGTGACGGAGGACGGCGAGTACTCCTCGCCCATCGAGTCCCCCGGCCGTCGCTTCTTCACGATGCTGGGCACGCTCGTGCAGGGACGCGTGTCGCTGGACGGCGCCGCGGTCGTCGCCTCGAAGCTGGCTCTCGACATCGCGGTGCGCTACGCCCACGACCGCCGCCAGTTCACGACCTCCTCGCCCGTCGAGGAGACCCGCCTCATCGACTACCAGCGCCACCAGCGCCGCCTCATGCCGCTCATCGCGCAGACGTACGCGGACGCGATCTCGCACGACACGCTGCTCCACACGTTCGACGCGGTCTTCTCCGGCGAAGACGAGTCGACGGAGGGCCGCGAGCTGTTGGAGACGCAGGCCGCCGGCTTCAAGGCGCTCACGACCTGGAACGCCCTCGACACGATCCAGGAGGCGCGCGAGGCGTGCGGCGGTGCCGGCTACATGGCGGAGAACCGACTCGTGGGCCTCCACGCGGACATGGACGTGTACGTCACCTTCGAGGGCGACAACACGGTCCTCCTGCAGCTCGTGGGCAAGCGACTGCTGACGGACTACGCCAAGGAGCTCAAGGACATCGACTTCGGCGGTGCCGCGCGGCTCATCGGCGCGCAGGCCGCCGAGCACACGCTCTACCGGACCGGGGTCGCGAACGTGGGCCGGGCGATCGGCGACCTCGTGACCGCGTCCGTCAAGGACAAGCGGGTGCGCTCCGGCAAGGTGCAGGAGGCGCTCCTGCGCGACCGGGTCGAGACGATGGTCGCCTCCGTCGCGCAGAAGCTGCGCGGAGCGCAGGGGAAGGACAAGGCCACCGGCGCGCGCCTCTTCAACGAGACGCAGAACGAGCTCGTCGAGGCCGCTATCGCCTACATCGAGCTGCTCAAGTGGGAGGGCCTCAACGAGGAGATGCACCGCATCGAGGACGAGGGCTCCCACCCGGAGGAGGCGAAGGTCCTGCGGCGCATCCGCGACCTCTTCGGACTGACCCTGCTGGAGCGCCACATGGGCTGGCACCTCATGCACGGGCGTCTGCCGATGGCCCGGGCCCGTCGCATCGGCCCCACGATCGATGCGCTGTGCGCGAAGCTCGCGCAGAACTCGCTCGACCTCGTGGAGGCGTTCGGGTACGGACCCGACCACCGGCGCGCGCCCATCGCGGACGGGGCGGAGGCGCAGCGGCAGGACGAGGCCCGCGCCTACTACCGCGCGGCGCGGGCCCGTTCCGACTGGCCGGCCGACGAGAAGGAGCTCAGGAAGCGAGCAGCTCGCCGATGAGCGCGGCGACCTGACCGGATTCGGTCAGGAAGCCGTCGTGGCCCGCCCAGCTGGTGATCGTCCGGAAGGACGTCCCGGCGGGCAGGCTGTCGGCGAGCAGGCGCACCTGCGCCGGCGTGTACAGCCGGTCGCTGGAGACGGCGGCCACGAGGAACCGGCCGCCGGCTCCGGCGAGGGCCCGGCGCAGGTCCTGGGAGCGGCCTCGGCGGACGTCGTGGTCCATGAGCGCCCGGGACAGGGTGACGTACGAGTCCGGATCGAAGCGGCTCACGAGCTTGCCGGCCTGGTGGTCGAGGTAGCTCTGGATCGTGTAGTAGCGATCCCCCGGTTCCTCCGCCGGCCGGTCGGTCGCCTGCTGGCGGGCGCCGAACCGGTGGTTGAGCTCCGCGTCCGCACGGTAGGTCAAGTGCGCGATCTGCCGGGCGATGCCCAGACCGCGCACCGGATCCGTGCGGATCGCCTCGACCTGGATGTGGCCCCACGCGATCTGGTCCGCATCCGAGTACGCCGGGGCGGCGAAGATGCCGGTGCGGGCGACGCGCTCGGGCGCCAGGAGCGCCGTCTCGAGCGCGCGGGCACCGCCCATCGAACCGCCCATGACGGCCTGCCACCGGTCGATGCCCAGGTGGTCGGCCAGGAGCAGCTCCGCGCGCACCGTGTCGCGGATCGTGATGCGCGGGAAGGCCGAGCCCCACGGCTCCCCGTCCGGCCCCGGCGTCAGTGGGCCCGTCGACCCGGAGCAGCCGCCCAGGACGTTCGCACACACGACGAACCAGCGGTCCGTGTCGAGGGGACGGCCGGGACCGATGAGGCCGGGCCACCACTCGTGCGCGTGCGAGTCGCCCGTGAGGGCGTGCTCGATGAGGATCGCGTTGTCCGCCTGCGCAGACAGCGTCCCGTACGTGTCGTACGCGAGCGCGACGGACGGCAGGACCTCGCCGGTCTCGAGCGTGAGCGAGCCCAGTTCGGCCGTCGTCGTCCGGTGCACGAGCGGTGGTGCGGCTGCTGTCACGAAGCCACCTGTGCCGCGGCGGCGAAGCCCTTCTCGAGGTCCGCGAGGATGTCCTCGATGCCCTCGAGGCCCACCGCCAGGCGCACGAAGCCCTGGTTCACGCCGGCCGCCTCGAGTGCGGCGTCGTCCAGCTGCGAGTGCGTCGTCGAGGCCGGGTGGATGACGAGGGAGCGGACGTCGCCGATGTTCGCGACGTGCGAGTGCAGGTCGAGCGCGTCGACGAAGGCCACGGCGGCGTCGAACCCGCCTGAGATGTCGAAGCCCAGGACCGAGCCGGCACCCTTGGGCAGGTACTGCTGGGCCAGCTCGTACCAGGGGCTGGACGGGTGCCCGGCGAAGTGGATCTTCTCCACCTGCGCGTG
>DYUK01000258.1 GCA_020743695.1 Brevibacterium senegalense | reverse complement strand
GGGATGGCGAGGTCGTCGACAGGGCCCGCGTGCGGGGTGATCTCGCCGTCTTCGTCGATCGTCTCCGCGTTCACCCGGACCTGCACGGCGAACCCGTGGGCGGCCGGCGGGTGCTCGAGCGACAGGTCGGCCAGGCTGCGGCTCAGGCTCACACGCAGCTGAGTGGCGACGAGATCGATGCCGGTGACCTCCTCCGTCACCGTGTGCTCGACCTGCAGGCGCGGGTTCACTTCCATGAAGTAGAAAGCGCCGTCCGCGACGAGGAATTCGACGGTCGCGAGCGAGGTGAGGTCGACGGCCGCTGCGATGCTGAGCGCCGCCGCTGCCATCCGGGTGCGCAGCTGCGGGGTGAGCGAGGGGCTGGGGGCGATCTCGACAATCTTCTGGTTGCGCCGCTGCACGGAGCAGTCGCGCTCACCCAGGTGCTGGTGCGACGTGCCGTCGCCGATCACCTGGAACTCGACGTGGTGGGGGTGGTCGACGTACTTCTCGATGAAGTGCTGGGCGGAGCCGAAGTGCAGCTGCGCCTCTCGCGCGCACTCCTCGATCGCTCCGGCGAGGTCGTCCGGGTCGGTGACGCGCCGCAGGCCGCGCCCGCCGCCGCCGGCGGTCGCCTTGACCATGACGTCGCCGTGCTCGCGGAGGAACTCCTGCGCCTCCTCGAGCGTGGGGTCGATGCCCGTGGCCGGCACGACCGGCACCCCCGCCGAGGCCGCCAGCTGCCGGGCGCGCGCCTTGTCCCCGAAGATGTCGAGCGTCTCCGGTGACGGGCCGACGAAGGTGACCCCGGCCTCGGCGCAGGCCCGGGCGAGGGCGGGGTTCTCCGACAGGAAGCCGTAACCGGGGTGCAGGTGGGTGGCGCCGGCCGTCACGGCCGCGGCGACCACCTGGTCGATGTCCAGGTAGGGGGCCGCGCCGACCCCGTCGAGGAGGATCGCCTCGTCCGCGTGGCGGATGTGGGCGTCATCGTCGGAGGTGTGGATCGCCGCGGCCGTCATGCCGACGGCGTGCACGGCGTCGATGATCCGGACCGCGATCTCTCCGCGATTGGCCACGAGAACAGTGGACATGAACACTCCTCCAGCGATTGACACCTATGTCAAATGGCAAGTCAAGCACCGGTTGACTCAGGTGTCAATCGGCGCGATGATCGGTGGCGGCACCGTGTTCGGCGCCGTGCGGGTCGCTGTCGATCCGCGCGCACCAGCCGCACGCATGAGCCCCACGAACGAATGGAGACGAGGATGTCGACACCGCACGCATGGGAGGCCGCTGCCGCGCAGCTGGCCGGTTTGCGAGACCTCTGGCCGGCCGACGTGCCCCGCACGCTGGACGAGCCGATTCCCGATGGGAGCGTCATCGACTACCTGCGGAAGTGGTCCACCGAGCGGCCGGACGCCGTCGCGATCCACTTCTACGGACGCGACATCACGTTCGCGGAGCTGGACCGCGCCTCTGCCGCGTACGCCGGCTGGCTGCGGGCCAACGGCGTGGAGCCCGGCGACCGCGCGGGCGTCTTCCTGCCCAACTGTCCGCAGTTCGCGATCGCGTTCCTGGGCATCCTGCGCGCGGGCGCGGTCTACGTGCCCATCAATCCGATGTTCCGCGCCCGGGAGCTGGCGCACGAGCTGAGCGATGCCGGCGTCCGCGTCCTGCTGGCACTGCCGGAGTTCGCGCCGCTCATCGCCGAGGTCGGGGCTGAGCTGGGCGTCGACCTCACCGTCGGGTACACGCAGCTGGCGGACACTCTGGAGGGCCCCGCAGTGCCACCGGCACCATTCGAGCCGGTCGACCCGGACCAGCCCAGCGACTGGCCGGACATCATGGCGCATGCACCCGCGCCGGAGGTCGCAGTGGACCTCGATGCGCTGGCCGCTCTCAACTACACAGGCGGCACGACGGGGCTGCCGAAGGGCTGCGAGCACACGCAACGCCACATGGTCTACACGGCGCTCACCGCGCTGCTGGGGCAGGGGAGCACACCCGGCGAGGGGCGGCGCTGCACTCTGGGGTTCCTGCCGATGTTCTGGATCGCGGGGCAGAACCTGGCTCTGCTCTGCCCGCTGGTCGACGGTTCTGAGGTCGTCATCCTGACTCGCTGGAATGCCAGCGCCGCACTGGAACTCATCGAGTCCCGGCGCGTGACGTTCATGTCGAGCCCGGTGGAGAACTACGTGGAGCTCCTGGAGCATCCGAACTTCAGCTCGCGGGCGGTGGAATCGCTGACGACCTGCACGTCGCTGTCGTTCGTCCGGAAGCTCGACATCCCGATGCGCGAGCGCTGGCGCGAGGCGACGGGCGTGACCCTGCGGACCGGGCCGTTCGGCATGACGGAGTCGCACACGTCCGACACGTTCACACTGGGGCTGGACCGCGACGACCAGGATCTCAAGGCGGAACCCGTCTACTGCGGCTACCCGGTCCCAGGCACCTCGATCGTCATCGTGGACGATGAGCTGGAGCCGGTGCCACAGGGAGAGACCGGGCAGATCCTGCTCCATTCCCCCTCTGTGCTGACCGGGTACTACGGCAATCCCGAGGCCACCGCGAAGACTGTGGTGGACGGGTGGCTGCTGACGGGCGACACGGGTCGCTTCGACGAGCACGGCGCGCTGACGTATCTGGCGCGGACGAAGGAGATGATCAAGGTCAAGGGGATGAGCGTGTTCCCCTCCGAGATCGAGGCGCTGTTGCGCACTCACCCCGCGATCGAGCGCGTGGCGGTGGCCCCGCGCGAGGACGCCGAGGCCGGGCAGAAGCCGGTCGCCTTCATCGAGCTGCGCGAGGACGCGGGCGCGGATGCGACGGCTGACGGCATCCGGGCATGGGCGAAGGAGCAGATGGCGACCTACAAGGTGCCGGAGGTCGTGCTCGTCGACTCGATGCCGATGACTGCGACGGGGAAGATCCGCAAGACGGTGCTGGTGGAGTCGCTGGGGGCGGTGGCGGTGTGATGCCACTCACAGGCTACTTCGCGATGCGCTCAACCAAGCCACAACAATGAGGTGGCGCCAACAGAGGTGAAGTTCTCGATGACGGGCTGACCGCGGCGGCAACACGGTTGGACGTCTCGGGGATGGCCTCGGGGTAGTTTTGCGTCCTGTACCTAGGTGCCATCCTCTACCTCTCAGCCCCCGTACCCCCAACCTCCAGCAGCCGCTCGATCGCTGCGATCCGCAGGTCCACGACGGCGGCGAACATCTCGTCGCTCGTGGGTGACGGCAGGGAGGCGATGCCACGCGACAGTGGCGCTTCTACGTCTGGCTGCGCGGCCAGCCAGCTGGCGGGGATGGGCTGACCCATCGCCTCCCGCACCGCCTCACTCCCCCGGTCGTAGCGGTAGTCGATGAGCAGCGCGTGGGCGAAGACGTCGGACAAGAACGCGCCCCGCATCGCCATCGCCCACTCCAGGGACAGCCCGATGTCCGTGAAGAACGTCAGCATCGACTCCGCCAGCAGGAAGCGCGACGCCGGCACCTCACTCGGCGTCACCGTCTCGTCGAGTGACACGAGCACCGCGCGCGGCATCCGCCGGTACGCCGCCCGAGCTTCCTCATAGCCCTCCCGCAGCGACTCCCGCCATCGGCTGGCATCCCACTGCGTCTGCGGCAGCCCCTCGACCATCCGCTGCGCGGCCAGATCGACGACCTCCTGACGATCCCGCACGTGGTTGTACAGCGCCCGTGTCGTCACCCCCAGCTCGCGCGCCAGCCCGTGCATGGTGAGGGCCGGGAAGCCAGCATCGCCCGCGATCCGGAGGGCGGCCTCGGCGATGTCGTCCCGCGTCACCAAGGTGCGCGACGGACGCCCGCGTCCGCGGGTTACACCGTCAGTAAGACGCTCAGGCTGCTCGCCACCATCGTCGACCATGCCGCCCAGACTAACCGCCCCACCCGCATGGACTCGCGACTCTCAGCAGTCACACGGCGGCACGCATTCGCAGCCCGCATTCACCACGGCCCTGCGCTACTGTCGGCCCATGACGACGAATCCGACCGGGCGGCCGTCAGCATCGCAGCTCCGCAAGGCCGGCTCG
>DYUK01000257.1 GCA_020743695.1 Brevibacterium senegalense | reverse complement strand
GAACGGTCAGCGCGTGCGCATCGACGGCAGCGCGGGCACCGTCACGGAGCTGTGAGGGGGCGAGGTCCGGTCACGTGAGGGGCGGTCTGCCGCGAGAGGGCGGCCCGCCGATCGATTCGTGCGAAGTACGGGAATGCTCGCACGTACATCGCGAGAGAAGTGCGAAGAAGTGAGGGTGCGTGGGGAGCCCGGAAACAGTTCTCGCGTTGTGCGGGGATGCTCGCACGCACAACGCGAGAAAACGCGTAGGTAGATGAGGCGCACAGCCAGGGCCACGCCGGCCGCGCTCAGGGTGTCGGTTCCGCCTCCGCGTCTTTCGCGGGAGCGGCCGGGCCGTGGGAGTCGCGGATGAAGAACGCGCCTGCGAATCCCGCGAAGGCGGCGATCGCGGCGACCAGGAACGCCACGTTCGCGCCGTGGATCTGACCGGCGATCCCATACTCCTCCGGATCGCGGGTGGCGGCGACCATGACGGTGACGAGCACCGCCGTGCCCACGGACGCGGCGATCTGGCGCATCGTGTTGTTGAGCGCGGTGCCGTGCGGGACGAGGTGCATGGGCAGCTGGTTCAGCGCCGCGGTCGTCACCGGCATGATGACCATCGCCGTGCCCAGCATCCGGACGGTGTTGGCGACGGTGAGGTAGAGGAACGAAGTGTCCGGGGTGAGGAACGACAGCGCCAGGGTCGAGACCGCCAGCAGCAGGAACCCGGGGATCGCCAGCCACTTCGCGCCCACCGCATCGAAGATCCGGCCGGTGATGGGGGAGGCGGCACCCATGACGACCGCACCGGGCAGCAGCGCCAGACCGGACTCCATCGCGGTGAAGTCGTTCATGTTCTGCATGTACATCGGGATGATGAGCATGCCGCCGATCATCGCGATGAAGACGAGCATGCCCAGGACCGTGTTGAGCGTGAACATGCGGTTCTTCAGCACCCGCAGCTGCAGCAGCGGCTCCGGCAGGCGCACCTGGCGGGCGATGAACCACGTGAGCGCCACGGCGCCCACGGCCAGCGGCACGTAGACGGACGGGCTCGCCCAGCCGTAGTCGCCGGCCCCGCCGAAGCCGAACAGGAGTCCGCCGAAACCGAACGACGACAGGATGATCGAGGGGACGTCCAGCCGGGGGTTCGTCTGCTCCGTGACGTTGCGCAGCATGACGTAGGCGAAGATCGCTGCGATGACTGCGATCGGCAGCATCATGATGAAGAGGACCTCCCACGGCAGGTGGTCGACGATCCAGCCGGAGAGGCTGGGGCCGATCGCCGGAGCGAAGGAGATGACGAGGCCGAAGGTGCCCATCGCGGACCCGCGCTTCTCCATCGGGAAGATCGCGAACAGGATCGTCTGCATGAGCGGGATGATGAGTCCACCGCTCATCGCCTGCACCACCCGGCCCACCAGCAGGACGGGGTAGACGGGCGCGATCGCGCAGATGATCGTGCCTGCGATGAAGAGCCCCATCGCGGTGAGGAAGAGTGTGCGGGTCGTGAACTTCTGGATGAGGAACGCGGTGACCGGGATCATGATGCCGTTGACCAGCATGAAGCTCGTCGTCACCCACTGTGCGGCACCGGAGGTGATGTCGAAGTAGTGCATGAACGCCGGCAGTGCGGTGTTGAGCAGCGTCTGGTTGAGGATGATGACGAAGGCCCCTGACAGCAGGACCGCCATGAGGATGTTCCGGCCGCCCGCGGAGTGGTCGTAGGCCTGAGACCGCGACGAGTCAGCCACGTGCGTCACCGTCCTCCCCCGTGGTGACGGTCGGGTCGTTTGCCGGCGCGCCCAAGCCCCCGTCTGTCAGGAGCCCGTTCTCCAGCAGGTCGAACGCGGCGCTGATCCGATCGGACAGCAGCGTGGTGCCGTCGGCCGCCCAGCGGTTGATCGCCACGCGCATCGCGGCACCGGCGACCCCCGCGATGAGCGCCGGCCGCGGGTCCTTCGCCGGATCGACGCCCATCCGCGTGCCGACCGACTCCGCCAGCAGGTTCTCCATCCGCGCGTTGAGGCTCAGCTGACGGGCCAGCAGCACGGGATGCTGCGCCACCAGTCGCTGACGGGCGAGGGTGCGCTCACGGTCCGAGTTCATGACGGAGAACAGGTCCGTCTCCGTGATGACCGCGCGGATCGCGTGCAGCGGCGATTCCTCCGCGGGGCGGTCGACGATGAGCGGCTGCAGAGTGCGCGCGCCGGCGGCGGAGTCCATCACCAGCGCGTCCTCCTTGTGTGCGAAGTAGTTGAAGAAGGTGCGCGGCGAGACCTGCGCGCGAGCGGCGATCCCGTCGACGGTGAGCGCGTCGAGCCCCACCTCCACCGCCAGGTCGAGGGCGGCGGTGCGGATCGCGCGTCGGGTGTCGTTCTTCTTGCGGGCGCGCAGGCCCGTGTCGGTCTGCGGTGCCTCGCTCTGCGGGTCGGGCGCGGGGGAGGGTGTGGCGTCTGCAGTCATCACTCATGACACTACGTGCACATTTGCAGTGACTGCAATGAAGGCCGGGTGAGAGTCCTCACCCGAGGTTCCTCAGAGGTGGATCGTCACGTCGCCGTCCTCGCGCAGCGCGGTCGCCAGCTCCTCCGTCGCCTGCGACTCCTTCTGCGCGGTCACCTGCTGCTCGAGCTGCGGCTCGACGTCTTCCATCGGCGGCATCTCCTGTGCGGCCTGGCCGCCCTGCTGCGCCATCTGCTCCTGCTGCGAGACCGCCTGGTCGTAGGCCTGCTGCATCTCCTCATCGCTGGCCTCGAACGGACCGGACTCGTCCTGGACCAGCAGGGACACGGTCTCCTGCGACGCGACCTGCTCACGGACCGCATCCTCGTCCATGCCCTGCTGCCCCATCGCCTCGAGGAACTCGTCCGGGCTCATCTGGTTCTGCTCCGCGGCCTCCGCCAGGGCGTCATCGACGTCCGAGTCCTCGGGCTCGATCCCGCGGTCGGCCGCCTCCTGCTCCAGCAGCTCGACGCTCACGAGGCTGTCGACGAGGTCCTGTTTGAGCTGGTCCTGATCGACCTGCTGCCCGGTCTGCTGTGACTGCATCGCCTGCTGCTGGAACTGCGATTCGTAGGGGCCGGAGAAGTCGTCCTTCGTGATCTCCTCGCCGTTGACCTCCGCGACGACGTCGGGGACGTCGGACAGGTCCGGCTCCGTCGCCGAGGCCGCCTCGCCCGAGGCCGCCGGGTCCTGTCCCTGTGCGGCTGAGTCCGTCGCGGCCGGGGCCTGCTCCCCGCCGCCGTCCGCGCCCCCGCAGGCGCCCAGCGTCAGCACTGCCGCCGCCGTCCCGATCGCGATGCCCATCGTCTTCAAGTCCATGTGGTCTCCTGTGCTCGGGCGAGCGGTGCCCGCCTCTGCCCGGCTGTCCGCGCATGCGGCTGTCCGGCTGTGTGCGTGCGACCGTCGACGGTAGTGCTCGCGGCTGACCGGCGGGGGAGTCCGCGCTGAGTGCGCGCTGAACCCCGGCGGGTCGCGAGCGCCGGACCGGCCGCCCGGAACCCGTGGATCCGACGGACCGCAGGGGGTGTCCAGGGGCGTCGGCGAGTCGTACTCTTGACGCATGACTGAGACGCTCGCCACATATATCGCCCTGCCCGGAACGACTGCGGAGGCCTTCGAGCACTGGCACGCGGTGCTGGGCGGAAAGGTGATGATCCTCCGCTACGGCGATGTGCCCATGAGTGAGGAGATGCCCTTCGAACCGGACCCCCAGGCCGTCGCGCATGCGACGCTCACGACACCGGCCGGCATCATCGCCGGCGGCGACGCCATGGGTCCGGAGGACTACCCGGTGCGCGGATCCGCCTATTCGCTCCTGTACACGGCGGACACCGTCGAGCGTGCCCGCGAGATCATCGACGCGTTCGTGGCCGGCGGCGGGAACGTGGGCATGCCGTTCGAGAAGGCGCCGTGGGGCGACTGGTACGGACAGGTCTTCGACCGCTTCGGCGTCATGTGGTCGCTGAACGTGGAAGCTGCGCCGCAGGACTGAGCGCTGACCTCCTCGGCGCGGTCCTTCCCGGCTTCGGCAGGCCGAGCGCTGCGCGCGGTGCCGCCTCACGGCAGGATCCGCGCGAACTCCTCCAGAGCGTCGGAGCCCACGATCTCGCCGGGGACCAGCGGCAGCTGGGCCACGGGGAATGCGGGCAGCGCCTCGTGCACCCGCTGGATCTGTGCGTCCTCGATGTCCCGACGGGACCGCAGGAGTGCGCCCGCATCGGACGGGGACCGCCGGTTCGCGACCAGAGCGCAGACGGGCACCTCCATCTCCGTGAGCGAGGCCGTCAGTTCGAGCGTCTCCGCGACCGGCATCCGCTCCGGGGTGAAGACGACGACGAAGCCGGTGCGCTGCGGATCGCGCAGAAGCGACCTCAGCCGATCGAAGCGCTCGCGGCGGCGGTGCAGGGTGCGACGGAGCTCTGCATCCGCCTGCGCGGTCGGATCATCGTCGGTCCCACCGGCGATGCTCCGCATGGCCGCCGAGTAGCGCTCCGAACGGTCGCGGTTCTTCAGCAGGGACTCCGTCCATGTCGTCAGCTGCCCTGGCAGGGAGAGCAGGCGGAGTGTGTGGCCCGACGGGGCGGTGTCGAAGAGGACCAGGTCATAGGAGTCCGTCCCCAGTGCGGCCGCGTCTGCGACCCGTTCGAGGACCGCCGCTTCGAAGCTGCCGGGTGCTTCGCGGGCCAGTGCGAGATGCCGTTCCGCGTGGGGACGCATGCGTTCGGGCAGCATGCGGCGCATCGTCCGCCCCACGGCGGCCAAGTGGCGGTCCAGTGTGGCGCTCGGGTCGATCTCGAGCCCGTCGACGTACCCGCCCGACGCCAGATCGGGGGTGAGGCGCACCAGCGCGTCGCCCACGGTCGTGTCCCACAGGTGGCCCAGGTTGTGCGCGGGGTCGGTCGAGACGACGAGGACTCGGTCCCCGGCGAGGGCGCGGGCCATGGCGAGGGTCGACGCGACGGTCGTCTTGCCGACCCCGCCCTTCCCGCCCACGAAGACGACGTCGAGGTCCGCGATCGTGTTCAGCAGCATGCGATGTGGTCCAGGGGCGAATCCGGCATGCCCATCCGCCGGTGCCAGGCGTGGAAGTCCTGGTAGAGGCCGGGCAGGAATTCTGCGGTGTAGTAGGCCGCCGGGTCGGGCACCCCCAGTGCCTCACCCAGCACGATGAGGGTGAAGAAGTCGTCCTCATCGCGCTTCTCGCGGGCGAACATCTGGCGATAGGGCCCCTTGTAGAACTCCTCGAGTCCGTCACGGACCGCGGCCCACCCGTGGGCGAGCTGGCTCGTCCACGATGGGTCCGGGCCCGTGACGTCCTCGTCCGTCATCGGTCAGACCTCCTCGCGGACCGCGGTGCGCTTCGCGTCCTCATCCTCCGGTTCCGCCGGCTCGTTGACGGCGCGGACGATGGCTCTGATCCCTTCGACCGCCACGAGCACGCTGCTGACGATGATGATGCAGTCGATGACGAACAGCAGCCAGTCCTGCGAACCGGGTGTCGTGAAGCTGAAGAGCTGATCGATCGCGGCCCAGAACGACATGGAGAAGACGATCACCAGCGGGATGAGCGCCGGCCACGGGTTGCGCCGCTTCCGAATGAGCATGACCGCCAGGATCAGCAGCGTGAGTGAGGCCATGAGCTGATTGGTGGTGCCGAAGAGCGGCCAGATGCGCAGGCCGCCCTCCGCGCCCAGCCCCTGGGAGAAGGTCAGGCCCATGCCCAGCACGAGGACGACGCCGGTCGCGGCGTATTTGCCGATCCGGAGGTTCACGCGATCGCCCATCTCCTGGACGACGAAGCGCATGAGGCGGAAGCCGGTGTCCAGCGAGGTCGCTGCGAACAGCACCGCCATCGTGGCCAGCACGGTGGAGCTGAGGGACGCGGGCAGGCCCAGGCCGGACTCCATGAGCATGCCGCCGCCCTGGATGAACGACTGGACCCCGGCCTCGCCGAAGGCGCTGTAGAGCTCCTCCCACTCCGCGACCGTGCGCAGACCGGCGGAGATCGCGATGATGGTGCCCAGGGCCAGGAGGCCCTCGCCCACGGCGCCGAAATATCCGACGAACCGCGAGTCCGTCTCCTTGTCGAGCTGCTTCGAGCTGGTGCCCGAGGAGACCATGCCGTGGAAACCGGAGATGGCACCGCAGGCGATCGTGACGAACAGCAGCGGGACGATGCTGGGCGTGCCGTCCGGCACGTTCGTGTTGATGGCCGGTGCCACGATCTCGTGCGCACCGTCGGAGACGAACATCCCGATGACGACGGCGCCGTACAGCAGGATGAGACCGATGAACAGCTGGACGCCGTTGATGTAGTCGCGCGGCTGGAGCAGCACCCAGACTGGCAGCAGCGAGGCGAACGCGCCGTAGATGAAGAGCGCGAGGATCCAGAACACCGTGGGGGTCATGCCCAGGAAGTTCTCCGGGATGACGACGGGGACCGCATCGCCCAGCAGGATCAGACCGTACAGGGCGGCGACGCCCACGACGGTGACGGGCAGCAGTGGCAGGCGCATGCGGTAGACGGCGACGCCCACCAGCAGAGCGACGCCGATCGCGCCCCACGCAGGAATCACGGCGGTGGGCGTGGCGATCAGCAGATTCGTGATGACGACCGAGAACGCGGCGATCACCATGAGCAGCAGGATGAAGATGACGATGAGGAAGAGCCCTGCGCCGCGCTTGCCGATGTACCGGCCGGACAGGGCGCCGATGGACTGCCCCTTGTTCCGCACGGACGCCCACAGTGCGCCGAAGTCGTGCATGCCGGCGAAGAACACGGTGCCCAGCGTGACCCAGAGGAACGCGGGCACCCAGCCCCAGATGAGTGCGACCGCTGGTCCCACGATGGGAGCGGCGCCGGCCACGGAGGTGAAGTGGTGTCCCCAGAGGACGAACTTGTTGGTGGGGACGTAGTCGACGCCATCGCGCAGTTCGTGCGAGGGGGTCGTGAAATCGTCGTTCAGCCGGTAGACGCGCTTCGCGAGGTACCGCGAGTACACGAAGTACCCGAGGGCGAAGATCGCGAGACCGATCGCCATGAGGAGGACTGGACTCATCGGAGGTGTGCCTTTCGTCTGCGCGTCGTTGCGTGAGCCCGTCTGCCGTGCGGATCAGGGGCGGCGGCAGAGCGTGGCTGTCGTCACACCCTATCAATCCTCGTCGTTCACTGTGAATTCGCTTGACGATCTGTGTGAGCCCGACGTGCGGCGGCCGCGATCGTCCCCCAGCCGAAGAGCCGGCAGGCGGCGTTCACCCGGCCCCGCCGCCGGTCGGGGATGATCCGCTGCCGGAACGCGACGGTGACGATGTTCCACGGGAGGACGAAGAACCCTTCGACGGCGCCCGGCTTCCTGTGTCAGTCCTGCTTCTTCTCCCGCGGCACGCGTCCCATCAGGTAGAACTCCGGGTTGGGCTGCATCCCGCTCACCAGTGCGATGCGGTTGGAGAGGCCGAAGAAGCCGGTGATCGCCGCGATGTCCCACACGTCCTCGTCGTCGAAGCCGTGGCGGGCCAGCTCCTCGTGGTCCTCATCGCTGACGGCTGCGGGCTCCCGGCAGACCTTCATCGCGAAGTCGAGCATCGCCCGCTGTCGCGGTGTGATGTCCGCGTGCCGGTGGTCGACCGCCACCTGGTCCGCCACATAGGGGTCCTTCGCCATGATCCGCAGGACAGCGCCGTGGGCCACGACGCAGTACAGGCAGCCGTTGGCCGCCGAGGTCGCGGTCACGATCATCTCCCGGTCCGCCTTCGTGAGGCTGCCGGTCTCCTTCTCCATGAGCGCGTCGTAGTAGGCGAAGAACGCGCGGAACTCCGCGGGGCGGCGGGCCAGGCCCAGGAACACGTTGGGGATGAAGCCGGTCTTCTCCGACACCGCGA
>DYUK01000256.1 GCA_020743695.1 Brevibacterium senegalense | reverse complement strand
CCCCGCTGCCGCAGCGCGTTCACGACGGCGATCGCCAGGAACGCGCGCTCGTCCGGGTCCGTGGGACCCGCACCCGCGGACTGGACGGTGCGGGCGAACACGCGCTGGATCATGGGCGAGCGCGGATCCGGGTCGATCGTCGACGGATGGAGGGCGTGCGACAGCTCACGGGTGAGCAGCAGCACCGGGCGCTCGGCGACGACGTCGTCGGCCAGCCCGCCGTACGCCGCGACCGTCGCCTCCGGGTGTCGAGCGCCCAGCCACCAGCCGTGGCGGGCGGCCAGGCGTGTGAGGCGCGTCCAGTCCTCCGCCCTGCGCGCGTGGACGGCACTGCGGGCCGTGTCCGCCGGCACCCCGGTGTCCTCGTAGTACTGCGCGGCCGCCGCATGCAGTGCACGGGCGGCTTCCGCGTGGCGGGCGGCGAAGTCCCCCGCGAACGACTCCCGCAGCGCGGGCACGAGTGCGACCATCCCCCGGTCGCCGTTCTCGACCGGGGCCAGCACGCCGGAATCCTCGACGACCAGTGCCAGCGGTGTGAGCGCGTCTGCGCCGATCTCCCGCCACACGTCCGGCACCGCACCCTCGAGGTGCGTCAGGAGTGCTGCGCTCACGTCGCCCAGCCGGGCGACGGCGCCCAGCACCGCGATGAGGGCGACCTCGACGGGGGATGCGGAGAGCAAGGGCCGGAAGCGCTGCACGGCCCTGGGGTACTGCGGGACGTCGTCCTCCAGGAGCTCGCGCATCAGACCCATCCACCCGCCGGACGCCTGCAGGGCATCGGCGATCTGGTCGTCCGTCCGGTCGAGCCCCCACGCGCGGGTCAGTTCGTGCGCCTCGTCCTGGGTCGCCGTCAGATCGCGGCCGGTCAGCAGGGTGAAGGAGAGGCCCGTCCCGCGCGGGTCCTCCGGCACGGGTGCCAGATCGCCCGTCGACCCCACGAGGTGCAGCATCGGCAACGCGCGGCAGAGGTCCACGAGTCGCGCGCGCAGCGCCTCATCGGCCAGCAGGTCGCCGTCGTCGACGATGACGATCACCCGGGCGCCGTCCGCGCTCGCGCAGATCTGCTCGAGTGCGCTGCGGGGCCCCGGTTCCACCTGGTCGCCGGCGAGGTCCGCCACGGCCCGGTCGAAGTCCTGCCACGAGTCGAGCCCTCGATGCGCACTCAGCCACAGGACGTGGTCGCCCTCGTTCATGCGGTGCGTCGCCCAGTCCGCCAGGAGAGTCGTCCGGCCGGACCCCGGTGGGCCGCTCACCCGCGTGAACGAGGTGAGTCGGTCGAGCCGCCGCAGGAGGGCGGGTCGCGTGATCCGATGCGCGGGCAGGCGCAATCCGTGGAGAACGCTGCGCTGCCGTTCGGTGAACTCTCCCGCACCCCGTCCGGTCGCCCCGTGTCGCATCCGAACCCGTTCCGGTCAGCGTCGTGGATCGGCGTCCTGACGGACGAGCGGCGCTGGACCTGATGTGTGGCTCATATCATACGTCGTGGAGTCCGAGAAGCGAAGAGTTGAAATCAGAATGGATTGCGTCGCTGGTCAGCCGTGCGCGTCAGCCCTCTTCTCCCCCGCGTCCAGGAATCCGCGGATCCCGTCCAGCACCCGCGCAATCTCAGCCTCCGTCAGTGCGGACCCGCTGGGCAGCGCGAGGCCGTGGTCGAACAGGCGCTCCGCGACGCCGGTCACCTCCGCCTGTGCGGAGGCGTAGGCGGGCTGCAGGTGCATGGGCTTCCACAGCGGGCGGGTCTCGATCGCGTCCCGAGCCAGCCACGCACCCAGCTGGTGCGCGTCCCAGCCGGTCAGGGACGGGTCGACGACCAGGGGCGTCAGCCACGCGTTGTCGTGGGCGTCGGCACCGGCGGCTCCCAGGATCCGGGTACCCGGGACCTCGGCGAAGAGGGCCTCGTAGCGGTGCCGGATCGCGTGGCGGGCGGCGATCATCTCGTCCAGCCTGCGCAGCTGGGCGCGGCCCAGCGCGGCCAGCAGGTTGCTGAGCCGGTAGTTGTACCCCACCTCAACGTGCTCGTAGTGGGCGACCGGTTGCCGCGCCTGCGCCGACAGGTGTCGTGCGCGGGCGGCCACCAGCGCGTCGTTCGTCAGCAGCATGCCGCCGCCGGAGGTCGTCATGATCTTGTTCCCGTTGAACGACACCGCTGCGGCGTCGCCCCACGCGCCGGCGGGGCGGCCGGCGTGCGAGGCGCCCAGGGCCTCCGCGGCATCAGCCAGGATCGGCACACCGTGGGCGCGGGCGATCGGTGTGATGCGCGAGTAGTCCGCGGCCTTGCCGAACAGGTCGACGGGGATGATCGCCCCCACCCGCTCCCATCCGGTCCGGAGGTCGTGGAGCGTCGCCTCGAGAAGGTCGGGATCGAGCGTGCCGGTGTCCGGATCGCAGTCGATGAACACGGGCCGCGCGCCGCAGTAGAGGATCGCGTTGACGGTCGCGGCGAAGGTGAACGTGCACGTGAGGACGACGTCGCCCGGGGCCACGCCCAGCCCCAGCAGGCCCAGGTGGAGGGCGGCGGTGCCGCTCGCCAGACCCACGGCGTGGGCGACGCCCACCCGCTGGGCGACCTCCGCCTCGAAGGCGTCCAGGTCCGGACCGGCCGGGGCGATCCACCCGCTGCGCATCGCGGCGAGCACGTACTCCTCCTCGAGCGGACCCACATCCGGTCCGGACAGGAGGACCGGCGACGCGACCTCGGTCGGCACGACAGTGGCCGGACCGGCGGCCGAGGCAGGCGCGACGCTGAGACCGGGCGACTGCCCGGTGAGGACGGGCGCGAGCCCCTGGGTCGCGGTGGGCGTGGACGCATTCATCGTTCTGCTCCTACTCGTGCGGGGCCTACTCGTACTGCTCGTGCTCGCACTGCTCGTGCCGCTCGTGCCGCTTCGGGGACGATGGCGGCTCCCGTGGTGCGGACACGGACCGCGGGTGGGGTCGCCGGTCCGATCGGTTCGTCGACACTCCGGATCACGGCGGTGAGTCGCACCGCGTCGTCCCCGCGTGCAGGGCCGGGTCCGTGTGTGGAGTCGCTGCCGTCCTCCCCCTCGAACCCGTGAGCTGCGAGTGCATGCAGCAGGTGCGTCGCCCGGGCGTCGACGACGATCCGGGCACCCCCTGCGTCCGCGGCCCGCAGGTGATTGACCAGCAGCAGGATCAGGTCGTCGACGAGCTGCGGATCGCAGTCCGCACGAAGGTCCACGACCTCGAGGTCCGCGACGATCCGCTCCGGGGAGTCCGGCCGCACGACGGTCGCTGTGCAGCGGGCGATGCGGGTGTCGGTGGGCGTTCGCGCCTCCCATCGGCGGGTCACAGCCACGCCAGGTGCCGGCATCCCGTCAGACGGACCCTCCGGCTGTGGGACCAGCCGCAGCCGCGGGGTCCGCAGCGGTCCTGCGAAGTCCAGGGTCGTCGCCGCATGATCGACGTCCACCCCGTCCCGCCGCAGCACCGTCCAGGCGGTCTGCACGACGATCGTCAGGTCCAGCACCGGGCCCATGAGCAGGACGTACCGCTGATCCAGGTCGAAGCGCTCGTCCCACGGCAGGCCGTTGCGCCCGCTCACCTGCGCGAGCCCCGTCAGGCCCGCGCGCACTCCGTGCCGGCGGCTCTGCGCGGCGCTGAAGAGCGGCAGGTATCCCGGGAGCAGCGGCCGGGGACCCACGACGCTCATGTCGCCCACGAGGATGTTCCACAGACTGGGCAGCTCGTCCAGGCTGGTCGCCCGCAGCCACCGGCCCAGCCGCGTGAGCCGCTGCTCGTCTGTCACCCACCCGCGCGCGCGGTCGATGGGCCGCATCGTGCGGAACTTGAGCAGGTCGAACCGGCGGCCGCCCACGGTCACCCGTTCCTGCCGGAACAGGACGGGACTGCCCAGCCCCACCCGCACCGCCAGTGCCACGACCGCCAGCAGCGGGGCCAGGACTATGAGCAGGCAGGCCGCCGCCACCGCGTCGACCGCTCGTTTGACCGGCAGGTACGCCGAGGCCCCGGCCGGCACCCGGGGGTCCCTCACCCGGCCGCTCGGAGACTCCGCGATCCGCACCGGCGGGACTGTGGGGACGCCCGCGGTCATCGGGCCGACTCCTGTCCGCTCGCGCCGCCGCCCGCCCCGACGACGGCGGTCCCCGTAACGGACACACCTGCGCGCGCCAGCGCCTCCGACCCCAGTCGCGCCGGCACGGTGAAGCGGCGGCGGTAGGCGGGGAAGAACTCCGGACCGTCGACCCATTCAGGGCGGTCGCCGGCCTCGCGCTCCTGCTGCATCCGCGCCTCGAGGTCCGCGACGAGCCGTGCGTGCGCCGCAGGATCGAGGATGCGCTCCGTCGTCCGGAAGTCGATGGTCCGCCCTCCGGCGAACCCGCGCTTGTAGCGCTCCAGCCCGTCGCCGTCCTGCAGCCCGCCGCCCAGTACGAAGTCCGTGCGACCGGTGCTGCGCGCGTGCTCCATCGCCGCGGTCTTGACGAGATCATTGGGGCGCAGCCCGAACGCCTCGGTCAGTGTTCCGCCCAGGTGGTAGTAGGCGGTGTCCGTCCCCATGAGCACGAGGTCGACGGAGACCGCCGTCCCCTCGCTCATCGCGTAGACGTAGGCGAACCCGCCCGGCAGCTCCCGGTGGAGACCCGTGAGCACGTCCGCCTCGAGGCGGTAGGAGTCGTCGCTGTCGTGACGGTCCATCGTCGCGTCGTGGATGTGGAGGAACTCCCGGTGCCTCTCCCCGGTCTCGTCGATCTCGATCGTGACCCCGGACCGCAGGGCGCGCCGCGCGTTCTGCCGCACCTTGGGCGCGAACGACGCCCAGAGCTGCTCCGCGGTGTCCGGCAGCACGGCGACGTGGTTGGTGAGCCGCGGGGTGATGGCTGCCGGTGAGGGCAGAACGGAGTCGAGGAGCGAGAGGCGCACGAACTCGCTCACCGCGCCCACCTCCGCCGCCCAGACGTCGAACTCGGCCCAGAACGTACGGGCGAGCGCCGCGACGTCCTGGGCACCCCAGACCAGGGGGCCCGCGTAGCCGAGGGGCGAGATGAGGTCGACGCACCGCCCGCTGGCACCCAGCGGGCCGGGCACCGGTCGGACGATGAGGACGTGCAGGACGGTCCCCGCCGGACCCATCGCGGTCGAGTCGTCGTCCTCCAGCACGGCGGCGACCAGACGCTCGCCGGGTTTCAGCGCCGGTTCACTCAGCACCGGGTGCGCATGGGGCGGCCGCTGGGGCGAGTCCTCCCACATCCGCACCCACCGGGCGCGATCGCAGGGGTCGCCGGAGTCCAGGACACGAAAGCGGCTCATCGGTGCACCTCCGCGGGTGCGGAGGCCGCGTCCGGGACGCCGTCCGGAGCCGATCCGGTCGGACCGCACCACCGGCACGCGGCGGGATGGTGCGGTGCGCGGTAGGCGGGGAAGAAGCCACCGGCCGCGCCGTCGGACTCCACGCCCTCCGCCGTGGGAGCCAGACCGGTCAGGCGGTCGTAGGCGTCCGTGTCGAAGATCCGCTCGCCCGTGAGGTAGAGGGCCTCCCCCTGCGGGGCGAAGTTCCGCTTGAACCGCAGCAGGCTGTCCTCGCGCGTGTTCGTCACCCCGCCCGTCAGCACGTACTCCGACAGTCCCGACCGCCACGCGTGCGCGATCGCCTCCCAGTGGACGTGCACGCTCGCGTAGAGCGGCAGCGCCTCCGTGCGCGTCCCGCCCAGGTGGAAGTAGCCGGTCGTGTCGGAGTGGAGCATCAGTTCGACCGCGACCGGTTCGTCCTCGTGCATCGAGTAGACGTAGGCGAACCGTCCCGGCAGCGCCGCGTGCATCCGCTCGAACGCCTCCCCCGTGAACCGGAACCGGCCGACGGCACCCACCCGGTCCATCGTCTCGTCGTAGATGCGCAGGAAGTCCGTCAGGCGCGACCCGTCCGTGTCGAGTGCGACTGTCAGTCCCGCCGCCCGCGCCTTCCCCACTCCGCGCCGCACGGTCGAGCGGACGTCCGCCCA
>DYUK01000255.1 GCA_020743695.1 Brevibacterium senegalense | reverse complement strand
CGACTGGAACCGGCTCATCCGCAGCCCCGGCCGCTCACGCACCTGCTCCGCGAAGAACGGATCTGCGCCCAGGTGCCGGTCGATCGCGGACGTGTCGGTGTCGAGGTCGAACCAGTGCCTCACTCGGGCGGCGATCTCGTCGTTCACACCCGCATCGCGGGTCCCGGTCGTGACCGTCGCGCCGGTCTCCTCCAGGCTCACGGTGATCGCATATGGGTCGCCGTGGACGTCGACCCACCGGGTCATCGTCGCCGAGGCCCCCTCCAGCAGGTGCAGACCCTCCACCGCGTGGACGGCCAGTGAGGTGCGGGCGGCCTCCCGGTCGAAGGGCCCGTTGGCCTCGAGTCGGATCTGCGCGGCGGAACTCATGCCGGCCAGACGCCGGAGGTGCCGCGCCGGTGCGAGTCCACGAGGTGGGTGTCGACGATCCCGATCGCCTCCATGAGGGCGAACATCGTCGTGGGGCCCACGAACGCGAAGCCCTCCTTCTTGAGCGCCTTCGACAGGGCGAACGATTCCGGTGACTGGGTGGGGACCTCGGCGAGGGTCCGGGGCGAGGGAGTCTCCTGAGGCTGGAACGACCACACGAAGTCGACGAGGCCGCCCTTCTCCCGCAGCCCCACCGTCGCGTGCGCGTTCGTGATCGTCGCCCTGATCTTCGCCCGGTTCCGCACGATGCCGGCATCCTCGAGGAGCCGGGCGACGTCAGATTCCCCGTACCGCGCGATGCGGTCCGGGTCGAAGTCGTCGAAGGCGGTGCGGAACGCCGGCCGCTTGCGCAGGATCGTCGCCCACGACAGGCCCGACTGGAACGCCTCGAGGCTGATCCGCTCGAAGAGGCCCTGCTCGTCGCGGATCGGCATGCCCCATTCCGTGTCGTAGTAGTCGCGCAGCAGCGGGTCGACCGCTGCCCACGCGGGGCGGGCCAGTCCGTCCTCGCCGATCACCACGCCCGTGTCTGTGCTCATCCGTCCAGTCCTGTCACTCGCATCGTGATGTTGATCCGGCCGCTCTCCAGTCCGCAGCCGGCAGGCGCCGTGCCGGGGTGCACCTTCGTGACGCCGTGGTAGGCCAACCGGGAGGGTCCGCCGAAGACGAAGAGGTCGCCGGAGCCCAGCTCGATGTCCTGGTACGGCTTCGTGCGGGTCTCCGTGTTGCCGAATCGGAAGCGGCACGCGTCCCCGATGGACAGGGACACGACCGGGGCGAGGGACTCCTCGTCCTTGTCCTGGTGCATGCCCATCTTCGCGGTGTCGTCGTAGAAGTTCACCAGCGCTGTGTCCGGCGTAAAGTCATCGCCCGCGTGCGGGTCGCCGGTCGCAGCCACGAGAGCCTTGCGGCCCAGGCGCACCATCCAGTCGGGGAAGTCCAGCACCCGGTTGCCGTTCACGTCGACGGCCTCACGGGAGTAGGCGTAGGGCCGCCAGTGCCAGCCCAGGCACACGGTGCGCACGCTCATCTCGTGGCCGCGGATCTTCGCCGCCCGGATCGGCACGGGACCCTGCGTCCACTCGTGGAACCTCTCGACGATCCACCGCTGCTGCTCGAGTGTGAGCCAGCCGGGCACGTGGTGGGCGCCCGCGGGCAGCGCCGGCGGGGGTGAAGCGAACAGCTCGTCTCCGAACAGGGTGCTCAACGGCTCCTCCTCACGGCCTCGGCGGCGGTTGCCCGGGTGCGACCAGCATGCCTCATGCGGCCCGCTCCAGGTCCAGCAGCGTCGTCTTGGCCTCGAGGCCGCCCAGGTAGCCGCCCAGGCCGCCGTCGGAGCGCAGCACCCGGTGGCACGGGACGACGACGGGCAGCGGGTTCGTCGCGCACGCGGTGCCGACGGCGCGGACGGCGGTGGGGTTGCCCACCTGCGCGGCGACCTCCTTGTACGTGAGCGTGCGGCCGTAGCCGATGTGGGGCAGGAAGCGCTGCACCTCCTGCCGGAAGCCGGACGACAGCGCGTGATCCAGCGGCAGATCGAACGCGTGCCGGGTGCCGGCGAAGTACTCCTCGAGCTGGGTCGCGACTGCATCGAGGGGGCCGGGTGCGGCGACGATGCGGGGGCTCACCTTCGCGGCGAGCTGTGCGAGGACGGTATCGAAGTCCTCGCGCTCGAAGGCGACGCGGACGAGGCCGGTCGTCGTTGCGGCCAGCAGCAGCGGGCCGATCGGGGTGTCGAGCGTGCGGTAGGCGACGTCGACGAGTCCGCGGTCAGCGGCGGTCTGCGCGAGGCGGGAGCGGAGCCGGTCGAGGTCGGGGGTCTCGACCGGGAAGAGGTCGGTCATGTCGGGCTCTGTGGAGACCGCGGCCGAGGCCGTCGCTGGGGACCGGGTCGTGTCACTGGTGGTCATCGGGCTGCTCCGTCCGTGCGGTGGTCGGGTGACGTTCGTGGCGTGCGATCCGGTGCCGTGGGTGGGGACACGTCCGCTGTGCGCGCGGCATCCGTCGGGGACTGCTCCGCCCGGAGCTGGCGCCGCAGCGTGCGGATGCCGTCTGCGGCGGCGCGGCGCACCGCATCGGGGGTGCCCCCGATGCGGTGCGCGGTCTCCGTGTGGGGGAGTCCGCCCAGGTAGTGGTAGGCGATCGCCAGCCGCTGCCGCTCCGGCAGTCGAGCGACGTCCGCCCACACGTGGGCAGTGTCGTCGCCGGCCTGTCCCAGTGCGGTGGTCCGTTCGGGGAGTGTGTCCGTGGGGATCGCGTGCCGCGCGCGGGCGCGGGTGATGTCGATCGCCTTGCGGCCTGCGACGCGCACCAGCCACGCCTCGACGTTCGTGTCCTCGGGCAGATCCGGCCACGCCTGGAGCGCGGCGAGGAAGGTCTCCGACCACGCGTCGTCCGCGTCCGCGCCTGCACCCAGCACGGCGCGGCAGACGCGCAGCACGGTGGGCCCGTGCCGCGTGACGGCCTCCTCGAACGGGAGTCTCATCTAGAAGAGCCTGCTCTCCGC
>DYUK01000254.1 GCA_020743695.1 Brevibacterium senegalense | reverse complement strand
CACGAGTCGACGACGATGCGGACCCCGGGGACGGTGAGAGCGGACTCCGCGACGGAGGTCGCGACGACGACCCGACGGCGGGCTGAGGCCGCACCGGCTTCCGCTCCGACGTCACCTGTCCGTTCGCCTCCGCGCAGGACTGCGTCCTGCTGTGCGCGCGGGGTCGAGCCCGTCAGTGTGAGGACCTCGACGTCCGCACGACGGTTGCGCACCTGCGCGGCGATGCGGTCGACCTCCCGGTGCCCCGGCGCGAAGACGAGCACGTCCCCGTCGTCCTCGTCCAGCGCGCGGTTGACGATCGCGGCGATGTGCGTGAGGAAGTCCGGGCGCACCCCGCGCGCGTCCAGGCCGCGCTGCGCGGGCGGTGCCCAGTGGACGGTGAGCGGGTGGGTCGCCGCCTCGACGCGGAGGATCGGCGCGGGCTCCTCCCGGGTGCCCAAGAGCTGCGCCCAGTCGCGGGCGTCGAGGGTTGCCGACATGACGAGGAGGGT
Organism: Brevibacterium senegalense; assembly: GCA_020743695.1. Taxonomy (GTDB): domain Bacteria; phylum Actinomycetota; class Actinomycetes; order Actinomycetales; family Brevibacteriaceae; genus Brevibacterium; species Brevibacterium senegalense_A. Next base: position 3,194 of record DYUK01000254.1, on the reverse strand, counting down.
GAGGTCGTCGCGCAGGTCGAGGAGTTCGCGCAGCATCGCGAACGCCAGGTCGGACTCGAGACTGCGCTCGTGGACCTCGTCGAGGATGACCGCATCGATGCCGGTGAGCTCCGGATCGGCCAGGAGGCGGCGCAGCACGACGCCGGTCGTCGCGAACTCGACGACGGTGCGCGCGCTCGCCTTGCGGTCGCCGCGGACCGTGTGACCCACCTCCTCGCCCACACGGAGCCCGGACAGGGAGGCGAGGCGGGCAGCGGCGGCACGTGCCGCGACCCGGCGCGGCTGGGAGACGAGCACGCGGGCGGGACGGGCGGCGGCCTCGGCGGCGGGGTGCGATGTGGCAGCAGAGGTGAGTGCCTGCTGGAGGGCGGGCGGGATGACCGTCGTCTTGCCGGTGCCCGGCGGCGCCTCGACGACTGCGCGGAGTCCGGGGCCTGTCGCGGCCAGCTGCCGGATGTCCTCGATGAGCGCGGCGGCGGGCAGCCCGGCACCGATGCGGTCCGGGTCGAAGGAGGTGGCCTGGGGCATGCGGCCAGTCTGCCATCCGGTGTGCGGGTGGACGGATGCCTGCGCCCGCGCGGATGCCCGGGCGGGTGCGCGCGTCCTAGACTGTCCGCATGCGCATCGTTCGATTCGTCCACAAGGACACGCCCACGTACGGAGTCGTCGAGGGAGACCTTCCGGAGGTGGGGGACGACGGCCGCGTCGACACCTCCGGCCTCGAGATCGCCGTCCTCGACTCGGACCCGTTCTTCTCACCCGCCCAGTCGACGGGGGAGCGGCTCACGTATGACGAGGTCCGCCTGCTGGCGCCCATCATCCCCCGTTCCAAGGTGGTGGGCGTGGGCCGCAACTTCGCCGACCACGCGGCAGAGCTGGGCAATGACGTCCCGGTCAGCCCGCTCACGTTCTTCAAGCCCAACACCGCCGTCGTGGGTCCCGGCGACCCCGTCCGCCTGCCCGCCGTCAGCGAGCACGTGTCCTACGAGGTCGAGCTGGGCGTCGTCATCGGCCGCGTCGCCAAGGGCGTGTCCGCTGAGAATGCGTACGACCACGTGCTGGGCTACGTCGCCGCGAACGACGTGACGCTGCGCGACCTGCAGAAGTCCGACCCGCAGTGGTCGCGCGCCAAGGGCTTCGACACCTCGTGCCCGCTGGGCCCCTGGATCGAGACCGAGTTCGACCCGGAGTCCGTGCGCCTGCGCAGCTGGGTCAACGGGGAGCCCCGGCAGGACGGGACGACCGAGGACTTCATCTTCGACATCCCCACCCTCATCGAGCACATCTCCGAGACGATCACGCTGTTGCCTGGCGATGTCATCATCACCGGCACCCCGGCGGGTGTGGGCAAGGTCGTCGCCGGCGACACGATGGTCGTCTCGATCGACGGCCTGGGCGTCCTCGAGAACCCCGTCCTCGACGCCTGAGGGTCCACGCCCTCACACACACCGTTCCACTTCCCAGCACCACCCTCCGAAAGGAACCCCGTCCCCGTGACCACCAAGGTTCGCTTCTGCCCCTCGCCCACCGGCACCCCGCACGTGGGCATGATCCGCACGGCACTCTTCAACTGGGCCTACGCCCGGCACACCGGCGGCACGTTCGTCTTCCGCATCGAGGACACGGACGCCCAGCGCGATTCGGAGGAGAGCTTCGAGCAGCTGCTGGACGCGATGCGCTGGCTGGGCCTCGATTGGGACGAAGGCATCGAGGTGGGCGGCCCCAACGGCCCCTACCGCCAGTCGGAGCGCGGCGACATCTACCAGGACGTCATCCGCAAGCTGGTCGACGGCGGCCACCTCTACGAGTCCTTCTCCACGAACGAGGAGGTCGAGGAGCGCCACCGCGCCGCCGGCCGCGACCCCAAGCTGGGGTACGACAACTTCGACCGCGACCTCACGGACGAGCAGAAGGCCGCCTTCCGCGCCGAGGGCCGCGAGCCCGTCCTGCGCGTGCGCATGCCGGATGAGGACATCACGTTCACGGACCTGGTCCGCGGCGAGATCACCTTCCGCGCGGGCACCGTCCCGGACTTCGTCGTCGTCCGCGCGAACGGGCAGCCGCTCTACACCCTCGTCAACCCCGTCGACGACGCGCTCATGGGCATCACGCACGTGCTGCGCGGCGAGGACATCCTGTCCTCGACCCCGCGCCAGATCGTCCTGTACCGGGCGCTCGAGGCCGTGGGCGTCGCGCAGCTGACGCCGCAGTTCGGCCACCTCCCGTACGTCATGGGCGAGGGCAACAAGAAGCTGTCGAAGCGCGACCCGGAGTCGAACCTCTTCCACCACCGGGAGCGCGGGTTCATCCGCGAGGGCCTCATCAACTACCTCGCGCTGCTGGGCTGGTCGATCGGTCCAGACCGCGACGTCTTCAGCGTCGACGAGTTCATCGAGGCGTTCGACATCGCCGATGTGAACCCCAACCCGGCCCGTTTCGACGTCAAGAAGGCCACTGCCATCAACGCGGACCACATCCGCCTGCTGGACGAGGCGGACTTCCGCGCGCGCCTGGTCCCGTACCTGCAGCAGGCTGGCGTCGTGTCCGATCCGGTCACGGACGAGGAGGCGCGGATCCTCGAGCAGGCCGCACCGCTCATCCAGACCCGCATGAACCTGCTGGGGGAGGCCCCGGACCTCGTGTCCTTCCTCTTCACGGCGGACGCGGACCTCGAGCTCACCGAAGACGGTCTGAAGACCCTCAAGGACACCGCTCCCGAGGTCCTGGCCGCCTCGATCTCCCAGCTCGAGTCCCTGGATGCGGGCTCGTGGACGACGGACCGTCTCGAGGAGGTGCTCAAGGTCGAGCTCGTCGAGCGTCTGGAGATCAAGCCGCGCTTCGCGTACGGCCCCCTGCGCGTCGCGGTGTCCGGCCGGCGGGTGTCGCCGCCGCTCTTCGAGTCGATGGAGATCCTGGGCAGGGACTCGTCGCTGGCCCGCCTGCGGGCGCTGCAGGAGCACCTCGCCGCGGCGTGAGGACCGCTGTGGGACGGGCGTGAGCACGGCCGTCCGGTGAGCGCTGCGAGTGGGCCTCTGTGCGGGTGATGGACGTCACCCGCACAGAGGCCCTTCTCGTTTTGCACTGCGTTCTGCGCCGGTGTAGTGTTATCTCTCGTTGCCAGGGAGTTCTCCGGAGCTCCTCAGCAGTGGGGTATGGTGTAATCGGCAGCACGAGTGATTCTGGTTCATTTAGTC
>DYUK01000253.1 GCA_020743695.1 Brevibacterium senegalense | reverse complement strand
GTCATGGAGTCCAACCGGCTCATCGCCCGGCAGCTGCTGGCGGCCGCGGACCTGTGGCTCTTCGTCACGACGGCGGCCCGCTACGCGGACGCGGTCCCGTGGACGCTGCTGACGGACGCCCAGGAGCGCGGGACGACCATCGCCCTCGTTCTCGACCGGGTGCCGGGCGAGGCCAATCGCGAGGTCCGCCGTCACCTCACCGAACTGCTGAGCGGCGCGGGACTGGGGTCCTCACCGGTCTTCACCGTGCCCGAGGTCCCGCTGGAGGACGGGCTGCTGCCCCAGGCCGCGGTGTTCACACTCACCTCGTGGATCCTCAACCTGGGCCGCAGCGATGCGGCGCGCGCACGCGTGGTCCAGAAGACACTGGTGGGTGCACTCGCCTCCGTGCCCCCGCGGGTGGAGGAGCTGGCCCAGCACGCGGAGGCGCAGGAGGAGCTGCACGCGCGCCTGACCGGGGTCGTGGACGAGACGTTCGCCCAGTCTGTCACCGCGCTCGAGGAGTCGCTGGCCGACGGACGCGTGCTGCGCGGCGAGGTGCTGGCGCGCTGGCAGGACTTCGTGGGCGGCGGGCAGTTCTTCCGCGGCCTCGAGCCCACGGTCGCGCGACTGCGCGACCGCATCACCGCCGCCGTCACCGGTCGTCGGGACACCGCAGAGCCTCTGGAGCAGGCGATCGAGCAGAGCGTCGCCTACCTCATCCGCGAGCAGGCGGTCCGTGCGGTCACGGAGACGCGCATGCGCTGGGAGGATTCGCCGGCGGGCGCGCACCTCATCGAGCAGGGCCATGCGTCCGGCGCGCAGTTCCGCGTGCCCGCGGACTTCGACGCGCGGGTGGGACGGGCGATCGCGACCTGGTCCTCCGGCGTGAACGAGCTGGTGCAGGAGGTGGGGCAGTCGAAACGGGCGAAGGCTCGCATCCTGTCCTTCGGCGTCAACGGTGTGGGCGCCGTCCTCATGCTCGCGGCGTTCGCCGGTACCGGAGGCCTCACCGGGGCGGAGGTGGGCATCGCCGGCACCACCGCCGTCGTCGCGGGCAAGCTGCTCGACACGATCTTCGGCGACCAGGTGACGCGGGATCTCGCCGCCCAGGTGCGCACACGACTGGTGGACGCGGCGCAGGAGCTGGTGGGCTCGTGCCGCGAGCCCTTCGACGCATCGCTCACCGCCGTCCAGGTCCAGCCCCGGCAGGCAGGCACGCTGCGCCGCAGCGGCCACGCACTCGAGGAGGCACTGGGATGACGCACACGTCGCCCGCTGACACCCCCGCAACGACCACGGATCCTCTCCACGCGGAGCTGGCGAGGCGCACCGACGGCCTGCGCACCGCGCTGGAGCTGGGAGGCGACACCCTGCGGGAGGAGACCGTCCAGAATGCGCAGGCGCTGCTGGAGCGCGTCGACCAGCGCATGCGCCTGGGCGAGGAGCACACGGTCGTCGCCTTCGCCGGCTCCACCGGCTCCGGCAAGTCCTCCCTCTTCAACGCCGTCGCGGGTCTCGAGATCGCCCGTGTGGGCGTCCGCCGTCCTACGACGTCGAAGCCCACCGCCTGCGTGTGGGGCACCGGCGGCGAGGAGATCCTCGATTGGCTGGACGTGCCGGTGCAGAGCCGCTCGTGGCGCGAGTCCGCGCTGGACGGTGACGACCAGTCCGCCCTGCACGGCCTCGTGCTGGTCGACCTGCCGGACCACGATTCGACCGCCGTCGAGCATCGACTGGAGTCCGACCGCATGGTCGGCCTGGTCGACGTGGTGTTCTGGGTGGTCGATCCCCAGAAGTACGCCGACTACTCGCTGCACTCCGGCTATCTCTCCTCGTTCGCCGAGCACAGCACCGCCATGGTGTTCGTGCTCAACCAGATCGACCGGATCGACGCCGACGACCGCGACGCGGCGGTCCAGCACTTCACGTCGCTGCTCGCAGCGGACGGGATCCCGGACGCACGGGTGCGTCCGGCCTCGGCGGTCACGCGCGAGGGTGTGGCGGACCTGCGCGGGATCCTCGCGGAGACCGTCGCCGCCAAGCGTGCGGTGACGGAGCGCCTGCTGGCGGACGTGCGGACGATCAACGCGCAGGTGCGCGAGGAAATCGGCAACCCGCCGCAGGGAGTGGCCGACATCCGCGGCGCGCAGGACCTGGTGAGCGCGATGGGGGACGCCGCCGGCGTCGACGCGATGGCCCAGACGGTCCACGACGACCACCTGCGCCGGGCATACAAGCGCACCGCCTACCCCGTCTTCGCGTGGATGCAGCGATCGAAGGCCGATCCGTTGGGGTCGAAGCACGGTGCGGACCGTGACGATCTGGTGCGCGCAGCGGCACCGGAGGTGACCCCGGCGCAGCGGGCCCGCGTGAGTCTGGCCGCGCACGAACTGGTCGACACCGCGGTCTCCGGCATGCCCGCGGTGTGGCGCAACCGCGTCGCCCGCGAGGAGCGCACCAGTGCGGAAGCACTCGCGGAGAACCTGGACGAGGCCATCACCGCCGTCGAAGTGCCCCGCACGCAGCCGGGATGGTGGACGGCAGCGGGCATCCTCCAGATCCTCTTCTTCCTCGCGACCTGCCTGGGGCTCGTCTGGCTGGTCCTCCAGATCCTCGCGATCCTGGGGCTGGGCTTCGACGCGGGACCGCTCCTGTGGGCAGCCCCGGTCCTCCTGCTGGTCGGGGGAGTGGTGGGCTCCTTCATCGTCTCCTCGTGGGCGTCCCGCAAGCGCCAGGAGGGTGCGCGCGAGGCGGCTGCGGACATCAGGGAGCGCCTGCAGTCCGCGATCCGGAGCACGGCGGAGAGCTCGTTCCTGGAGCCCATCACCGCCGTCGTCGACGAGCACCGCCGCATCCACGACGGGCTCAGCTGACCCCTTCCCGGTCCCGAGGCCGGGGCCGGCTCGGACTGGAGCCGGGGCTGGCGCAGTGGTCGGCTGGGGCCAGCCGCCGTGCGACTGGGCAGTCGTGCGACTGTACTGCTGTGCGTCACAGCAGGCCTCGCCAAGCGACTGTGCTGCGCACGGCTGATTGTGCAGTGGATCCCACGAATCCACAGGCGGCGCCTCCCGTTGAGAGCTGCGCCTGGCTCCGTTGGAGTCGTTCCCACGAGCGGACGGGACCTCCCCGACCGTCGGAGGGAAGGACAGCGGTATGAAGATCACGAATGTCTTCGTCGGAACCGTCGGCCAGGACCCCCGCCAGGGGTCGTTCGAGGACGGTCGGGCCTGGGCGAACCTGCGCATCGCGGTCAATCACGACTACTTCAACGGCGCGACCGGGGAGGTCGTCAATCGCGGGGTCAGCTGGTTCGACGTGAGCGCGTACGGCGCCCTGGCGCGCAACGTCTGCTTCTCCATCCGCAAGGGCGACAGCATCATCGTCGTGGGGGAGCTGCGGCTGCGCGACTGGGAGAAGGAGGGCCGGACCGGGACCAGCGGCACGATCATCGCGGACGTCGTGGGACCCAACCTGCTGTTCGGGGTCGCGAAGTACACGCGCTCGTCGAGTCTCAATCCCGATGCACCGGCCGGCGAGGCCGGCGACGGGGAGGGCGACCGCACCCGCCGTCGGAACGGGGGAGAGGGCGACGCCTGGGGTCTGGGTCCGTCGCAGTCGTCCTCGACCGCACAGTCCGGTTCCGCTGCTCCCACTCCACCCGCAACCGGCGTCTCACCCGTTCCGCGGACTGCGTCCATGAGTGGAGACGAACCGCTCGAGCCGGCGATGGCGGGGGCACCCGCAGAAGGCGACGCGGACAGCGACGACAGTGACCCGACGACCCCGGACGACGGTCCTCCATTCTGACCGAGGGCGGCACCTGACGGCGGCGCGTGGCGCGGGGAAGCGTGAGGTAGTCCGCCGCGGGGATGCGCGTACACGCACTGCGCACGAGTACGTGAGGGCGGGGCCGTCCCGCTAGAGTGGGATCCGCGCCCCGCCCACCGGAAGGATCCACATGGCTCGTGTGCCCCGCCTCCTCGCCGTCGTCAGCACCTCCGCACTGCTGCTGACGGGGTGCTCCCTCTTCGAGCGCGAGCCCAACGAGCCCGAGGTCGTCGAGTCGGAGGAGCCGGCGATCGTCGACGAGGTGGCCGCGCTGATGGAGCCCCTGCTGGGCGACGAGGAATCCCTGCCCTCGTCCGAGGAGGTCTTCGAGACCCTCATGGATGCCGGCTACTCGGAGGACCAGCTGGAGGCCACGCAGGACGTGACACCACTGGACACGGGCGTGACGTCGAAGATGTTCGCGGTGCACGTCGACGAGGGCTGTGTGGTGGGCGAGATCCGCGAGGGCGAGGTGATGGCGCGCCTCATGCCGCCCTCGGAATCGACGGACACGTGCCTGTACGGCAATGTCGAACGTCCGGAGGGCGCTCCGGAGCCCAGCGGTGAACCGCGCGACGAGGACGGTGACGACAACGGCGCCGGCCACATCCCGGGCGAGGACTTCTCGCGGCAGGACGAGGGTTCCGAGGACGGCGACACCGGAGATTCGGGTGACACCGGCGACAGCGGATCCGGCGACTCGGGTACGGAGGACGGCGGCGGCGGCGACACCGGCGGCGGTGACGCGGATTCCGGCGACTCCGGCGACGGGTCCGGCGACGCGGGACTGGGCGGCAACTGAGCACCTGATCACGGGTCGCGGGGGAGCGACCCGTGGAATGGTCCGCGGACGTCCGGCGCTATAGGCTGGTGGCACTATGGCAGAGTTCATTTACACCATGCACAAGGCGCGCAAGGCGCACGGTGACAAGGTCATCCTCGACGATGTGTCGATGTCGTTCTACCCCGGAGCGAAGATCGGCATGGTCGGCCCCAACGGCGCCGGCAAGTCCACGATCCTCAAGATCATGGCGGGCCTCGATCAGCCCTCCAACGGTGAGGCCCGGCTGAGCCCCGGCTACACCGTGGGCATCCTCCTCCAGGAGCCCCCGCTCAACGAGGAGAAGACGGTCCGCGGCAACGTGGAGGAGGCCGTCGCGGACATCAAGGGCAAGCTGGACCGCTTCAACGCGATCTCCGAGGAGATGTCCAGCCCGGACGCGGACTTCGACGCGCTCATGGAAGAGATGGGCAAGCTCCAGGAAGCGATCGACAACGCGGACGCCTGGGACCTCGACTCGCAGCTGGAACAGGCGATGGACGCGCTGCGCTGCCCGCCCGGCGACGCGGAGGTCACCCACCTCTCCGGCGGTGAGCGCCGCCGCGTCGCACTGTGCAAGCTGCTGCTGGAGAAGCCGGACCTCCTGCTGCTCGACGAGCCCACGAACCACCTGGACGCGGAATCCGTGCTCTGGCTGGAGCAGCACCTGTCGTCCTACCCCGGCGCCGTCATCGCCATCACCCACGACAGGTACTTCCTGGACCACGTCGCGGAATGGATCGCAGAGGTCGACCGCGGTCACCTCTACCCCTACGAGGGCAACTACTCGACGTACCTGGAGAAGAAGCAGGAGCGCCTCCAGGTGCAGGGCAAGAAGGACCAGAAGCTGCAGAAGCGCCTCAAGGAGGAGCTCGAGTGGGTCCGGTCGAACGCCAAGGCCCGCCAGACCAAGTCGAAGGCCCGTCTGGCCCGGTACGAGGAGATGGCCGCAGAGGCGGAGAAGACCAGGAAGCTCGACTTCGAGGAGATCCAGATCCCGCCGGGCCCCCGCCTGGGCAGCCTGGTCATCGAGGCGGAGAACCTGCAGAAGGGCTTCGAGGGGCGCACCCTCATCGACGGCCTGTCGTTCTCCCTGCCGCCCAACGGCATCGTGGGCGTCATCGGACCCAACGGCGTGGGCAAGACGACCCTCTTCAAGACGATCGTGGGGCTGGAGGAGCTGGACGGCGGCAACCTCAAGATCGGCGACTCCGTCAAGATCTCCTACGTCGACCAGTCGCGCGGCGGCATCGACCCGGACAAGTCGCTGTGGGACGTCGTGTCCGACGGCCTCGACTTCATCCAGGTGGGCAACGTGGAGATGCCCTCGCGCGCCTACGTGTCCGCGTTCGGGTTCAAGGGCCCGGATCAGCAGAAGAAGGCCGGCGTGCTGTCCGGCGGTGAGCGCAACCGGCTGAACCTGGCCCTCACCCTCAAGCAGGGCGGCAACCTGCTGCTCCTCGATGAGCCCACCAACGACCTGGACGTCGAGACGCTGGGCTCGCTGGAGAACGCGCTCCTCGAGTTCCCGGGCTGCGCCGTGGTCGTGTCCCACGACCGCTGGTTCCTGGACCGCGTCGCGACCCACATCCTCGCGTGGGAGGGCACGGACGAGAACCCGGCCTCCTGGTACTGGTTCGAGGGCAACTTCGAGTCCTACGAGAAGAACAAGGTCGAGCGTCTGGGCGAGGACGCGGCACGTCCGCACCGCATGACCCACCGTCGCCTCACGCGCGACTGACGCACGGCGACAGCAGAGGAGGGGTGCCCCGTCGTGGGGCGCCCCTCCTCGTGTCTGCCGCCGGGACCGCGGCCGCCGCGGGACCTCGCCCGAGGCCCCGGTCAGTGTCGCTTCAGACGCACCATTCCCTGCTGAGTGGCGTGCGCGACGAGGCGCCCGTCGCGGGTGTAGACACTCGCGGTCCCCAGTCCGCGGCCGTTGTTGGAGCGCGGCCCGGCGAGGTCGAAGAGCAGCCAGTCGTCGACGGCGACCGGGCCGTGCCACCACATCGCGTGGTCGAGGCTCGCCATGCGCAGTTCCCGGGTGTACCACGGGATGCCGTGCACGCGCAGCGTGGGCTCCAGCAGGTTGTAGTCCGCTGCGTAGGCGAGGGCGGCCGCGTTTCGCACCCGGTCGCCGCCGAAGGGCCCGACCGTCCGGATCCACATCCGTTCAGTCGACTTCTGCTCGCCGGTGAACTCCGCCTGGATCGCCGGTTCGACCGGGCGGATCTCGAACGGACGCTTGAAGACCCATCCCTTCAGCAGCGGATGGTCGATCCCGCTCAGGTGCTCGGTGAGCGAGGGGAGCTCCTCGGGCTGCGGCACGTCCAGCGGCATGGGGTCCTGGTAGTCCATGCTCTCCTCGTCGCGCTGGAATGAGGCCATGCCGGTGAAGATGGGCTGTCCGTCCTGGTACGCCTGGACGCGGCGGGCGGAGAACGAGCCGCCGTCGCGCAGCACGTCGACGCCGAAGGTGAGCTCGGAATGCAGGGCACCGGCCCGCAGGAAGTACCCGTGGAACGAGTGGATGGGGCGATCCTCCGCCACGGTCGCCGAGGTCGCGACGACGCACTGCGACAGCACCTGACCGCCGAACAGGCGGTCGCCCGGCTTGGGCTGATTCCACCCCTGGAAGCTGTGCTCCTCGCCGCCCACGCCCGGGCCGTCGAGCCTGCGCAGGTCGAGCACCCGGACGAGCTCGTCGATCGTCGCCTGATTCTCCACTGTTCCCTCCACCTCGCGGTGCGCGACCGCGTCGACTGTGCAGGAATCGATGATACCCCGCACCCTGATCGTTCGTTCAGGCGCCCGGGCGAGCGTCGCAGCGCACCGGGGAGGGGACGCTTCCTCAGCAGGCGAAGTGGCAGGATGGGGGACATGGATCAGACGTCTGCGCCGCTCACGAACCCGCTCATCCCGGGCCGCTTCACCCGGGTGCTCCTGGAGCTCCGGTGGGGCGACATGGACGCGTACGGGCACGTGAACAACGTGACGCAGCTGCGGCTGCTCGAGGAGGCCCGTGTGCGCGCCTTCGGCTCGCCCACAGCCTCCCGCGACGCGGCGAACATCGAGGTCCCGGGAGCCGGCACGGTGATCCTGGGTGAGGGGCTGCCGAATGTCCTGGGCCGCGCCAGCGCGGACACAGACCTGCTGGTCCTCTCGCATCGGATCGAGTACCGGGCGCCCGTGCCGTATCGCGAGGGCCCCGTCGCGATCGACTGCGTCGTCTCCGGCGTCAGCCCCGTCTCCATGACGGTGGGCTACGTCATCGCGGAGCCGGACGGGTCCGTCGCCTACACGGTCGCGGAGACGGAGGTCGTCTTCGT
>DYUK01000252.1 GCA_020743695.1 Brevibacterium senegalense | reverse complement strand
GAGACCTCCAGGCGGAGCAGATCGATCTCTACCGCCGGGAGTGGGCGAGCGCGGGACACGCACACACGCCGCGCGTGTCCGTGAGCCGCAGCGTCTTCCCCGTCGTGACGGCAGAGGACCAGCAGTTCTATCAGCTGCGCCAGGGCCAGGGCTCGGATCAGGTGGGCATCATCGACGGGTTCCGCTCCACCTTCGGCCGCACATACGTGGGCGAGCCGGACGAACTCATCGTCGAGCTGAAGAACGACGCGGCCGTCATGAGCGCGGACACCCTCATGCTCACGATCCCCTCGCAGCTGGGCGTCGACTTCAACGCACGCCTGCTCCACTCCTTCGCACAGCACGTTGCCCCTGCTCTGGGCTGGGCGTCGAACCGCGAAGGCCCGGTCCAGGGAGACACGATCGACTGACTCGCCTGAGCCGATTGACCCCCATCGAATACGAGACCATCATGAACCCCACCGCGGCCCTCGCGGCCTGACACCCCGACTGTCACCTATCCGTGCGGCAGTCCCCCTGCTCACGGCGGATCGTCGGCTATGCCATCGACTCGAGGATGACGGCGTCCCTGGCGGTCAGGGCGTTGGAGAACGCTGTCGCGCACCGATCACGTGCGGGGGCCGACACGGGCGGGTGTGTCGTCCACTCCGACCGCGGATCTCAATTCCGATCCCAAACATTCCAGCGTGCTCTTAAGGATCACGGCTTGGTCGGGTCGATGGGCAGGGTCACCTCGATGCGATTCATTCACCGGAGTGATGAAGCAGAAGAAAGCCCGCGTCGCTCCTCAGAACAACGCGGGCCCTCGACAGACCACGGGATTCAAGATCAGTCCAGTCCCGGCTTCCCGGCGTTGACCCATTCCTGCTCCCATTCGGCTTTGATCCGTCCGCGCTTCGGAACGTCATAGCCACGGAGGTCCAGGAACTTCCGCATCGCGGCCAGCTCTTTCTTCCGCTGAGCACCGCCTCCGCTCTTCTTCGCGCCCGCTGCCGGCACCTGCGCGGACGCCTTCCGACTTTTCGCGATGTAGACCTTCAGCGCCTCCTGCAGCTGCGTGTGCTCGTCAGGGGTGAGTTCGATCTCGTACGCACGCCCATCCAGCGCGAACTGAACGGTATCCACTTCGTCCGACTGCGCACCGGAGAAATCAGAGGTGAGCACTTCTACGAATTGCTTCGCCATTCCAGTCTCCTTCAATCGCTGATATCGCTCGAAAGGCTACCAGCCGATCACTGGCAGTGGACTGAACACACGCGAACATCCCATTTGAGAGTGATTTCACGCGGCGAATGGGGATCATCGGGGATATGGAGCGTGCAATGCCGTGCCTGCACGCGGGGATGCCCGGCCGTCCATGTCAGCACCCCGAGCGAAGTGAGAGCGTCTCCCGCCATGATTTAACGCATGTTCCTTCTGAACAGCGCGTATACCGCCTGGCAAAGGACCGCGACCCCGGAGAGCAGGAGGAGTATCCCCCACCAGATCGGCTGCGTCGATTCGACGAGCCACACGATTCCAGCGGCCGTCACCACCGTGCCGGCCAGGAGCATCACGATCAGCATGAGGGACGACGACCTCTTGTGTTCCTTCCGTTCGCTTCCAGTCCCCAAGAAGAAGCACCTCCTTTGGTTCTTCAGGCGTTCGACCGTCCGTTTCCTCGCTGCCCAATGCTCGAATGCGCCTCACAGCAACGTCGGTCTCGTGGTCATGCAGGGCACCGCGTCGTTTCAACACTACTGGTGCCATCCGCAGACGACGCCTCTCGTTTCAGCCCGATACGGCACAATCGAGGCATGGCTACCGTCTTCCTGTCCACAGATCCCCGCGCCGATGAGCTCCTCACCCACGACCGCTTCGCCCTGCTCGTGGGCATGCTCCTGGATCAGCAGGTGACGATGGAGTCCGCGTTCGCCGGACCCCAGAAGCTGGTCGATCGGCTGGAGGACTTCTCCCCCGCCGCCGTCGCCGCACTGGATCCGGACACGTTCCTCGAGGCATTCCGCGAGCAGCCGGCGGTCCACCGCTTCCCCGGGTCGATGGCCACCCGGGTGCAGGCGCTGGCGCAGACACTGGTCGACGACTACGACGGCTCCGCCGAGGCCGTCTGGACATCCCCGAACAAGGACGGCTCCCAGCCCACCGCCGCACAGATCCTGCGGCGCCTCAAGGCCCTGCCCGGGTTCGGCGATCAGAAGGCGAAGATCTTCCTCGCGCTGCTGGGCAAGCAGTTCGGCCTCACCGCAGACGGCTGGCGGGAAGCCGCGGGAGACTACGGCCCGGATGATGCGTTCCGCTCCATCGCAGACGTTGTCGACGACGAGTCGCTGCAGCGAGTGCGCGAGACGAAGAAGGCCATGAAGGCCGCCGCGAAGGCGAAGAAGGCGAAGGCCTGACACACGCGGGCGGGGTGCGGAGGTCTCCCTCCGCACCCCACCCGGCGCGATCTCAGCAGGTCACATCAGACCCGGGAGTACAAGAGTCTCAGTCGACCGCGATCTCACCCATGGGGCCCCAGCCGTCGCTGTCGATCTGGTGCGAGATGATCTGCGGTGTCGCCTGGAGGTACTGCGGGAATTCCTCCTGCATCTTCTTGAAGTGCGCGGAGTTCACGTGCGGTTCAGCACCCTCGTCCGTGAAGGCCTCGATGAGCACGTAGGTGTTGGGATCCTTCACGCTGCGGGACCACTCGAACCACTTGTTGCCGGGCTCGGCCAGCGTGGCCTCGGTGAACTCGCTGGCGATCTCCGGCCAGCGGTCCGCGTACTCGGGCTTCACGGGGAACTTCACGTTGATGAGGATCATGGAGGGGTCCTTTCTGTTCGAGTCGGCGCCAGCCTGCCCGGTCCGGCGCTCTCAGCATCGTCATTCTTGCAGAGGGCGCTGTTGACCCCGGCGCTTCCACCGTGTTTACCGTGTATACGGACGCCAAGAAGGCTGTCGGCCGGTCGATCACCACGATCGATCGCGGCAGCCTGGAACGAGGAGGCCGACGTATGCAACTGAACGAGCTACGACGGGTCTACAACGGCCAAGGACCGTTCATCACGGTCTATCTGGAGGGTCGCTCCCCTGCCGAGGACTCTCCGCATCAGGTGCGGCTCCGCTGGGAAGAGCTCCGTCGCCGCCTCAGCGAGGAAGGAGCCACCGACAGTGTCCTGGCCTCGCTCGACGACGCGGTGCTCGCAGAAGAACCCGGCGAGATCCAGTCGAACGGACGCGTCCTGGTGGCCGACGCCACGAGCGTGGTCCTCGACGAGGCGTGGGACGCCGCACTGGGTGCTGGCGATGCGGCCCATCTGGGCAATGAACCGGAGCTCGGTGCTTTCGTCCGCGAACAGGCACGCTCCGTGCGACTCCTGGTCGCGATCGCGGACCAGCACGGTGCAGTCGTGCGGCAGGTGGTCGTCACACAGTCGACGACCGCCGAAACACAGGCCGAGGACCATGTGGGCGACGCGTCCGAGGACCCCGAGAGCGTGCACAAGCCGCGCGAGGGCGCTCTGTCGCACAAGAACATCCAGCGCAGGGCCGATGAGGTCGTGAAGCAGAACCTCCGCGAGGTCGCCGACCACATGGACGCCGTGGCGAAGGCGTGGAAGCCCGACCTCGTCGTCCTGGCTGGCGGAGTGGAAGGCCGCACGGCGCTGCGGAACGAGTTGCCCCCAGCACTCCAGGACCACTTCACAGAGACCGATGCGGGTGGAGTGGACGACGACGGAGCAGAGGAGGCACTGGCGAACGAACTCCACCGCCTCGCGGAGGACCTCAGCACCGGTGCGGCGCAGCAGCGCGCCGAGCAGTTCGGCACCGCACAGGCGCACGGACTGGCGGTCGAAGGGGCTGACCGCACCAGCAAAGCGTTGGAGATGGCAGCCGTGGAGACACTTCTGCTCGAGTACGACCGGAGCGCCGCACGCGAGGCCGAGGTCCTCGCCGCGAGCGTCCGGACCGACGCCGAGGCCGCACTGATCGATTCTCAGGTCGAGGACGGGATCGCCGCGATCCTTCGATTCGAGGTACCGGACCAGTGACGGCACGACCGCGAGCACGACGAGAGTTGCCCGCAACGTCTCAGATGACACAGGAGGTCAATCATGACTGCACGCGATGAGCTCCGCGCCGCGAAGGCGCTGCAGGGAGTCGATTTCCCCGCGACCAAGGACGAACTGATCGAATACGCCTCCACCCGGGGCGCGGACGCGAAGACCCTGCAGGCGCTGCGGACGATGCCCGATCGACGTTTCGAGAACAAGGAGCAGGTCGTCGAGGCGGTGCCCCAGGAGCCCGAGGGCGACGCCCCGGGCGGCGTCCACCGCTGAGCACGCTCTCCGGCGCTCCCGCATCAGTACGACATCGCGAAGGAGGAAGCGCATGCGCACAGACGAATTCGTGAAGACCGTGACACAGCTCGGAGGACCGAGCGACGCAGACCGGGCGACCGAGGTGACCCGAACGATCCTGGAGAACCTCGGCAAGCGCCTCAAAGGAGGCGAGGCGCAGAACCTCGCCGATCAGCTGCCCCAGGAGCTCGCGGAGCCCCTCACGCGCCATGGCGCTCATGAGCCGCTCGTCGACGATGTCGACGACTTCCTGCGGCGAGTCGCGGGCCAGCTGGGCTCGGGCACCGGCACAGATGAGGCATCCGCCTGGGTGCGGGCAGTCTTCGCAACGCTGGCCCAGTCGGTCTCCGAAGGAGAGATCGCAGATGTGCGGGCACAGCTGTCGACCGGTTTCGCGCCGCTCTTCGAACCGCAGCGGTGACACCGCTGGACGACACGACGTCGGCTCTTCGATGGGCCGGATACGGAAGGACCCATGCAGACAGATGAGTACATCACCCGCGTGCAGCGCCGCGCGGACCTCGACAGCACCGACGAAGCCTCGCGTGTGACGAGCACCGTTCTCGGGATCTTCGGCACGCTGGACCTCCGTGGCCAGCTGAAGGACGCCGCATCCCAGTTGTCACAGGGGATCGGGCCGATGCTGACCGCCCGCGAGACCTCCCAGTCGTTCTCCGCCTCCCAGTTCGTCTCAGCCGTCGCCACGGAGCTGAGCATCGATGAGGGTGCGGCGGAGAAGGCGGCGACCGCGGTTCTCACCACCCTGCGGGAAGCCCTCAGCGATGGACAGTTCCTGGACGTGAACGCGGTACTGCCGGAGGAGTTCCACCGCTTCGTGACGGAGCGGTGACCCGCGAGAGACGATCACGTAGGCGACAACGGCCGGGGCCCGATCGGGCCCCGGCTCCCCGCGGCGAGAGGGGAATCGATGTCTGGAAGGCTCAGCCGCACGCGGATCCTCGAGGCCGCGACCGAGTACATCGACACGCACGGTCCGGAATCGTTGACGATGCGGCGGCTCGGCTCGCACCTCGGGGTCGAGGCGATGGCCCTATACCGCCATGTGAACGGCAAGGACCACCTGCTCGCCGCGGTGGTCGAGAGGCTCGTCGACGAAGTCCTCGATGATCCCCGCATCGTCGCCGGGTCGGACACCTGGGAGGAGTACCTCCGCACCGTCGCCCATGCCATGCGGGATGTGGAGGCTGACCACCCGCGAGCATTCCCTCTGATTGCCACGCGTCCGCCGGAGGCACCGTACCTGC
>DYUK01000251.1 GCA_020743695.1 Brevibacterium senegalense | reverse complement strand
GTGCTCGGCCTCGTTCCGCACCCGGGATGACGGAGGATGGACGATGGTGGCAGAGGCCAGGCCGCGGGAACTCGCGCGACTGCGATCGATGATCGAGCAGCGCCTCAACGTCGCGGTGATCGGCGGCGCGGGGATGGGCAAGACCGCGCTCGTGGAGGAGCTGATCGCGCAGGTCGACGCGGTCGTGGTGCGGATCCCGTGCAGCCGCGCGGATTCGGGCATCCCGATGTCCGGCGTGCGCGGTGCGATCGCCGCCCTGCGCACGCTGGGTGACGCGGACTTCGTCGACGCGCTCACCCGGATCGCGCAGTCCGGCGTCCCGCCAGCAGAAGCCGCCGAGGCAGCCATCGACGTCGTCCTCACCACCCACCTGCCGCGCCCGGTCCTGGCCGTGTTCGACGGCTTCGACCTGCTGGACGCGGACTCGCAGGAGGTGTTCGGCCACATGCTGCGCCGCATGACGAACTCGCGGCTGCGCGCCGTCGTCACCGCTCGCCGCGTCCGTGAGGACGGGCCCCTGGGCGGCGTTCCCTCCATCGTGCTGCGACCCCTGGACCGGCAGGCGACGATCGAGCTCGCCTCCCGCATGGTCGAGGACGCGATCAGCGAGGACGCCGCCGCCACCGCCGCCCACGCCTCGGGCGGCAGTCCCCTGGTGCTGGGCAGCATCCTCGCGCTCATGACGGACCGCCAGCGCCGCGGCGAAGCCCCGTTCCCGCGCCCCGTGCGCGTGAGCGACGCGGCCGCACGCTCCGCGCTCGACACCGTCGCGGACGCCTCGCCGGAGGTGCACGAGCTCCTCCGGGCGGTCTCGCTGTCCCCGCTCACGCCCCTGCGCCTGCTGCACCGCCGCTACGCCCCGCACTGGGAGGAGGTGCTGGAGCTCAAGGCGCGCGGCGTCCTCGAGCAGCACGGCCCCTACCTCGTCCTGGGCGACGTGCTGCTGGGGTCCGCCCTGCACTGGAGCATGACGGCCGCCCAGCGCAGCGCCCTGCGCCGCGAGATCATCGCCGCGGGCACGGAGGAGACGACCCCCGTCGCCGAGGCCGTGGCCGGCACTGCCGCCCCCGTCGCCGAGGCCGCGGCCGGGCCCCGGTCGACACCCGCCCCCGCTGGGGGCGGGTTCCGGTCGACTGATGAGGCGATCGTGCGCTGGCACCGGTCGTTCACGGAGTTCGAGGCCGATCCCGCCGGCCCGCTGCTGCGCGACGCGCGGCTCCTCGTCACGGCGGGCTTCGTCGATGCGGGCGTCACGTTCGCCGAGCGCGCCCTCACCCTCTCGACCGACCGCAGGGAGCAGGCCGCGCCTCTCATCCGCTTGGCCTCCGCGATGCTCATGCGCGGCGACGCGATCTTCGCGGAGCGCTACGTGCGCTTCGCAGACGGCGCGGACGACGTGCGCCTCCAGTTGGAGGCGCTCGCGGTCACGGTCCAGGCGGAGTACTTCCACCGAGGGCGGCTCCCCGCCGGTGTGCGGCACCTGTGGGGCCGGCACGAGGCGGAGTCGGCGCCGGTGGCGGTCGCCCGTCTCCAGCTGATCCTCGCCCTGTCCCACGCGGAGCGGTACGAGTTGGCGGAGGCGGAGGGCCTGGTGCAGGACGCCGGCGCCCTCCTCGAGCACGCGCTGGCACGCGGGGTCCCGCACACGGAGCACGTCGTGCCCCTGCATCACGCGGCGCAGGTCATGCTGGACGGGTACCGGGGCCGCGGGGACCGAGCGCTGGAGGCCTACCAGCGTCTGGTGGGTCCCCGCACGGACGAGATGACCGCCTTCACGGCCCTCACGACTGCGCGGGCGCTCACGATGACGGAGCACCACCACCCGGCGCGGGAGGTCTTCGAGCTCCTGGAGCGTCGTCTGGACGACACTCACCTGTGGTACCCCGTCATCCCGCTGCTGCGCGCGGATCTGGAGATCCGTGCGGGCAACCTGCACCTGGTCCCGGGTCTCATCGACACGGCGACCCGCCGCAAGCGCCCCGGCCTGCCCTTCCGGGAGGACCAGCACCTGCGTTTCGAATGCCGGCGACTCCTGGACGAGGGACGGGACCGGGAGGCGGAGGCGGTCGGACAGGAACTGGTGCGCAGGGCCTCGGCGACGGGGGACCGCGGCGCACTCGCGCACCTGACGGCCCTCCAGGGCGCGCACCTGCTGGTGCGGGGGAGGGCCGCGGACGCGGTCCGGCATCTGCAGCGGTGCGACGAGCTGGCACCGGGCGACATCGATCCCGCGGTGATCGGCCACGAGCCGGACCTCATCGAGGCGCTCGTGCGGGTGGGACGCCGCGAGCACGCGGTGCTGGTCCTCCAGCGGTTCCGCTCGCGTCTCACCCGCTTCCCGTCGCGCTGGGGCGAACTCGCCGCACAGCGGTGCGAGGCGTGGCTGGCGACCGGCGAGGAGTCCCTCGAGCAGTTCCGCCGGATCCTGCGCGGCTGGCGGGCCGAGGACTCCGATCTGGAACGCGCGCGGACGCTCGCGGCCTTCTCCGACCGCCTGCAGGAGCTGGGGTCCACCGCGGAGGCCGCGGACGTCCGCGGCCAGGCTCGCACCCACGCCCTGCGCGCGGGCGACCGAGCGCAGGAGCGGGCGCTCGCCGTCGCGCAGGAGGCCGCAGCGCCCGTCGTCCGGCCCGCGCACCCGGTGCTGGCGCAACTGAACGCGGAGGAGCTCGCGGTCATCGACCTGGTCCGCGAGGGCCTGCGCAACCGCGAGATCGCGGACCGCATCTTCGTCTCCCTCCGCACGGTCGAGATCCGGCTGACCGGGATCTACCGCCGCTTCGGCGTCCGGTCCCGCACAGAGCTCGTCGCGAAGTTGAACGACACCGCCGAGGTCGTCGCCGGTTGATCGCAGTCGGCCCGCCTTCCCGCGGGTCCCCGCAGGTCCGTGCGGTCTGCCGCAGAGGCACCCGCGACGCCGGTCCCCGGCCGGTTCCACGCCCCTAGCGTGACGGTGCAGTCGCTCCTCCCGCGGTCGATCGGCATCGATCCGCGGTCCACGTCCGAGCGGCTGTCCACACGGAAGGGCCTGCGGGGAGGGACCATCATGACGGTCGTCGGAGACAGCAGAGCAGCGGAGCCGGAGCCCGCTGTTCCGCGCGAGAACTGGAGCCATCGGCTCACCCAGCGCACATGGGCCCGGCGGTACGGGCTGCAGGCGGTGGTGGACTGCGCCGCCTGGGCCGCCGCGCTGGCCGCTGCCTGGGCCCTGGTCGACGAAGCCGATGTGGGGGTGGCCGGCATCCTGCCCGTCATCCTTCTGGCCGGGCTCGTCCAGATCCTGGTGGGCCGGGCCCTGCGCCTGTACGGCCGCCGCTACCTGTACGGCAGCTTCAGCGAGCTGGGCGCGACGGGACTGTCCGTGTGCGCGACCGGGGCGGTCGTCACCGCGTTCCTGTGGCACGCACCCGCCCTGGTGCTGCTGGCGTCCCTCGCGGCCCTCACACTCATGGGCGGCAGCCGGTACCTCATCCGGTTGGCCCATGACAGTGCGCGCCGGCCCGCGTCCGGCGAGCCTGTCCTGGTCGTGGGGGCCGGCGATGCGGGGATCTCCCTGGCGCGGCAGATGCTGGCGGACCCGCACAGCGCCTTCACCCCCGTGGGCTTCGTCGACGACGATCCGCACAAGCGGTTCCTCAGGCTGGAGGGTCTGCGGGTCCTGGGGACGACGGACCAGCTGGCGCACATCGCGGACCGCACTCGGGTGCGCGGGGTGGTCGTCGCGATCGCGCAGTCGGACGCCGCGTTCCTGCGCGGTTGCCGTGACCGGCTCACCGGCACCGGCGTGTGGATGCGGACGATCCCGTCCGTGAGCGAACTGGTGTCCCGTCCGATCGAGCTGGGCGACATCCGCCATCTGCGCGTCGAGGACCTCATCGGCCGCAGCCCGCTGCACACGGATCTGACGGAGATCCGCGCGGCTATCACCGGGAAGCGCGTCCTCGTCACGGGCGCCGGCGGATCGATCGGCAGCGAGCTGTGCCGCCAGTTGCACGCGCTGGAGCCGGCCGCCCTCGTCATGCTCGACCGGGACGAGACGGCGCTGCACGGCGTCGAGCTCTCGATCCGCGGATCCGCGCTGCTGACCTCGCCGGACACGGTGCTGGCGGACATCCGCGACCGGCAGACGCTCGATAGCGTGTTCGCCCAGGCGCGACCGGACATCGTGTTCCACGCGGCCGCTCTCAAGCACCTGCCGATGCTCCAGCGCTTCCCGCTGGAGGGCTGGAAGACGAACGTCCACGGCACGCTCAACGTGCTGGGGGCCGCGCACCGCGCGGGCGTCACCGCCGTCGTGAACATCTCGACGGACAAGGCGGCCGCGCCCACCAGCCAGCTGGGCCGCAGCAAGCGGCTGGGCGAGCGCCTCGTCGCGGAATACGCCCGCCGCGTGCCCGGCACGTACCTGTCCGTGCGGTTCGGCAACGTGCTGGGCTCGCGGGGGTCCGTGCTGGACTCGTTCCGCGCGCAGCTGCGGGCCGGCGGGCCGCTCACGGTCACGGACCCGGACGTCACCCGGTACTTCATGACGATCCCGGAAGCCTGCCAGCTGGTCCTCCAGGCGGCGGTGATCGGCGAGAACGGGCACGTCATGGTGCTCGACATGGGCGAGCCCGTGCGGATCGTCGACCTGGCGAAGAACCTCATCGCACTGGCGGACGCGGACTCGGAGATCGTGTTCACGGGGCTGCGACCCGGCGAGAAGCTTGACGAGGAGCTGTTCGGCGATTACGAGAGCGACGACGTGCAGGTCCACGACCAGATCAGCCGGGTCCGCGTCCCCACCCTGGACATCGACACCGTGCCGGCGGCCGATGCACCGCTGGAGACCGTCGAGTCCTTCGTCGACTCCGCCTGCGCGTTCCGCACGGAGGAGATCCCGATCGTGACGACGCAGGCCGCCGTCGCCGAGGCCGTGGAGGCGATCCGTCATGCGAGCTGACACAGCGCTGGTGAGGGGGACGCGACCGCACGGCGGCGCGGGTCCCGGCCGCGAGGGCCACGGTGACCCCGCTGCAGCCGATGTCGACCGGGTCGACTGGGGCGGTCACCCGGTCCTGGGACGGGTGGAGGTGTGGGACGGCCGTGACCCGTCCGACCGCGCGCAGTGGACGGCCGCGTGGGAGCGGATGGCGGGCGGCGATCCGTTCAGCCATCCGGGGTTCCTGCAGGCGTTCGCCGGTCCGGGCGAGGTGCCGCTGTGCGCGCACCTGCGGGGGATCGACGGGGAGGAGATCCTCCATGCGCTCCTGGCCCGCCCCATCGTCGCGGACGCGTGCGGCCGGCCGGTCGAGGAGGGACTGTGGGACGCGTACACGGTCCTGCTGTACGGCGGACCGCTGGCGCAGCGGTCGTCCGAGGCGCTGCGGGCGGCGTTCCACCGCGGCTTCGGCGCCTGGGCGCGGGACCACGGGCTGGTGAGCGAGTTCGTGCGGATGAGCCCGGTCGAGTCCCGGCGACTGCCGTATCCGGGGCGGGTGCGCGAGCAGGCTCCGCACATCGTCCGCGATCTGCGCGGGATGACGCTCGAGACCCTGTGGGCGGA
>DYUK01000250.1 GCA_020743695.1 Brevibacterium senegalense | reverse complement strand
CTCGCCCACCTCGCGGGCCAGGAGGCTCAACTGCTGCGAGACCGCGGAGGGGCTCAGATCCAGCGCCCGCGCGACGGCGGCCAGTGTGCCGCGATGGGCGAGTTCGCGCAGCAGCCGCATGCGGTGGAGGTCGTACACGGGCGGACTCCTCATCGATCAGAGAAAGTGATCGGTACCGTTCAGACTCATCCTATCGATTGACGGGTCGTCGCGGCCTAGCGTGGCAGACGGAGCGCGCGGAATCCTTGCGCACGCGCGTTGCTGTGCTCGCGAACACGATCATCCGACTCGCCCAGGAGGAGACACGATGACAGATCAGAATCCGGCCCCGGACATCGCCGCCGAGGCCGCGGCCGGCTCCGCGGACCCCGCACCGGCCGCTGTCCTCGCCCGCCCACAGGCCCGGGCATGGACGACCGAGGCCGCACCAACGCTGCTCGACTTCCACCGGTCGATCCCCGGCTATGCGCCCACGCGCCTGGTCGAGCTGCCCGCGCTCGCCCGCGAACTGGGAGCGGACCGCGTGTGGGTCAAAGAGGAGTCCGCACGCTACGGTCTGCCTGCCTTCAAGATGCTGGGCGCGGGGCACGCGATCGCTCGGGCCCTGTCCGCGCGACTGGGGACGGAGTCCCGGGAGAGCGCGGTGCTCCCGTTCGACGAGATCGCCGCACGGGTCCAGGAGACCGGTGTGCGCGAGCTCGTCGCCGCGACGGACGGCAACCACGGCCGGGCCGTCGCCCACACCGCCGCGCTCGTGGGCCTGCCCGCGCGGATCTTCCTGCCCGCCGGTGTGTCGGAGGAGGCGATCGCGGGCATCCGCTCCGAGGGCGCGACCGCGACCGTCCTCGACCTGTCCTACGACGACGTCGTCGCCCACGCCGCGCAGCAGGCGGAGGCGGAAGGGTCGCTCCTGGTCCAGGACACGTCGTGGGCCGGCTACGAGGAGATCCCCGCCTGGATCGTCGAGGGCTACGGCACCGTGCTGACCGAGGCCGCCGCCCAACTGGCAGACGCGGGTGCCCCGGCTCCCACCCTCGTGACCGCACCCACCGGCGTGGGTGCCTTCGCCGAGGCCGTGGTCCGGTTCGCACGATCCGGCGGGTTCGCGGGGGTGGAGGAACCCGCGGCGGTGACCGGTGCGGGGAACCCGACCGGGACCTCGGGCGCGGCAGTCCCTGCGGACGGTGCACCGCAGGTCGTGACTGCGGAGCCGGACGTCGCCGCGTGCCTGCAGGCGTCGCTGCGGGCGGATGAGCCCGTGTCCGTCGAGACCGGGCACACGATCATGGCGGGCCTCAACTGCGGAACCGTCGCGGCCTCGTCGTGGCCGGTGCTGCACGCGGGTGTCGATCTGAGCGCCGTGGTGACGGACGCGCAGACGGCGAAGGCCGTCCGCGACCTCGAGGCGATGGGTGTCGACAGCGGTCCGTGCGGCGCCTCGTCGCTGGCCGCGGTCCGCGTGCTGCGGGAGAACGGTCTGCTGGAGGACGGGGCGCGCATCCTCCTGCTCAGCACGGAGGGACGCGCCGCCAACCCGCTGCCGGAGGAGCTGACATGACGGAGCAGAACCTAAACGACGTGACTCGGGACGAGACGCCACGGGACCGGACGACGATGCAGGACGAGGCGATACGTGACGACGTCACCGCGCTCGCCGCGGACCTCGTCCGGATCGACTCGGTGAACCCGGGGCTGGTCCCCGGCGGTGCGGGGGAGTCACAGGTCGCGGACTTCGTCGCACAGTGGCTGAGTGCCCGCGGATTCCACTGCACGCGCGTCGAACCCACGCCGGGCCGCCCGTCCGTGCTGGCAGTGGCACGGGGTGCGGGCGGTGACGACGGCCTCGGGATCATGCTCAACGGTCACCTCGACACGGTGTCGCTCGACAGTTACGACGGCGACGGGCTGGACCCGGTCGTCGCGGACGGGCGGATGCACGGGCGCGGGATCTACGACATGAAGGCCGGGCTGGCCGCGATGATGGTCGCGGCGGCGCGGGTGGCCGCGCGGCCGCACCGGCGCGACATCGTCCTGGCGCTCGTCGCGGATGAGGAGGACGTGAGCGCGGGGACGGAGCAGGTGCTCGCCCACATGCGGGAGCAGGGTCTGCAGGTCGCGACCGCGCTCGTCGCAGAGCCCACGAACGAGGACGTCGTCGTCGCGCACCGGGGGTTCGCGTGGGCGCGGGTGCGGATCGACGGAGTGGCGGCGCACGGGTCGCGGCCGGACTTGGGGGTCGACCCCATCGTGAAGGCGGGGCGGCTGCTGACGGAGATCGGACGGCTGCAGGAGCGGCTGGCCGCGGGGGAGGCGGACCCGCTGGTGGAGACCGGCAGCGTGCACGCGTCGATCATCACCGGGGGCGTCGAGGCGTCCAGCTACGCGGATTCCTGCACCGTCACGATCGAGCGGCGGACGCGGCCCGGCGAGGACGCGGCGACGTTCGAGGCGGAGCTGAGTGGGATCCTCGAGGCGATGGCCCGCGACGACGAGGCGTTCGCGTACGACCTGGATGTGCTCTTCGAGCGACCGCCGTTCGCGACGGCGGAGGGATCGGCCGTGGTCGAGGCGCTGACGGAGGCGTGCCGGGAGGCGGGGATCGGGGGTGCCGGCGCGGCCGGTGTCGTCGGGTCGGGGCCCGTGGTCCGGGGCGAGCAGTTCTGGACCGACTGCGCGCTGCTGGCGGATGAGGGCATCGACGCAGTGCTGTTCGGCCCTGCCGGCGCGGG
>DYUK01000249.1 GCA_020743695.1 Brevibacterium senegalense | reverse complement strand
GGTCCGAAGCCCCGGTAGAAGAGGTCCATCGCGATGTGCTCGTTGCGGGCCTCGAGGTCCGGGACGGTCAGCAGCACGATCGTCACGAGCCCCACCATGGAGATCGTGATCGACCAGTCGAGCGGACGCGCGAACACGTACCGCATGACGACGTCGTAGCCGGTGATGAGCATGACGGCCACGATCACGATTCCCGACAGCATGCGGAGGGCCTGGGTGACGGAGAGGAGGGAGTCGAACGTCTTCCGCATCACGCCTCCTTCACGAGTGCCAGTGCGCGGTCGGCGAGATCGTCATCGCCCACCTTCGACTTCCACCAGTCGACGACGGAGCCGGTCGCGTCGCGGAACGCGTCGGTCTGGGACTCATCGAGGTCGATGACCTCCAGCGAGGACTCCTCGACGAGGGGCAGGTAGTCGTCCTCGTAGATCCTGAACTGGGTGTCCGTGCCCTCCTGGGCGTAGACGGCACCGGCGTCGTGCAGGGCGTCCTGGACCTCGGACGAGGTGTCCTGGAGCCAGGCGGTGTTCGCGTACGCGTCTACGCTGTAGGCGCCGAAGTGCGCGCGGGTGCCGTACTTGAGGATGTCCTGCAGCCCGCGGGAGACGATCGTGCCCAGGTAGGACACCATGCCGTCGATCGTGCCGCGCTCCAGGGCCTCGTACAGCTCCGCCGAGGACATGGAGACCGGGGCGGCGCCCATCGACTTCACCATCTCGCCCTCGACGTGGCCGGCGGTGCGGATCCGAAGCCCGCGCAGGTCGTCCGGGGCGGTGATCGGCCGGTCGACCGTGAAGATCCACTGCTCCGTGCACGGCATCGCGCCGATGCTCGACATGCCCTGCGGCTCCAGCGTCTCGTTGATGAGGGCGATGAGCGGGGAGTCGGGTGCCAGCGCGCGGCGCATCTGCTCGAACCCGTCGTTGATGAAGGGC
Source organism: Brevibacterium senegalense (assembly GCA_020743695.1). Taxonomy (GTDB): domain Bacteria; phylum Actinomycetota; class Actinomycetes; order Actinomycetales; family Brevibacteriaceae; genus Brevibacterium; species Brevibacterium senegalense_A. The sequence continues at coordinate 5,920 of DYUK01000249.1, read as the reverse complement.
AGTTCCGCCGCGCCCAGGATCGGGAAGCTCGCGGAGACGTAGCTGGAGGTCTGGAACCCCACATCCGTGATGCCGCGCAGCATTCCGGGGACCAGCTGCTCCGCATTCAGGAGCGCGCCGGAGTCGAAGAAGTCGACGATGCCCGCGCCCAGATGCTCATCGAGCACCTCGTTGAAGCGCTCGATGCCGGGGTAGAGGTCCGTGTAGCCGGGGGTGATGTAGGTGGCGACGCGCAGCGCGCCGTCGGGGCGGAGGCCGTCTGCGGCCGCGCCGGGGGCACAGCCGGCGGCGGCCAGCAGGGGCGCCGCGGCCGCGAGGGTCAGCAATGACCTCCGACCGAGCGACGGTGGTGTGGGTGACATGGAATCTGATTCCTGTGGGGTTCGGGTGAGAGGTGCGACGGCGGTGACGCACGGATCAGGTGCGCGGCCGGGCGTCGTCGCCCGGCGCGGTCGCCCCGTCCGGCGGGGGTGTGCCGGACGGGGGAGCGCTGGAGATGGCGGGTCCGGGTGCGGACCGGGAGTCAGTGTAGGGGCGGGTCCGCGGACCCGGAGGTCCGGGTTCGTCCCGTGAGACTCAGAACGAGCGGGGCATGCCCAGCACGTGCTGGCCCACGAACGACAGGATGAGGTTCGTGGAGATCGGGGCGATCTGGTAGAGGCGCGTCTCGCGGAACTTCCGCTCGATGTTGTACTCCTGCGTCATGCCGAAGCCGCCGTGCGTCTGCAGGCAGGTGTCCGCCGCCTGCCACGACGCCTCGGACGCCAGCATCTTCGCCATGTTCGCCTCCGCGCCGCAGGGCTTGCCCGCGTCGAACAGGTCGGCGGCCTTCCAGCGCATGAGGTCAGCGGCCTCGAGCTCGACGTGCGCACGGGCGATGGGGAACTGGATGCCCTGGTTCGAGCCGATGGGACGGTTGAAGACGACGCGGTCCTTCGAGTACTCGACGGCGCGCTCGATGAACCAGCGGCCGTCGCCGATGCACTCGCTGGCGATGAGGATCCGCTCCGCGTTCATGCCGGTGAGGATGTACTTGAAGCCCTTGCCCTCCTCGCCGATGAGCGACGAGGCGGGGATGCGCATGTCGTCGAAGAACAGCTCCGTCGTCGCGTGGTTGATCATCGTCTTGATGGGGTTGATCGTGAGCCCCGGCAGATCGCGGATGTCGATGAGGAACAGCGACAGTCCGTCGGACTTCTTCTGCACTTGATCCAGCGGCGTCGTCCGTGCCAGCAGCAGCATGAGGTCCGACTGCTGGACGCGGGAGATGAACACCTTCTGGCCGTTGACGACGTACTCGTCGCCGTCGCGCACCGCGGTGGTCGAGAGGCTCGTCGTGTCCGTGCCGGCGCCCGGCTCGGTCACACCGAACGCCTGGAGGCGCAGCTCGCCCGTCGCGACCTGGGGCAGGTACTGCTTCTTCTGCTCCTCGCTGCCGTGGTGCAGGACGGCGTTCATCGTGTACAGCTGTGCATGGATCGCACCGGAGTTCGCGCCGTTGTAGTTGATCTGCTCGAGGATCGCGGAGCCGTCGCCCAGACCCAGGCCCAGACCCCCGTACTCCTCCGGGATCAGCGCGCCCAGGGCGCCAGTCGCGGTCAGCGCCTGGACGAAGTCCTCCGGGTACGCGTCCTCCGCATCGACCTTCTGCCAGTAGGTGTCGGGGAAGTCCCTGCAGATCTGGTCGACCAGGCTGCGCAGGTCCTTCCGGGTCTCGGTCTCGTCGTACGTCGTGGTCATGCGGGGCTCCTCTGGGGTTGCGGACGGTGGGGTGTCGGGTGTGTGGGGTGTCGGTCGGCGGGTGCGCCGGGCTCCGGGTCCTCATCCAGCCAGGCGAGGACGGACTCCGTGTGCTCGCCCAGGGCGGGGACGGCACCGAAGACGCCGCCGAGGTCGTGGTCGCCGCCCGGGTCCCGGTCGCCTCCGGCGGTGGGCACGCTCCACGGGGGCAGCAGGGTCTCTGCCGTGCCGCCGGGGTGCGGGGTGTCGATCCAGCGCCCCCGGGCCCGCAGCTGCTCGTGCTCGCCCAGGTCTGCGATGCCGTTGAGGCGGGCCACCGCGACGTCCGCCTGCTCGAGGAGGGCGCGGGCCTCGTCGACGGTGAGGGCCGACAGCCGCTCCTCGATGAGGGTCTCGAGTGCGTCGGCGTGCGCGACGCGGCGGGGCTGGTCGGCGAAGAGGGGGTCGTCCGCGCGGGCGGGGTCGCCCAGCACGACGTCGCAGAAGCGGCGCCACTCCCGGTCGTTCTGGACGGCGAAGAGGATCCGCCCGCCGTCCCCGGTGGCGAATGCGCCGTAGGGGGCGATCGTCGCGTGCGAGGTGCCGCGCCGCAGCGGGGCCGCACCGGAGTGGGCGGCGTAGAGGTACGGGTAGCTCACCCACTCCGCCAGGGCCTCGAGCATCGAGATCTTCACGGGCAGGGCCTCGCCGAACCGCAGGCGGTGGTGGAGGGCGGCGAGGATCGAGGAGTACGCGTACGACCCGGCGGCGATGTCCGCGATGGACGTGCCCACCTTCGCGCGCATCTCGCCGTCGCCGGTCAGGTCGATGAGTCCGGACTCGCCCTGCACCAGGAGGTCGTAGGCCTTCGCCGTCGCCAGGGGGCCGTCCTCTCCGTAGCCGGAGATCCCGCACGCGATGACATGGGGGTGGCGCTCCTGCACGGAATCAGGGTCCAGCCCCGCACGGCGCGCTGCGGCCGGGGACAGATTCTGGATGAAGACGTCCGCCCGCTCCAGCAGCTGCTCGAGGCGGCGGCGTCCCTCCTCGTCCTTGAGGTCGAGGACGACCGACTCCTTGCCGCGGCCCAGCCACACGAACGCGGACGAGGTCCCGTCGACGTGAGCGTCGTACGCGCGGGCGAAGTCGCCCCCGCCGGGGCGCTCGACCTTGATGACGCGGGCGCCCAGATCGGCCAGCTGCCGCGAGGCGAACGGAGCGGCGACCGCCTGCTCCAGCGCGACGACGAGGACCCCGTCGAGGGGTCTGCGGAGGGGGTCGGTCGCAGTGCGTGGCTCGGTCACAGTGCGGCTCCTGTCTCTGCGCGGGACTCACCACGGGACTCCGCGACCGTCGCGACGAGCGCGGCGACGTCTGCGAGGGACCCCTGCTCCGCCACGTGCACGAGCGTCTCGAAGAGCTGTGCGGCACGTGAGGTGTCCGCACCGGCGTAGTCCAGGCAGTCGTCCACTTTCGCCCGCAGCGTGGCGTCGTCGACGGGACGGGTCGCATGACCGCGGGGACGGGCGACGCGGCGGGTGACAGTGCTGCCGTCTGCCAGCGTCGCCTCGATGACGGCGTAACCGGCGTTCCAGGCGGCGGGGCCCGCGGGCGGGACCGGGGCCTCGGCGGTCGTGACCCGGGTGAGCAGGTCCTGGAGGTCGGGCCGGGAGACCGTCTCCGGGGCGAAGGTGCCCAGGGTGACCGCGCCGTCCGTCAGCATCGCGGCGATGACGTACTCCATGCTGAACTTCGCCTGCGTCCCGTCGGCGGGGCGCGGGTGGATGAGAGGTGCCAGTCCGCCGGGCTGGACCGTCACGTGGACGGACTGGATGGAACCGGTGTCGATCGCACTGCCACTCGCCAGCGCCTCCCGGACCTCCTGCGCCGCGTCCGCCGCCGCGTGCGTGTAGTAGCAGCACGGGTAGAGCTTGACGTTCAGGTGCGGCATCGCGGGATCCGCGTCGGTGACCGGGGGAGCGGTCCCCGGTCCGCGATGCAGGGCGAGGAACCCCAGCGGGCCCTCGAGGAGGTCCGCGTCCGCCGTGAAGCCCTCCCGTGCCAGCGACACCGCGAGTACCGCGTTGTGCGCCGCCTGCCCGGCGTGCAGCGGCTTCGTCATCGAGCCGAAGTTCTGCCGGCTGCCCTGCGCCAGCGACCCCGCGATGCCGAACGCTGTGCGCATCCGCGCGGCGTCCAGTCCCGCCAGCGAGCCCACCGCCGCGGCGGCTGCCACGGTCCCGATCGTGCTGGTCGTGTGCCAGCCGGCCTCGTAATGGGCGCGCACGCCCAGCGCCTCGCCCAGCATCCGGCCCACGGCCAGACCGCGATGCAGCGCTGTGACAGCGTCCGCGCCGGTGGCGGACGGAGCGAGGGCACGATCGCCCTCACGGGTCTGCGCGACCGCCAGGAGTGCCGGGACCACCGCGGCCGAGGGATGGCTGATCGTCGCGTCGTCCACATCGTCGTAGTCGAGCGCGTGCGCGGCCAGACCGGTGGCCCGTGCGCAGTCCGCGGCGGGGATCGTCGCGTCGAAGGGGGAGTGGCCGGTCGCACGCGCGTAGGCGGCGACGGCGGGGTCGGCCAGGCCCGCGATCGCGCAGGCGACGGTGTCCGCGAAGGCGACGCCGGCGCCGCGGGCGGCGGCCTGGGGCTCGGGGTGGTCCCACGCGGTCGCCGTGTCGACGAGCCGCTGGGTGAGGTCTGACGCAGTCACCGGGAGGTGCTCCTTCGCGCCGGGCGGGGCCTCGGCGGTGGTTGTTCGTGAGCCGCACCGCATCGAGCGGTCCGCTGAGTGGACCAGTGGTCCATTCCTTAGGTAATGTAGATCTCGCGACGGTCCGCGTCAACCGCGATCGGACCAGCCTGATCGGAGTCCCGTCCATGTCCCAGCCCATCCAGAGCGTCGTCAACGCCCTTGCCGTGCTCGAGGCCGTCGCCGACCACCAGCCCGTGGGCCTGTCGGAGACCGCGCGCCTCACGGGGCTGCCCAAGACGACGGTCCTGCGCTGCCTCTCGACGCTGCGGGAGACGGGGTGGCTCACGGCCAGCCCGGACGGCCGCTCGGAGTGGGCGCTCACGAACAAGGCGCTGCTCATGGGCATGCGGTCCGCGCCGGCGGGCGACCTCGCGACCCTCATGCAGGGCGAGCTCACCGCGATCCGGGAGGAGGTGGGCGAGACGGTCCACCTCCTGGTGCGCGACGGGGATGCGCAGGTCGTCGTCTCGCGCGCGGACGGGGTGGGTGCGATCCGCACGTTCCTGGCGCTGGGCACCCGCGTGCCCCACCACAGCACCGCCTCCGGCCGCGCGATGCTCGCGGCGATGCCCCCGGCGCAGCGACAGCAGATCCTCGACGCGGAGGCGGACCTGCCCGGCTTCGACCGCGACGAGATCGAGCGCCACGTGACCGCCGCGATCACCCGCGGATACGCCGTCAACCACGCGGAGTGGCGCGCGGACATCGCGGGCGTGGGCGTCGCGATCTTCGGCGGTGCGGGTGAGCTGCGGGCCGCCGTGTCCGTGTCGCTGCCGGCCACCCGTCTCGAGGACCTGGGCGCCGAATCGATCGCCGACGTCCTGCTGGCCTCCCAGCGCCGCGTCGCGCAGCTCCTCCGGTGAGGGCGCCGGGGCAGACAGGGCGGCGTCGTAGGCTTTCCCCATGAGGAGTCCGATCGTCCTGACCGCGCTGTGCGCCGGGCTGCTCGTCCTGTCCGGCTGCGAACAGGGGACCGACCTCGCGTCGGATCCCGTGCCCGTCGAGGTGACGGCCCCGGAGATGGATCCGGAGATGGCGGCCACGGCCTCGGCGGAGGCGGAAGCGGCCCGCCAGCAGCGGGCCACCCGCACAGTGGGACTGGCCGGCACGCTCGTCGCGCCGGACCTGCCGGCGCTGGAGATCGGCGGGATCTCCGCGCTCTTCGACGCTCAGCCGGCGGATGACGGGCTGCTGGTGCGAGCCTCTGCGACCGTGGACGTCACGAGCCGGGACGACGGCAACAGCGACGAGGGCGGCCACAGCGACGAGGACGGGGTCGAGGGCGCCGACTACCCCCGTCCGGCCGCAGCCATCGTGCCCGTGTGGGCTGCGGGTTCGCTCGTCTGCGATGCCGCCGAGGCCGACGAGGCGCTCGCGGACGCTGTGGCACCGCTGGGGGAGGCCGGCTGCCACGGCGTCGTGCCCGCGCTGGGCGTGTCCGGT
>DYUK01000248.1 GCA_020743695.1 Brevibacterium senegalense | reverse complement strand
CGACCCGCTCGCAGTGGCGGCTGTCGGAGATCCAGGTGGCGAACTGGGGGACGTTCGACAAGGAGATCCACCGGCTGCCCATCGCACGGCAGGGACACCTCATCACGGGACCGTCCGGATCCGGCAAGTCGTCGCTGCTGGACGCAATCGCGGCGGTGCTGACCCCGGACAAGTGGCTGCGCTTCAACGTCGCCGCGCAGTCGGCGGGTGCCCGGTCGGACCAGCGCAGCATCGTGTCGTACGTGCGCGGCGCGTGGTCGCGCACGACGGACGACGACGAGGACCGCGTCGTGAGCCGCTACCTGCGACCCGGCGCCACGTGGAGCGGCATCGTGCTGCGGTACGAGGCGGCGGACCAGGCGCCCGTCTCGCTGGTGCGGCTGTTCTTCCTGCGCGGAACCGGCACGACGAACGCGGACGTCGCGGACCTGTGCCTGCTGGACCGGTCCGCGGTCGATCTGGCGGACCTCCAGGAGTTCGCGCGCGGCGGGATCGAGGCCCGGAAGGTGAAGGCCGCGCTCCCGGACGCCGTCATCACGACGAACGGGACGCACGGGAAGTTCTACGCCCGGCTGCGCAGCGTCTTCGGCATCGCGCACGAGTCCGCGCTGCAGCTGCTCCACAAGACGCAGTCGGCCAAGAGCCTCGACAGCCTCGACCAGCTGTTCCGGGAGCACATGCTGGAGCGGCCCGGCACCTTCGACCTGGCGGACACGGCGGTCGAGCAGTTCGGCGAGCTCAACGACGCCCACGCCCACGTCGTCCAGCTGCGGATGCAGCGCGACCACCTGACCCAGCTGCGGGCCGCGTCCGCGGAGTACGACAGCGCCCGCGAAACGGCGGAGCGGGCCCGTGAGCTGGCCGCGGCCGTGCGCCCGTACACGCGCCGGCGCGCCCTGGACCTCGCCCGGATCGAGCGCACCCAGCTGGAGGAGAAGCAGTCCGGACTGGCCGCGGACGTGGAGGAGGCGGAGGAGGCCGCCCGCAGCGCGGATGACGCGTTCGACGCGGCACAGCGCCGCAGCATGGAGGCCGGCGGCGCGGACGCGGAGGCGCTCCAGGACCGGATCCGCGATGCGCGCGAGGCCGCCCGGCAGACCGACGATCGCTGGGAGTCGCTGCGGCGGCAGCTGGCGCAGGCGGGCATCGACGCGGCCCCCACGACTGCGGCCGAGTTCGCGGAGTTGCAGACCGGCATCACCCGCACCCTCGACGAGGCGTCCGGACCCGGCGGGCCCACGCACCAGCAGAACGAGCGCTACTTCGCGGCCCGGCGCGAGCTGCGCGAGATCGACGAGGCGATCGCGGAGCTGCGCCGCAGCGGTTCGACCGTGCCCGGGAACCTCTTGGCCGTCCGCCGCGAGATCAGTGCGGGGACCGGTCTGCCGGAGACTGCGCTGCCGTTCGCGGCGGAGCTCATCGAGGTCAAGCGCGAGCATGCGGACTGGACCGGTGCGATCGAGCGGGTGCTGCGGCCGCTGGCGCTCACCCTGCTGGTCCGCAGCGAGCACATTCGCACGGTCCGCCAGTGGGTGGACGCCCACCGGATCCGCGCGCGGCTCGTGTTCGAGGAGGTCACCGCGGAGCAGCCTCCGCCGCGGCCACTGCGCAGCGACCTCTCGCTGGTCCACCGCGTCCAGGTGAAGGAGGACCGGTTCGGCGACTGGGTGCGGGCAACGCTGGCGGAGCGCTTCGACATCGCGTGCGTCGACTCGCCGGACGCGCTGGACGAACACCACCGCGCCGTCACCATCAACGGGCAGCTGAAGTCCTCGCGCACCCGGTACGAGAAGGACGACCGGTCGCGGATCGACGACCGCAGCCACTGGGTGCTGGGCGACCGGGAGGCGAAGGTCGAGGCGCTCATCGCGCGGCGCCAGGAGGCCCACGCGGAGTGCGAGGCCGCGCAGAAGGTCGTCGACGAGGCGACCGCCGCGCGCGACCGCGCCCAGCACCGGGCCGGCGTCCTGGCGAGCATCCGGGAGCAGTCGTGGAGCGCCGTCGACCGCGCCGCAGCACAGCGCGTCGTCACAGACCTGGAGAGCCGGCTCACGGCCCTGACCGCGGAGGACAGCGATCTCGCCGCAGCCGTCGAGGCGGCGGACGAGGCCCGCCACCTGCGCGACGTCACCCGGCAGGAAGCGGAGGAGGCCCGTCACCTCTTGCGCGAGGCCCGGCAGGAGCGGGAGAGGATCGAGGCGGAGATCGCGCAGCTGGAGCATGCGATCGGCGACGGCCAGATCGCCGAGGTCCCATCAGAGCTGGCTCGCATCCTCGAGGAGCGCTTCCGCCGGATCCAGCGCAGCATCAGCCGGGCGAGCCTCGCGGACGTGGGCCAGCAGGTCGCGACGGCACTGCACGAGGAGCAGGACCGGGCGCGGTCCGCGGCCGGCCGGGCGGAGTCGGCCCTGACCCGGCTGGCAGTCCAGTTCAAGGAGCGGTGGCCTGCGGCCTCGGCGAATCTGACCGCGGACGTCGCGGACCGGGCCGGCTACCTCGCGATCCTCGAGGGGATCGAGGCACACGGCCTGCCGGAGCACGAGGCGCGGTTCCTCACGATGCTGCAGGAGCGGTCGCGCGACCTGATCGGCGAACTGCTGAGCGACATCCTGGGCTCGTTCCGCGAGATCGAGGACCGCGTCGACCGGGTGAACGAATCGCTGGGCCGGTCGAAGTTCGATGAGGGCCGGTACCTGCGGATCAAGCCGAAGCTGCGCCGGTCGGACACCGTCAAGCGGTTCATCGAGGACCTGCGGTCGATCACGGCCGGCAGCTGGGAGCAGCCGGACCTGGAGCAGGCGGAGACGACGTTCGGGATCCTCGCGGAGCTCATGCGCCGGTTCGCCTCCAGCGAGCACGTCGACCGCGTGTGGCGGAACCAGTGCCTGGACACGCGCCTGCACGTCACGTTCCTGGCGGAGGAGATCGACGAGGCGGGCGTGGCGCAGACGGCGTACGACTCCGGAGCCGCACTGTCCGGCGGGCAGCAGCAGAAGCTGGTCGTGTTCTGCCTGGCCGCGGCCCTGCGGTACCAGCTGGCGGAGCCGGACGAGGACGTGTCCCGCTACGGCACGATCGTCCTGGACGAGGCGTTCGACAAGGCCGACACCCGCTACACGCGGATGGCACTGGACGTGTTCGTCGCGTTCGGATTCCACCTGGTCCTCGCGACCCCGCAAAAGCTGCTGCAGACGATCGAGCCGTACGTGGGTGCGGCGACGTCCGTGGAGAACCCCACCCGGCAGAAGTCCGTCGTGTCGACGATGGAGTGGGCGGAGGACTCTGCTGGTGACGGGGACTCTGCCGGTGACGGGGACTCTGCCGGTGGGGCCGGATGATCACCGTCGCCGAGGCCCGGGTCGCCGCCGCGAAGCGCCTGCGGTCCCGCTCGGGAGACTGGGCCGGGCTGCTCGTGTCCTCGGGGACCGTGGACGAGGGCTTCGCGCTGGGGCTCAAGTCGCCCACGGAGGCGCAGGTGCTGGCCGACCGGGCCGCTGTGCTCACCTGGGTGGGGGACTGGCGGGCCGTCGATGGTGCGCACGGGGCCACCGTCGACTGGGAGCACCGCGCGTGGTCGCGGGTGGGCGGGCAGACCGTGCCCGTGCGACTGCGCCTGGCGGACCCGGCGGCGCTCGCCCGGTTCGCCGGAGGGGAGGCGGCCACGGCGTGGCGCAGCCTCGCGGAGCGGGCCCGGCAGCTGCGGGAGCGGTTCCTGCGCGGCGGTGAGTCGGATTGCTCGGGTGACCACGGCCTCGGCGACGGGTTGGCTCAGGTGCTGCGCAGGCACCGGGCGGCGATCGCGGGACTGGACGAGGCGGGGTTCGCGCAGGTGCTCGAGGCGGCGGCGTGGCTGGCCGCGCACCCGGGCGGGCGGATGCGGCCGCGCCAGATGCCGCTGCGCGGCGTCGACTCGAAGTGGTTCGCCCGGCACCGATCGCTGGTGAGCGCGCTGCACACGGTGCTGACGGGCGGGCGGGTGCTCGACATCCTCGATCCGGAGGACCGGGTACGGATCCGGATTCTGGGGTCGGGGTCGGTCGCGGACATGAGTGGGGTCGTGGGCGGCGACGCCGTCACGGTCGACGGGACGGCCGCTCTCGCCGGATTAACCGATCTGGCCGCCCCGCTCGAGCAGATCGCGGGACTGCCGCTGCGGCCGCGACTCGTGCTGGTGAGCGAGAACCTCGAATCGATGCTCGCGCTGCCGGGTTGGGATGGTGTCATTGCGGTGCACGGCTCCGGGTATGCGGTGTCTGTCCTCGAGCGCGTCGAGTGGCTGCGGGACGTTCCGATCCTCTACTGGGGCGACCTGGACTCGCACGGCTTCGCGATCCTCCACCGGCTGCGGAGGCACCTGCCGCAGGTCACGAGCGTCCTCATGGACGAGCAGACTCTCGTCGACCACCGGGATCTGTGGGTGCGGGAGGAGAAGCCCCATCGCGGTGAGTTCGACACGCTGACGGGGCAGGAGGCACGGGCACTCGCCCGGGTGCGGGCG
>DYUK01000247.1 GCA_020743695.1 Brevibacterium senegalense | reverse complement strand
CAGCTGCCGCTGCCGAAGGGCATCGACGAGAACCGGATCCTCAGCCTCATCGATCCCGCGAAGGACGCGGACGGACTGCACCCGCAGAACCTGGGCAACCTGGTCCTGCGGGTCAAGGAGGACATCGACACCCCGCTGCCCTGCACCCCCGCGGGCATCGTGGAGCTGCTGTCCCGCTACGACATCGATCTGAACGGCAAGCACGTCGTCGTCCTGGGCCGCGGCGTGACCGTGGGCCGACCGATCGGTCTGCTGCTGACCCGGAAGTCTGTCAATGCGACCGTCACGCTCACGCACACCGGGACGCAGGACCTGCCCGCGCTCGTCGCCCAGGCGGACGTCATCGTGGCGGCAGCCGGTCAGGCGGGCATGGTGACGGCGGACATGGTCAAGGACGGTGCGATCCTCGTCGACGTGGGCGTCTCCCGTGAGACGGACCCGGAGACCGGGAAGTCGAAGGTCGTGGGCGACATCGCCCTGGAGGCGCGCGAGCGGGCCTCCGCGTTCACGCCCAACCCCGGCGGTGTGGGTCCCATGACGCGGGCGATGCTGCTCGTCAACGTCGTGCAGATCGCGGAGCGACGGGCGGCGCAGGCCGGCTGACGGACCCCGGACCACGACGACGGCCGTCCCACCCTCTGCGGTGGGGCGGCCGTCCGCATCTGTGCGGACGATTCTGTGTGGGGATGCCTGCGCGAGCGGGTCTTCGGGGACGGGTCAGCGCGGTGCCCACACGGCGTCGGGCAGGAACTCGATGAGAGCGGCACTGGGCTGTGCCAGGGCGGTCTCGACGACCTCGGCGGCGAAGCGCTCGACGAACAGGCCGATGAGGGCTCCCATGGCCGCCCCGATGCGCTCGTTGCCGCGCAGGCCGGGCGTCAGCTCGACCGGCAGCGAGGGGAAGTCCATGACCCGCTGGGAGACGTCGAAGAACGTGTCGTAGTAGGACACGTGGTCGACGGCGAGCTCCGGGGCACGGCGGGCCAGCTCCTCGATCTCGCTCAGCTGCATGTGCAGGCCGCGGACGTCGAAGGCGATGTCCGTCCACCGGCGGGCCTGGGCGAGGTCGGCGGGGACCAGGGCGCAGCGCTCCCACAGCAGCCCGTCCCCGGCGGCGCTGGCGCGGGGGCCGCCGGCCTCCTCCAGCTCCGTCGCGAGTGCTGCGACGAGGGTGTCCGTCGCGTCTGCGAAGCCGATGAGCACCCCCGGCCGCAGCGGGCGGTACCCGGCGAAGCGCGCGACGTAGAGGATGCGGTCCCGCAGCGAGCGCTGCGTCTCCGGCACCGCGAAGACGAGCCCCTCGAACCGCCCGGTGAACGGGGGCGCGGCGGCGTCCGCGGACAGCATGTCGAAGCGGTGCTGCATGGCCTCGTCCAAGGAGTAGACCGAGGTCGTGCCCGCCTTCGTCCGGCGGAGCATTCCTCTCTGCACCAGGCGGGTGACCTGATTGCGCACCGCGGACGGCTGGTGGCCCTGCAGGCCCAGGACCGCGGTGATGACGGGACCCGGAAGCGCCGCCGCGCGCAGCGAGCCGAAGGCGGAGATGATGTCGAAGGCCCCGCGTGTGAGCCGGTACCGGGGGTGGTCTGCCACGTCTGCACTCCGATCCGGGAGGAACTGTCCTGCGTGCTGCTCTCGATCCTAGTGTGCGAAGTGTCACATCGGTTCGAATGCGGAGGCGCATCATGGCTCAGCAGGCACAGTCGGACGTCCAGGACAACTTCTACCGCTCGGCGATCTCCGCCGGCATCGCCGTGGGCATCACGGCCCTCATCGGATTCGTGTGCTTCACGATCTTCGGGGCGGGGATCGAGACGACGATGCACTGGCTGGTGGTCCTCGGCCTGGTGGCCGGTGGCATGACCTTCACCGGGGTGGCCTGGGGCGTGTCCGCGGGACAGCGGAAGGGCGGTTCCGTCCCGGCACGGGGGTGAGGCGCTCGGCCCGGCCGTCCCGCGACGAGGCCCGGGCCCGTTGCACGGGCCCGGGCCTCGTCCGGGGGACGTCTCTCCTCAGTACGAGCGGGGGAGGCCCAGGACCTTCGTGCCCAGGTAGTTGAGCACCATCTCCTGGCTGACGGGGGCGATGCGCATGAGCCGCACCTCCCGCAGGTAGCGGCCCACGTGGTACTCCTCGGAGTAGCCCATCCCGCCGTGCGTCTGCACGGCGCGGTCGGCGGCCTCGTACCCGGCCTCGGCACACAGGTACTTCGCGGTGTTCGCGGTCCGGCCGCTGGGCAGACCCTGATCATAGGTCCACGTGGCGTGCCGCAGCGCCAGCTCCGCCGCGTCCAGCTTGGCCAGTGAGTCCGCCAGCGGGAACTGGATCCCCTGGTTCATACCGATCGCGCGGTCGAACACGACGCGGTCCTTCGCGTAGGCGGTCGCCTTCGCCAGCGCTGCGCGACCGATGCCCAGCGCCTCCGCCGCGATGAGCATCCGCTCCGGGTTGAGACCGTCGAGGATGTAGGAGAAGCCCTTCCCCTCCTCGCCCACGCGGTGTGCCTCCGGGACGACGAGGTCGTCGATGACGAGTTCGTTCGAGGAGACCGCGTTGCGGCCGATCTTACGGATGGGGCGGATGTCGACGCGGCTGCGGTCCAGGTCCGTGAAGAAGAGTGTGAGACCGTCCGTGGGCTTCTCGACCTCGCTGCGGGGCGTGGTCCGGGTCAGGAGCAGGATCTTCTCCGACTCCAGCGCCTTCGAGATCCACACCTTCCGGCCGCGGACCACGTAGTCCGTCCCGCGCCGGGTCGCGGTCGTCGTGATGCGGGTCGTGTCCAGGCCCGCGTCCGGCTCCGTCACCCCGAAGCACACGTGCAGGTCGCCGGAGGCCACCCGCGGCAGGTTCTCCTGCTTGAGCTCGTCGGAGCCGTGGACGATGACCGGGTGCATCCCGAAGATCGTCATGTGGACGGAGCTGGCGGCATTCATCGCCCCACCGCCGGCCGCGATCGCCTCGAGCAGCAGGGTCGCCTCCGTGATGCCCATGCCGCCGCCCCCGTACTGCTCCGGCGTCGTGATGCCCAGCCAGCCGTGGGAGGCGAGGTGGTCGTAGAACTCCGTGGGGAACTCCTTGTCCAGGTCCTTCTGCGCCCAGTACTCGTCGTCGAAGGCGGAGACGATGTCCTGCGCCGCCGCCCGCAGCTGTGCCTGCTCGTCCGTGAGTCCGAACTCCATGGGTGATCCTCCTGCCGCCGTCGGGGACCGCGGCGTCCGTGTGCGTGCGATGCCAGAGACGCAGACGGCTTCGGCCGCGACTCCTGAGAGTCGCGGCCGAAGCTGTCCGCGCGAGAGACCCGGAATCCGACCGGAGAGGCGGCCGGTCCCCGGGTCCGGGGGATCAGTCGTCCGTCAGACGCAGGGAGAAGAACACACGGTCCTGGTCCGGACCCGCGTAGTCCTCGATGCGCGTGCCCTCGAAGCCCAGCGAGGAGTGGAAGGCGATGGCACTGGCGTTGTCCGGCAGCGCGGTCGCCTGGACCATGTACTCCTGATTGGCCTTCGCACGGGCGATGAACGCCTCGTACAGGCGGCGGCCGATGCCCAGGTGACGGTAATCCTGGCGTGCGGCCACGAGGTGGATGTAGGACGGGCCCTCCTTGGGGAAGGCGCCCAGCAGATAGCCCACGACCTCGTTCTGATAGCGCGCCACCAGACCACCGGCGGCGAACTGACGGAACCAGTGCGGCTCGTGGTCGCCGCTGAGGTCGCGCTGACCCCAGAAGCGCTCCTGCGCATTGAGGATCTCCGTGCGCAGCTCCAGCGGATCGAGTTCGTCGAGAGGGCTGATGATCAGCTTGTCCGGCGCGAAATTCTCGTTCGTGGTCATGGCCTCTCCTCACATGTGACTTGAATGACCAGCATACGTGTCCCAGGTGATTCTGACAGGATGAGTCCATGCTTCGAATCAGCACTGTGAATGTCAACGGCATCCGTGCCGCCCTGCGCAAGGGGATGGGGACGTGGATGGACTCCGTGGATTCCCCGCTCATCACCCTGCAGGAGGTGCGCGCGGCCAATGACATCGTCTTCGACATCCTGGCCGACAGCGGCTACCACGTGCAGAGTGCGGACGCGGAGGCGAAGGGCCGCGCCGGTGTCGCGATCCTGTCGAAGACGGAACCGGTCGCGACCCGCGTGGGCAACGGCGACGAGTACTTCGACACCGCGGGCCGGTGGATCGAGTCCGACTTCCGGCTGGAGGACGGCAGCCTGCTGACCGTCGTGAGCGCCTACGTGCACTCCGGTGAGGTGGACACTCCCAAGCAGGTGGACAAGTACCGGTTCCTCGACGCGATGATCGTGCGCCTGCCGCAGCTGGCGCAGCACGCGGACCACGCGCTGCTGACGGGCGACCTCAACGTGTGCCACACGGAGCTGGACCTCAAGAACTGGAAGGCCAACCGCAAGAAGGCGGGCTTCCTGCCGGAGGAGCGCGCGTACTTCGACCGGTTCTTCGCGGACGAGATCGGCTACGTCGACGTCCACCGGGCGCTGTCCGGCGAGGTGCCCGGCCCCTACACGTGGTGGTCGATGCGCGGGCAGGCGTTCGACAACGACGCGGGCTGGAGGATCGACTACCAGGCGGCGACCCCCGGGATGGCGCAGACCGCGACCGGCGCCCGTGTCGACCGCGCCGCCAGTTGGGGCGAGCGGTGGTCCGACCACGCGCCGCTCGTCATCGACTACGACCTGCCGGGGCTGCAGGAGGCCTGATCGCCGACGACGCGGACGGATCGTCGCGCACATGGCCGTCCGTCAGGGGGCTGGGCGGGTGGCAGAATGAGGGCCATGACTGACTCCGCCGCACCTGCCCCGACCCGCCCTCGTTCACTGTCCGGGATCCAGGCGACCTCGGACTCGCTGCATCTGGGCAACTACATCGGCGCGCTGCAGCAGTTCGTCGCGCAGCAGGAGACGCACGACGCGTTCTTCTTCATCGCGAACATGCACGCGATCACGGTCGACCAGGATCCCGCGCAGCTGCGCGAGCGCACGCTGCGGACGGCCGCGCAGTTCATCGGTGCGGGCCTGGACCCGCAGCGCTCGACCCTGTACGTGCAGTCGCACATCCCGGCGCACACCCAGCTGGGCTGGATCCTCGAGTGCACGACGGGGCTGGGCGAGGCGATGCGGATGACCCAGTTCAAGGACAAGTCGGGGAAGAACGAGCACGTGTCCCTGGGCCTGCTCACGTACCCCGCGCTCATGGCCGCGGACATCCTGCTCTACCAGGCGGACGTCGTCCCGGTGGGGGAGGACCAGCGCCAGCACCTGGAGCTCACCCGCAACCTGGCGGAGCGCTTCAACCACCGCTACGGGCAGACCTTCACGGTCCCTCAGGCGCACATCCTCAAGGCGACGGCGAAGGTCTACGACCTGCAGGACCCCACCGCGAAGATGTCGAAGTCCGCGAAGACGCCCGCCGGCCTCATCGAGATCCTCGACGACGAGAAGACGCTCACGAAGAAGATCAAGTCCGCCGTCACGGACACGGGCACGGAGGTCACCTACGATCCGCAGGCCAAGCCGGGCGTCTCGAACCTGCTGACGATCCACTCCGCCCTGTCCGGGCGGTCGATCGAGGAGCTGGTGAGCGAGTTCGAGGGGAAGATGTACGGCCACCTCAAGGTCGCCGTCGCCGAGGTCGTGGTCGAGACCCTGCGTCCGCTGCGGACCCGGACCCTCGAGCTCCTGGACGACCCCGCCGAGCTGTCCCGCGTGCTGGACGCCGGCGCGGACGCCGCGTCCGCGGTCGCCCAACGAACGATCGAGCAGGTCTTCGAGCGGGTGGGCTTCCTGCACCGCTGAGCACCCGGTCGCAGACGCACACGACACCGCACCAGACGCAGTTATCAGGAAGGTGGTCCGCACGGTGGATCTCCCGCGCAGGAACCGTACGACGAAGCCCCTCAACCTGTCCCCGGACGTCCTCCACACCGCTGCCCGGGTCGAGGACCGCGCGCACGAGTGGCTGCGCAACCGCGCCACGAAGCGCGGATGGAAGCGGACCGTCGTCTGTTACGACTCGTACGGCACGGAGAACAGCGTGCGCGTGCTGGGGCGGATGGTCCTCACCCGGACCGGCAAGCTGGCGGCGGACGTGCACGCGAGCATCCGCGGCTTCCGCTCCTTCGGCGCCGTCCCGCTGGTCGACGACACCGCGTGGGTGCGGATCGGCGACCAGGAGCACATGGTCGAGTGCGACCGCGGGGGGATCATCGACCAGGTCATCCCGGGCGACTACGAGCCGGGCGCCGTCGAGATCGAGCTGTGGACCTCCGACTCCCTGGTCGACCGGGCGACCGTCCAGATCGTCGGGTCGGAGCAGCGCTTCGGGATCATCTCCGACGTCGACGACACCGTCATGGTGACCGCGCTGCCGCGCCCCTTCCTGGCCGCGTGGAACACTTTCGTCCTGGACGAGCACGCGCGCAACCCCGTCTCCGGCATGGCGGTGCTCTACGACCGGCTCACGTACATGCGCCCGGACACGCCCATCATCTACCTGTCGACCGGCGCGTGGAACGTCGCGCCCACGCTCAAGCGCTTCCTGTCGCGCAACATGTACCCGGACGGGCCGCTGCTGCTGACGGACTGGGGCCCCACGACGACGCGGGCGTTCCGCAGCGGCACGGAGCACAAGCGGAACTCGCTGGAACGCCTGGCGCGCGAGATGCCGCACATGCGATGGCTGCTGATCGGCGACGACGGCCAGCACGACGAGGAGATCTACGGCGAGTTCGTGGAGAACCACCCGGACAACGTCGCCGCCGTCGCGATCCGTCAGCTGACGTCCGGCCAGGCGGTGTGGGCGGGCGGACGCTCGCGCAACACCGGCCGCGGTCAGGGCGTCCCGTGGATCTACGCGCCGGACGGCGCGGGACTGGCCTCGAAGCTCACGGAGCGAGGGATCCTCTCCGACTTCTGACCATGCGCACGGTCAGCACGGCCGTGACGCCGGCCAGCAGCAGGCCCGCCGCCAGCAGGACGAACGCCCACGTCCGCACACCGCCCTCTGCCGCGACCGCGGCGTCGGCCTCCAGCGTGGCCTGCGCCGTGGCCGTGTCCACAGGGGCCGGTGCGGTGGCTTCGGCGGTCTCCGCGGCCTCGGCGGCGGTCTGGAACGACATCGTGTCGAGCACCTGCGGGGACGACTGCGCGAAGCCCCAGTCCAGCAGGTCGATCGCCGCGTCGCGCGTCATCGTCGATCCGCCCAGGACCGCCGCGCCCAGGCGCTGCCCGTCCCGCTGCGCGACCGCGACGAACGAGCCGCCGGCGGCGTTCGTGTGACCGTTCTTGAGCCCCAGGCCGCCGTCGACCTCGCCCACGATGCGGGTGTGGTTCTGGATGGGGTAGCCGGGCAGCTTCTCGTCCGTGTCCGGGTTCGTGGCGCCGGGGAAGTCGTACTCCGTCGTCTGCACGATGTCCGTGAGGTACTCGTCCTCCAGCACGGCCCGCCCCACGCGCAGCAGGTCCTCGACGGTCGTCGTCTGCCCGTCCGCGTCCAGCCCGGAGGTGTTGCGCGGGTGGGTGCCCGTCAGCTGCAGCTCCGCGGCCTTGTCCTCCATGAGGGCGACGGCCTCCTCCTGCCCGCCGGCGGCGTCGGCCAGCGCGTGCGCGGCGTCGTTCGCGGACGACATGAGCATCGCGTGGAACAGGTCGTCGATCGTGTAGTCGTTCTTCTGCAGGAGGCCCACCTTCGTCCCGTCGACCAGCATGTCGTCGTAGGTGGCCTCGTGCGTGGCCTCCGGGTCGTCCAGGACGTCGACCAGCGCCAGGCCGGCCAGCAGCTTCTGGGTGGACGCCGGCGCGTGTTCCTTGTCCGGTGCGTGCGCGGCCAGCACCTCGCCCGTGTCCATGTCCGCGAGGATCCAGGAGACGGCCGCCGGCTCGGGCGCGGGGGCACCGTCCGTCAGCGGTCCCGGGTCGTAGACGGCCTCCGCCGAGGCCGTGGCCGGCTGCGCCTGCGCCGGCGCCGGGACGCCGGCGGGGGAGGCCCACACCGCGGCCGTGAGGAGGCCGGCGAGGAGGGCTCGCAGAGTGGTGCGCGTCGTGCGCCCGCGTGAATCCATGCGCACCAGGATACGGGCGGTGACCTGTGAGGATATGCAGAAGGACCGCACCCCGCCGGTGGCGGTGGTGCGGTCCTTCCGGGCTGCGCCGCAGGGACGCGGGGTGCCGGTCAGGCGAGCGAGCGGGTGAGCAGCGCCTGCTTGACCTCTGCGATGGCCTTCGTCACCTGGATGCCGCGGGGGCACGCGTCGGTGCAGTTGAAGGTGGTGCGGCAGCGCCACACGCCCTCGCGGTCGTTGAGGACCTCGAGGCGCATGTCGCCGCCGTCGTCGCGGCTGTCGAAGATGAAGCGGTGCGCGTTCACGATCGACGCGGGGCCGAAGTACTGGCCGTCGGTCCAGTAGACCGGGCAGGACGTCGTGCACGAGGCGCACAGGATGCACTTCGTGGTGTCGTCGAAGATCGCACGGTCGGCCTGGGACTGCAGGCGCTCGCGGGTGGGCTCGTTGCCGGACGGGATGAGGAACGGCATGATCTCGCGGTACGACTGGAAGAAGGGCTCCATGTCGACGATGAGGTCCTTCTCCAGCGGGAGACCCTTGATCGCCTCGACGGTGATGACCTTCGACGTGTCGAGGTCCTTGAGCAGGGTCTTGCACGCCAGGCGGTTGCGGCCGTTGATGCGCATCGCATCGGAGCCGCACACGCCGTGGGCGCAGGACCGGCGGAAGCTCAGGGAGCCGTCGATGTCCCACTTGATCTTGTGGAGGGCGTCCAGCACGCGGTCCGTGCCGTACATCGTGACGCTGTACTCCTCCCAGTGCGGCTCCTGATCGTTCTCGGGATCGAAGCGCGCGATGCGGAAGGTGCAGTCGAACGACGGGATCTCGCCGCCTCCGCCGCCCCCCAGGTGTGCCGGGAGGTCGACCTTGGAGGCCGGCTCTGCTGTCTGGGTGGTGTCTGCCATCAGTACTTACGCTCCATCGGCTGGTAACGGGTGATGACGACCGGCTTCCATTCGAGACGCATGCCGGGGATGCCCTCGGACTCAGCGTCCTCGTCCTTGTACGTCATCGTGTGCTGCATGAAGTTCTCGTCGTCGCGGTCCGGGAAGTCCTCGCGGAAGTGACCGCCGCGCGACTCCTTGCGGTGGATCGCGGCGACCGTGACGACCTCTGCGATCTCGAGCAGGAAGCCCAGCTCGACGGCCTCGAGGAGGTCCAGGTTGAAGCGCTTGCCGCGGTCCTGGATGCCCACGTTCTTGTAGCGCTCGCGCAGGGCCTCGATGTCGTTGAGCGCCTGGCGCATCGTCTCGTCCGTGCGGAAGACCTGGACGTTCGCGTCCATCGTCTCCTGCAGGTCGCGGCGGATGTCCGCGATGCGCTCCGGTCCGTCGGAGGTGCGCAGCGTCTCGATCATGTCGACGACGAACGACTCCGAGTCCTCCGGCAGCTCCGGCATGACCGCGGTCTCCGCGTACTTCGCCGCGGCGATGCCAGCGCGCTTGCCGAACACGTTGATGTCCAGCAGCGAGTTGGTGCCCAGGCGGTTCGAGCCGTGGACGGACACGCAGGCCGTCTCGCCGGCCGCGTAGAGACCGGGGATGACGTCCGTGTTGTTCGCCAGGACCTCGGACTCGACGTTCGTGGGGATGCCGCCCATGCCGTAGTGGGCCGTGGGGAACACCGGGACGGGCTCCGTGTACGGCTCCACGCCCAGGTAGGTGCGGGCGAACTCCGTGATGTCCGGGAGCTTCTCGTCGATGTGCGCCGGCTCCAGGTGGGTGAGGTCCAGCAGGACGTAGTCCTTGTTGGGACCGCAGCCGCGGCCCTCGCGGACCTCGTTCGCCATCGAGCGGGCGACGATGTCACGGGGGGCCAGGTCCTTGATGGTGGGCGCGTAGCGCTCCATGAAGCGCTCGCCGTCCACGTTGCGCAGCACGCCGCCCTCGCCGCGGGCCGCCTCCGACAGGAGGATGCCCAGGCCTGCCAGGCCCGTGGGGTGGAACTGGAAGAACTCCATGTCCTCCAGCGGGATGCCGCGGCGGTAGGCGACGCCCACGCCGTCACCCGTGAGGGTGTGGGCGTTCGAGGTCGTCTTGAAGATCTTGCCGAAGCCGCCCGTGGCGAACACGACGGACTTCGCGCGGAAGATGTGAATCTCGCCGGTGGCCAGCTCGTAGGACACGACGCCGGCGGGCTGACGGACTCCGTCGACCTCCGTCATGATGAGGTCCAAGACGTAGAACTCGTTGTAGAACTCGACGCCGTGCTTGACGCAGTTCTGGTAGAGCGTCTGGAGGATCATGTGGCCCGTGCGGTCCGCGGCGTAGCAGGCGCGGCGCACCGGCGACTTGCCGTGGTCACGGGTGTGGCCGCCGAAGCGGCGCTGGTCGATCTTGCCCTCCGGGGTGCGGTTGAAGGGCAGACCCATCTTCTCCAGGTCGAGCACCGCGTCGATGGCCTCCTTGGCCATGACCTCTGCCGCGTCCTGGTCGACCAGGTAGTCGCCGCCCTTGACGGTGTCGAAGGTGTGCCACTCCCAGTTGTCCTCCTCGACGTTGGCGAGGGCTGCGCACATGCCGCCCTGGGCCGCGCCGGTGTGGGACCGCGTGGGGTAGATCTTCGTGAGGACAGCCGTGCGGGCGCGCTGGCCCGACTCGATGGCGGCGCGCATGCCCGCGCCGCCCGCGCCGACGATGACGACGTCGTACTCATGTACCTGCATAGGTGTCAGAACTCCTTTGCGCGCCTCAGGCGCCGCAGAACGAGGGGAGGAGGCTCGGGTCGGCGCCCGTGGGGCACGGCTCGAACGTGAAGATGACGAGGGTGCCCAGGACGATCACGACCGCGGACGCCGCGTAGAGCACCATCTGCAGGGTCAGACGGGTGCCGGGGCGCTCCGCGTAGTCGAGGATGATCGTGCGGACGCCGTTGGTGCCGTGGATCATCGCGAGCCACAGCATCGTGAGATCCCAGATCTGCCAGAACGGGCTGGCCCACTTGCCGGCGACGAAGCCGAAGTCCAGGCGGTGGACGCCGTCGCCCATCCAGAGGTTGACGATGAGGTGTCCGAAGATGAGGACGACCAGGATGATGCCGGACAGGCGCATGAAGAGCCACGCGGCCAGCTCGAGGCTGGAGCCCTTGGCCTTGGAGCGCTGGTAGCCGGTGCGGGGTGCGGGGATGGTGGGGGCGCTCATCAGAAGATTCCTCCCAGCGAATTCGGGATGTGGCGCCACAGGAAGCCGACCATCACGACGGCCCACAGGCCCATGGCGACCCAGAAGAGGGTCTTGTGGTGCTTCGTGCCGCCCTTGAAGAAGTCGACCGCGATGACGCGCAGGCCGTTGAACGCGTGGAAGGCGATGGCGGCCACGAGGACGACCTCTCCGAACGCCATGAGGGGGGACTTGTACGTGTCGATGACAGCGTTGTAGGCCCCCGGGGAGACGCGGACGAGTGCGGTGTCGAGCACGTGCACGAGCAGGAAGAAGAAGATTCCGACGCCGGTCACGCGGTGTGCGACCCACGACCACATGCCTTCTCTTCCGCGATACAGAGTGCCGGTTGAGGCCTTGGCCACGGGCATCCTCCAGTGATGGATTGCGGACTGGTGTGTACCAGTGAAAAGTACGCCGCGCAGCCGGACTGCGCCAATCGCCGGACCGCGCGTCACCTGACATCCTCCGTTTTTCCTGTGAAAGCGGGGCGGGTCGTCCCGATGTGCGAGAAGCGGGGTTCCGCCAATCGATTAGGTCATAGTCGCGTGTCTAAATACGGCGGTGCGATTCCGCTGTTCGCGCGGGCATCCGACGCGGGCATCCGACAGAATGTCCGCATGACCACGTCCTTCCATGCAGTCATCCCCGCCGGCGGCTCGGGCACTCGCCTGTGGCCCGTGTCCCGGGTGGCCCGCCCCAAGTTCCTCCACGACATCCTGGGCACGGGGCGCACGCTCCTGCAGGCGACGTGGGAGCGGACGGAGGGGCTGGCCGACCCCGCGCACACGTGGGTGGTGACCGGTGAGGCGCACGTCGACGCGGTGCGGGAGCAGCTGCCGGACGTGCGGGCGGACCGGCTGGTCGCGGAGCCCGCGCCCAAGGACTCCGCCGCCGCGATCGGCCTGGCGGCGATGCTCGTCCACCGGACGGATCCGGACGCCGTCATCGGCTCCTTCTCCGCCGACCACTCGATCACGAACACGGCGGAGTTCCTGTCCGTCGTCCGGCACGCGATCGCGGCCGCCGCCCAGACCGGCGACATCGTGACGATCGGGGTCACGCCCACGTATCCCGCGACGGCCTACGGCTACATCAAGACGGGGGAGCTGCTGAGCCTGGCGGACGCGCCCACCGCGCGCCGGGCCGCGGAGTTCGTGGAGAAGCCCAACGCCTCGACCGCCCGCCTCTACGCGTACTCCGGCGGGTACCGCTGGAACGCCGGCATGTTCATCATGCGGGCGTCCGTCCTGCTCGACATCCTGTCGGACCAGGCGCCGGACCTGCACGCGGGCCTCACCCGCATCGCGGACGCGTGGGGGACGGCGCGGCAGCGGGAGGTCGTGGACGAGGTGTGGCCGGGGCTGGAGAAGAAGGCGATCGACTACGTCGTCGCGGAACCGGCGGCGGCCGCCGGGCGCGTCATCGTGATCCCGGGCGACTTCGGCTGGGACGACGTGGGCGACTTCGACTCCGTTGCGAAGCTGCGGCAGCCGGTGCCCGGCGAGTCCGCGGGCGTGTCCGCGATCGGGGAGGACGTCCAGGTCGTCGACGTCGAGTCCCGCGGCGTCGTCATCTCCGAGACAGGCCGCCTCGTCGCGCTCGTGGGCGTCGACGACCTCGTCGTCGTCGACACGGAGGACGCGCTGCTCGTCACGTCGCGCGCGCACGCGCAGGAGGTCAAGGCCGCGGTCCGTGACGTCGAGCGCACCGGCCGGGACGACCTGCTGTGAGCCGGACGCCGCGCAGTAGACTCGGGGGCCGATCGAGACGCGATCGCCGCACGGGCCCGCCCGCGCGGAGGAAAGGGGCACAGGTGGCGGACGGAACGCGCGACATCCGGGGCGCGAAGAGGATCCTCGAGGAGCTCGAGGGCGAGCTGATCGCGTTCCGACGAAATGTGCACGCGCATCCGGAGCTGTCCTACCAGGAGCGCCGGACCTCCCGCGTCATCGCGGAGCGCCTGCGGGCGGCCGGCCTGGAGCCGCGCGCGGTCACGGAGACGGGTCTCGTCTGCGACGTGGGTGCCGGTCCCGTGTCTGCGGTGCTGCGGGCGGACATCGACGCGCTGCCGGTGGGCGAGGAGACCGGCCTGCCCTGGGCCTCGACCGTTCCCGAGGTCGCCCACGCCTGTGGGCACGACGTCCACCTGACCGCGCTGCTGGGTGCGGGCATCGCCCTCGACCGGATCCACCGGTCCGCTCCCGGAGGCCTGGGCGGCACGATCCGCCTCGTGTTCCAGCCGGCGGAGGAGGTCACGCCGGGCGGCGCCATCTCGATGATCGGCCAGGGCGTGCTGGACGGCGCGCGCCGGTCGTACGCGCTGCACTGCGACCCCACGGCGGACGTGGGCTCCGTGGGCTCCCGGATCGGCCCCATCACCGCCGCGGGCGACACCGTCACCATCACGCTGCGGGGCCACGGCGGCCACACGTCCCGTCCCCACCTGACCCAGGACCTCGTCTACGCGCTGGCGCGGCTGGCCGCGGACGTCCCGGCCACCCTGTCGCGACTCATCGATCCCCGGCATGCGATCTCGCTGGTGTGGGGCCACATCGAGTCCGGCCACGCGCCCAACGCGATCCCCAGCACCGGGCTGCTGGCCGGGACGCTGCGCTGCCTGGACGTGGACGGCTGGAACCAGGCCGCCGAGGTCCTGCCCGACCTGGTCGAGCGTATCGCCGGCCCCTACGGGGTCGATGTCGAGCTGGACCACCGCCGCGGGGTGCCCCCGGTCGTCAACACGGAGGACGAGGTCGCCCTCGCCGAGGCCGCGGCCCGGGACGCGCTGGGCCCGGACTCCGTGCTCCTGACCCCGCAGTCGATGGGCGGCGAGGACTTCGCGTGGTACCTCACCCGCACGCCGGGAGCCCTGCTGCGGCTGGGCACGCGGACGCCGGGCGGGCGCACCTACGACCTGCACCAGGGCGACCTGGTGGTCGACGAGGCCGCGATCACCGCCGGTGCCGGCGTCTTCTGCGCACTGGCGCTGCGCGCGCTCGACGAGGACGCGGGCTGAGGCATGGGCCCCTCACGTCGCAGTGCTCCGCGCACCGTGGGCGCCGTGCTCGCGGTGTCCGCCCTGCTGGCGGGGTGCGGCGACAGCGGTGAGGAGCCCGCCAGCATCGTGCGGACCTCCGCGTGCGCGGTGTCCGCGCCGTCCGGCTTCGAGGACGCGGGCGTGGGCGCGGCGGTGCTGGAGCAGGTGCGCGGTGCCGTCCGCCAGGGGCTGGTCGACACGACCAGCACGCAGCGGGTGAGCACGCCCGCGCAGACCCAGGCGGCCCTCGAACGGTTCGCCGCGGACGGGTGCACGCTCACGCTCCTCGTGGGACCGGGCGGCGCCGGCGCGCTGTCGCAGGTGGCGCAGGAGGTCCCGGACCGCGCGTTCCTGGCCGTGGGCGCGGGCATCGGCGCGGATCAGCCGGACAACGTCCTGTCCGTCGACTTCGACCTGCGCGACTCCGCGTTCCTCGCGGGCTACGCGGCGGCGCATGCGACGACGACCGGCGTCGTCGCGGTGTCCGTCTCGACCGGGCAGGCAGACGGCGACACTCTGCTGGCGGCGTTCGACGAGGGCGTGGTCGCGGCGCAGGAGGCGGACGACGAGAACGACCTCGACGTGCGCGTCGTGCAGCAGGGGATGGTCGAGGCGCGCACCGTCGAGGACACGAGCGCGGCCGGCCGTGACTGGGCGGAGGACGCGACGGCGGACGGCGCGGATGTGCTGGTGCCCTTCGGCTCCGCCTCCCCACAGGGCGTCGTCGAGCACCTGAGCGCGCTCGCACAGGAGCAGGACGAGGCGGGCGAGGAGGACGAGGCCGCCGACTCCGGCCCCGACAGCGCCCCCGCGGGTGCGGACGCGGCCGGCACCGCCGGTGACGGCGACGCGGAGGGGACCGGGGCCTCGGCGGAGGAGTCCGAGCTGCCCTACCTCATCTGGACCGGGTCGGACGGGTCGAAGAGCCTGCCGACGCCCGTGCGCAAGCAGGTCATCGCCTCGATCGTGCCCCAGGTGGGGACCGCGATGCGGGCGGTGCTGACCGGCTGGCCGGGCACGGGAGGCGACCCGGACGCTCTCCTGGAGGTCGACGGGGAGCCGGTCGACGACGCGCACGAGGCGATGCCCGAGGTCGTGGGCGGCCTCGAGGTCCGCAGCCGACGGGCTGTGGGGGACCTGGACAACGGCGGTGTGGAGCTGGTCGTGAGCGACGGTGTCCTGAGCCCGCTGACGGGGCTGGGGCGGGCGGTCTCGGACGGGCGCGACCTGCTCGAGGAGGAGGACGCGGAGGCCTCGTGACGCCGCCGGGCGCCGCCGGGCTGCTCCGGTAGGCTGGGCCCGTGGACCACGAACTGTTTCCGACTCCTGCGGGAGTCGACGCCGACGACCCCATCCTCAACCTGCCCAAGGTGTCGCTGCACGATCACCTGGACGGCGGGCTGCGGCCCGCGACGATCATCGAGCTGGCGGCCGAGGCCGGGCATACCCCGCCCTCCACGGATCCGGAAGAGCTGCGCGCGTGGTTCTCCGAGTCCGCGGACTCCGGTGACCTGCCGCGCTACCTCGAGACATTCGACCAGACGCTCGCGGTCATGCAGACCGCGCCCGCGCTCACCCGCGTCGCCCGCGAATGGGTGCTCGACCAGGTGGCCGACGGCGTCGTCGTCGCGGAGGCGCGCTGGGCGCCCGAGCAGCACCTGCGGAACGGGCTGACCCTCGACCAGGCG
Source organism: Brevibacterium senegalense (assembly GCA_020743695.1). Classification (GTDB taxonomy): domain Bacteria; phylum Actinomycetota; class Actinomycetes; order Actinomycetales; family Brevibacteriaceae; genus Brevibacterium; species Brevibacterium senegalense_A. Next base: position 9,505 of record DYUK01000247.1, on the reverse strand, counting down.
GTCGAGGCCGTGCAGGCCGGGATCGATGAGGGCACCCGGATCGCCGCGGAGGCCGGCCGATCGATCCGCGCCGGACAGCTCGTCACTGCGATGCGGCAGGCGGACCGGTCGACGGAGATCGCGCAGCTGGCGCTGCGCCACCGCGACGCCGGGGCCGTGGGCTTCGACATCGCAGGACCGGAGAAGGGATTCCCGCCGGCCGCGCACCTCGAGGCGTTCGACCTGCTGCACCGCGCCGGGTTCCCCGTCACGATCCACGCCGGTGAGGCGGACGGGGTCGACTCGATCCACGAGGCGCTGCTCGTGTGCCACGCGCAGCGGATCGGCCACGGCGCGCGCATCACGGAGGACATCCCCGGCTGGGCGCAGGCGGCGGCGGTCGACGGCGTCATGGGCGACGTCGACGGCGACGGAGTGGAGACCGCACCGGACATGGGCCGCCTGGCGGAGTGGATCCTGGACCACCAGGTGCCGCTGGAGCTGTGCCCCTCGTCGAACCTGCAGACCGCGGCGGCGACCTCGATCGCGGAGCACCCCATCACGCGCCTGAAGGAGCTGGGCTTCGCGGTGACCGTCAACCCGGACAACCGCCTCATGTCCGCCACGAGTGTGTCCCGCGAGATGCGCCTGCTGGTCGACCACGCGAACTGGACGCTCGACGACCTGGAGTGGGTGACCGTCACGGCGCTGGGGTCCGCGTTCCTGCCGTACGGCGTGCGCGAGGCGATCATCGACGAGCAGCTGGTGCCCGGCTTCGCACGGGCCAGCCTCTGACGGGGGAGAGATGAGCGGGGAGCAGGAGGAGACGGTCCCGGATGCGCTGCCGCCGCGGCCCGGTCACCTGTACGTCGCGATCGCGGTCGTCGCGCTCGAGGCGCTGGCGCTCGTGGCCGTCGCCGGCGCGTGCGTCGTGCTGGCGGTGACCGGGGGACAGCTGGGGACCTCGCTGCTGGCGCTGGGCGTCATGTTCGCGATCCTGGGCGTGGGCATGATCGCCGTGACCCGGTCGCTGTGGGTCATGCACCGGTGGGCGCGTCCGGCCGCGATCGCGTGGCAGGTGCTGCAGGCGCTGTTCGGCGTCTCGACGTTCCAGGCGGGACCCCTGCTGGGCCTGGCCGCGATCGTGCCGGCGGTCGTGTTCCTCTACGCGATCTTCCAGCCGCGCGTGCTCTACGCATTCGAGGACGCGATCGCGTACCACGAGGCGCACCCGGCCGCACCCGCCCCACCGCCCAAGCGCTGGTGACGGCAGGAGCCCGGTGACACAGCGGGGCTGAGTACCCCTCCCTCATTCACGACACGCCGCGAGCGTGCTCGACACGCCCAGGAAGCGCCTCGGCGTGTCGAGCACGCTCGCGGCGTGTCGCGGATTTGGGGGTATGGGGATCTGGCGTGGTGGGGTGGGTCAGCTGTCTGCGCTGTCGCCCAGGGAGGCGTCCTCGTCGTCCGCGCTGTCCTCGTCGCCACTGTCTTCGTCCTCAGATGCGTCGTCCGCAGGGGCTTCGCCGTCCAGGAACGGGGTGCAGGCCTCGAGCAGGAAGTCGCCGGCGGTGTCGCCGTCCGTGTCGACCAGGGAGATCGCGGTGCGCTGGATGCCCCACCACACGGCGGGGGAGGCGCCCCACTGGAGGCGCAGCTGCTCGCGCTGCTCCGCATCGTCCTCCCGGAGGACGTCCGCGAGGATCTGCGAGGCCGCCTGGATGCGCTCGTTGCCGTCGGCGGCCGTGCAGCGGGCCTCGTCGTCCGGGCCCTTGGGCAGCAGCTCCGACCGGGTCTCCGTGTCCTCGACGGTGAGGACGAAGGCGGAGTCGCCCAGCTGCTCGACGCCCACGGTCGCGTCGATGAGGTAGAAGCCCTCCTCGCCGGCCGTGACGGCGGAGGCGTCGTCGACGGTGAGGGTCACGCTGTCCGGGGTGTCGGGCGTGAGGGAGACCTCGCCCTCCTCCGGCACCTCCTGGTACGTGTGGATCCACGCGTGCACGTATGCGTTCTGACCCGCTTCCGCGGCGGCGGCCAGACCCTGCCACACGGCGTCCGTGTCCTGGGAGCCGCCCGCACTCACGTCGATGACCGGCACGACGTCCAGGTCGGAGGGGGTGGGGACGGCGGTGACGTCCTCGGCGGAGACGGACGGGGTCTCGACGGGGCGCTCGCCCTCGGCCACCTGGCAGCCGGCGGTGAGGGCGACGGTGCCCAGCACGGCGGCGAGTGACAGTCCTGCGCGGCGCGGGGACCGATGCCGGGCAGGGAGTGCACTGGTGCGGTTCAGGGCCGTGGGGCTGGAGCCGGTGGGGGTGCGCATGGTCGCGTGATCCTCCGAGTGGGGGAAGAGAGGACTGTCCTCGCCAGTGTACGTGCGCTCAGGCGGAATCGAGCAGATCCTGCTCGCGCGCGGCGGCCGGTACCGCGGGAGTAGTGGGGAGAGCGGATGCCTCCCCGGCCTCGGCGGAGGTGTCTTCGATCTGGGAGTCGTCGGTCTCGAACGGATCGACGGACTCGACGCTGGCGACGAGGTGCCGCAGAGAATCGGTGAGGGTCGTGCACTCGGCGTCGTCGAGTGCACGCAGCATCTGGGCCTCGAGGTGCAGGAAGTCCGCCAGCGCGTCGTCGACCTTCTGCCGGCCCTCCTCCGTGAGGCCCACGAGGATGCCGCGGCGGTCGGCGGGATCGCGCTGGCGCGAGACCCAGCCGGCCGTGACGAGGCGGTCGATCCGGTTCGTCATCGTGCCGGAGGTGACGAGCAGCTCGACCGTGAGCGCGGACGGCGACATCTGATAGGGGTCCCCGGCCCGGCGCAGGGAGGACAGGACGTCGAAGGCCCAGATCTCCAGGCCGTGGGAGGCGAAGACGGCTTTCCGCTTGCGGTCCAGCTGGCGCGACAGGCGGGTGACGCGGGAGAGGATCTGCATGGGCGCGACATCGAGATCGGGACGGACGTCGCGCCACGCGGCGACGATCCGGTCGACCTCATCCGGTGCCTCTTCCATGGAGCAAGGATAGCTTGAAGTCAAGATTCTTTGTGCCGAAGCGACTTGCGCGTTCCGCGGATTCGGCGGGAACCTGCGGGACACGGCTGTCGCGAGGCCCACATCACGACCCCGGTCATGGCCACTGCAACGGGTCTAGACTGACGGGTGGTTGAGTTTCCTGAAAGCCAAACCGCAGACGGAAGCCGGAGCGGTCGCTGGATCGCGACGGCTGTCGGTGACACAACACACGAAGGAAGATACGTGGATCTTTTCGAGTATCAGGCCCGTGACCTGTTCGAGGAGCACGGTGTGCCCGTGCTCCGTGCAGAGGTCGCAGACACCCCGGAAGAGGCGAAGAAGGGCGCTGAGGCCCTGGGCGGCGGCACTGTCGTCGTGAAGTCCCAGGTCAAGATCGGCGGCCGTGGCAAGGCCGGCGGCGTCAAGCTGGCCCACAACCCCGATGAGGCCGCTCAGCGCGCAGAGGAGATCCTGGGCCTGGACATCAAGGGCCACGTCACCAAGCGCGTCATGATCGCCGAGGGCGCGGACATTGCGGAGGAGTACTACTTCTCCATCCTGCTGGACCGCGCGAACCGCACCTACCTCGCCATGTGCTCGAAGGAGGGCGGCATGGACATCGAGGAGCTCGCGGTCGAGCGCCCCGAAGCGCTGGCGAAGGTCCCGGTCAACGCGATCACCGGCATCGACGAGGCGAAGGCCCGCGAGATCGCGGAGACCGCAGGCTTCGACGCGGAGACGACGGACAAGCTGATCCCCGTCCTCGTGAAGCTCTGGGACGTCTTCCAGGGCGAGGACGCGACGCTCGTCGAGGTCAACCCGCTCGTCAAGACCGGTGCCGGCGACATCGTCGCGCTGGACGGCAAGGTCTCCCTGGACGAGAACGCGGAGTTCCGCCACGAGAACCACGAGGCGCTGCGCGACATCGACGCGGAGGACCCGCTGGAGCTCAAGGCGAAGAAGCTGGACCTCAACTACGTGAAGCTGGACGGCGAGGTCGGCATCATCGGCAACGGCGCGGGACTCGTCATGTCCACGCTGGACGTCGTCGCGTACGCCGGTGAGAATCACGGCGGCGTGAAGCCCGCGAACTTCCTGGACATCGGCGGCGGCGCCTCGGCGGAGGTCATGGCCAACGGCCTCGACGTCATCCTGGGCGACGACCAGGTCAAGAGCGTGTTCGTCAACGTGTTCGGCGGCATCACCGCGTGCGACGCGGTGGCCGACGGCATCGTGAAGGCGCTGGAGATCCTGGGCGACTCCGCGACCAAGCCCCTGGTCGTCCGCCTGGACGGCAACAACGTGGAGGAGGGGCGCCGCATCCTCGATGAGGCGAACCACCCGCTCGTCACGCAGATCGACACCATGGACGGCGGAGCCGACAAGGCCGCCCAGCTCGCGGCCGGCCGCTGAGCCCTCGAAAGGACTGACTAGAAAAATGGCGATCTTCCTCACGAAGGATTCCAAGATCATCGTCCAGGGCATCACGGGCGGTGAGGGCACCAAGCACACGGCCCGCATGCTGGCGGCCGGCTCGAACGTGGTGGGCGGTGTCAACGCACGCAAGGCGGGCACGACCGTCTCCCACACGGACGCGAACGGCGAGGCCGTCGAACTGCCCGTGTTCGGGTCCGTCTCCGAGGCCATGGAGAAGACCGGCGCGGACGTGTCCGTCGCGTTCGTGCCGCCGGCGTTCTCCAAGGACGCGGCGTTCGAGGCCATCGATGCGGGCATCGGCATGCTCGTCATCATCACCGAGGGCATTCCGGTCCAGGACTCGGCCGCCGTCTGGGCGCACGCCCAGGACCTGGGCAACAAGACCCGGATCATCGGCCCCAACTGCCCGGGCGTCATCACCCCCGGGCAGGCGCTGGCCGGCATCATCCCCGCGAATATCACGAAGGCCGGCAAGGTGGGCCTCGTGTCGAAGTCCGGCACGCTCACCTACCAGATGATGTACGAGCTGCGTGACCTGGGCTTCTCGACCGCGATCGGCATCGGCGGCGACCCCGTCATCGGCACGACGCACATCGACGCCCTCGAGGCGTTCGAGGCGGACCCGGAGACCGAGGCGATCGTCATGATCGGCGAGATCGGCGGCGACGCCGAGGAGCGTGCGGCGGAGTTCATCAAGAAGAACGTCACGAAGCCGGTCGCCGGCTACGTCGCGGGCTTCACCGCCCCCGAGGGCAAGACGATGGGCCACGCCGGTGCGATCGTGTCCGGTTCCTCCGGCACCGCGCAGGCCAAGAAGGAGGCCCTCGAGGCCGCCGGCGTCAAGGTGGGCAAGACCCCCACGGAGACCGCGCAGCTGCTGCGCGAGCTTCTGGGCGCCTGATCACAGCGGTCACCTGATGCCGCGTGAGCGGCACGGATGACAGGAGGCCTGCGGAGCACGTGATGTGCTCCGCAGGCCTCCGTCGTGTGCGGGGCGGGTGCGGCGCTCAGCTGCCCTTGACGGCGACGACGGGCACGGTCGCACCCAGGATGACGCGCTGTCCGGTCGAGCCCATGATGAGCTTGCCCACCGGTGAGCGACGGCGCGAACCGATGACGATCATCGTGACGTCCTGGTTGTCCTCCGCGACCGCCAGCAGCTCCTCTGCGGCGTCGTTGCCGCGCAGGTGCTGGACGAGGGAGAACTCGACGCCGGACTCTGTGAGCGTGGACCGCAGCGCCTCCATCTGCTTGTCGCCGGCGATTCCGGCTTCATCCTTCTGCTCGCCGATCCCCGCGTTGATGACCAGGAGGTCAGTGTTGCGGACGGTGGCCTCTTCGATCGCGAAGTCGACGGCGGCGCGGCCGGCGGCAGTGGGTGTGTATCCCACGAGAATGGTCATGGCGTGCTCCTCTGCATGCGTGACGGTGAAACCTGTCACCAGCCTATAAGCCCGTAGACTCCGGGGCATGCCTTCGTCTCTGCTGCCGGAATCGTCGACCGCTGCGATGGCGTCGGTGGAGGAGGCCGACGCCGTCCTCGCCCGCTTCGATCCGGACTGGCCGCAGGGTCACCCCACAGCGCGACTCGTCGAGGAGTACCTGCTGGGGCGCGCTCACGGGATCCTGGACGTGTCCGGCAGACCGGTCGATGCGAGTGCCCCATCCCCGCAGCCGGTCACGGTCGTCCTCGGCGACCCCACCGGAGCGCTCGTGCTGATCGCTGCACTGGCGGGAGCACCGCAAGTGCACGCGTGGAACGATTCCGCGCGGGCCGCCCGTGCTGTCCGGACAGCGGTGGGGCACCTGCCCGCGGACGCGTGGGAGGCCGTCGCGCTGCACGACACCCGCGCGGACGCGCTCGCAGCCGCGTTCCAGAGCACCGCCGGGACGGAGGCTGTGCCGGCGGGCGAGCACGTGGAAGAGGCGGCCGGGGCATCGCCCAGCGGGGTGCGCGTGATCGTCGAGGCGCCCAAGCAGCTGGCCGCCGTCCGGCAGCTGCTGCGCGACGGTGCAGGAACCGCCGCCGAGGTCGTGGTCGCTGGCCGTGACAAGCACCTGAGTCCGCGCCTTGGCAGTGTGCTGGGGGAGTCTTTCCGTCAGGTGCACGTGTCCCCGGGGGTCCGGAAGTCGCGGTTGCTCATCGGCGTGGCGCCGCACACGGCGGACGGCGCGCCCGCACACGACTCGTCCGCAGACGACTCGCACGTGGACGATGCCGCGTCCGCCCTTGCGGCGTCTCCCGCTCCTGGAGTGCCGGAGCTGTCCATCACCGCGTGGCCGGGCACCTTCGGCGGAACGAGTGCGGATGCTGGTGCGCAACTGCTGGTGCGGGCGGTCGCGGACCGGTGGACGGCTGCGACGCGTGGTGCGTCCGCGACTGCGGGCGGTGAGGCGGCGGCGGTCGGTGCGGCGGCCTCGGCGGCAGAGGTAGCGGGTACGAGCACGGTCGGAGGGGCGGCCTCGGCGGCGGGGTTCCGTCGCGTGCTGGACCTGGGCTGTGGCAACGGGTGGCTGCTGGCGGCAGTCGGAGCCCTGGTCCCGGGCGCGGAGCTGTGGGGCGTGGACGATGTGCGGGCGGCGGTGGCCTCGACGGAGGCGACCGTCCGGAACTCAACGGGGGTGCGGGGGGACTCCGACCGTCGGGTGGTCGTCGTGCACGCAGACGGCACCGCGCCGCTGCCGTGGCCGGGGCCGGACGGCACGGTCGTCGAGGAAGGCGCCTTCGACCTCGTGACGCTCAACCCGCCGTTCCACGAGGGACACACGGTCACGACGGCGACGGCGCACGACCTCATCGAGTCCGCGGTGCGGCTGCTGGCCCCGGGCGGGCGGCTGGTGCTGGTGCACAATTCGCACCTGCGGTACCGCTCGCATCTGGAGCGGGTCCTGGACGGCGTCGAGCAGTGGGCGCGCGACCGCCGCTTCACGGTGCTGACCGGCACGCGGGGGTGACCCGCACGCGGGGGTGACCGGCACGGGCCGGTGAGCCGGGCCGGCGCGCAGCCGCGGTGAGACGACGGAGGGCCCCGCAGAACGGGGCCCTCCGGAACCTGCCGGTGCGCGTGGGGAGACTCGAACTCCCACGTCCGCAGACACTGGAACCTAAATCCAGCGCGTCTACCAATTCCGCCACACGCGCGCTCAGCGGTCGAGTCTACAGCGACTGGGGCGCGGGGCGTGGCCTCAGTCGTCGATCTTCAGTGCCTTCCGCAGGCGCGCGACATGGCCGGTCGCCTTGACGTTGTACATCGCGAGCTCCACGACGCCCTCTGCGTCGACGACCACCGTCGAGCGGATGACGCCCTGGACGACCTTGCCGTAGTTCTTCTTCTCGCCGAAGGCGCCCCACGCCGTGAGGACCTCCTTGTCCGGATCGGACAGGAGGGGGAAGGTGAGGCCGTCACGCTCGACGAACTTCGCGAGCTTGTCCGGGGTGTCCGGGGAGATGCCCAGGACGGCGATGCCCTGGGCCGCCAGGGCGTCCAGCGAATCGCGGAAGTCGCACGCCTGCGTGGTGCAGCCGGGCGTCATCGCGGCGGGGTAGAAGTAGACGACCACGCGCTGTCCGCGGTAGTCCGACAGGCTCACCTGAGCACCCGTCGAGTCCGTCAGGGTGAAGTCCGGAGCGGCGTCGCCGGGTTCGAAGCGGGTCATGGGGATGTCGTCTCCTCGTCACTGCGGGCGTGTCTGGTCGCGTCCCACCCTACTGGCAGGCGCGGACGCGGTAGGCTCGGAGGTGAAGGCGCCAGACGCGCCCGGACACCATCGCCTGTGAGGAAGTGACCGCATGTCCACGAACGTGTACACCTCGGACGTGACCGTCGACAACGCGTCCCGTGACCAGCTCGTCGAGTCGATCCGCCTGCGCGAGCAGCGCCTGGCCGCGGGGATCGACGAGCTTGTGGGTCGACTGCACCCCAAGGCCCTCACCGCACGCGCCGCGGATTCCGCGCGCTCGCTGGTGATCGACGAGCAGGGCTCGCCCAAGGTGGACCGTCTCGCACTGGTGGGCGGGGGTCTCCTGGTGGCCGTCGCGACGATCGGCTTCTTCGCCAGCCGGGGCGGGCGTGGCTGACGGCTCATCGACTGAGGTGAGCACGACCTCGGGGGCGGAGGAGCCCGTTCCCGAGGTGCGCATCCGCATGCTGCACGACCGCCTCCTCGTGCGTCCCGGCAAGGAGCCGGGGGAGCGGACCTCGTCCGCCGGCATCCTCATCCCGGCGACCGCAGCCGTGGGCAAGCGACTGGCGTGGGGCGCGGTGACCGCCGCGGGACCCCTGGTGCGTCAGGTCGAGATCGGCGACTCCGTCCTCTACGACCCCCAGGACCTCGCCGAGGTCGAGCTGGAGGGCACGGGGTACGTCCTGCTGCGCGAGCGCGACGTCCACGCGATCGCGGAGACCGACACGGACGAGGCGACCGGCCTCTACCTCTGAGGGGCCGGCCAGCGGCGATTCCGGCGGCGTGTTCGGTTGCTGCGAACAAGTCAGCGGCCCGCCTCCACCACTGAGATCGGGATTCGACGATTGAGATCGGGATCCACACAGCTCTGACCTGTGTGGATCCCGATCTCAATGGGTGAATCCCGTTGGTGAAACGGCTTCGACGATGCCGCCGCGCACACGACGAAGGCCCTTCGTCTGCGTTTCGCAGACGAAGGGCCTTCGTGTTCTGTACACCCCCCGGGACTCGAACCCGGAACCCACTGATTAAGAGTCAGTTGCTCTACCAATTGAGCTAGAGGTGCGCAACGAGAGATAACTATACCCACGCACCGCCCCTGGTCCAACTCGAGGCGGGCCTGAATCTGGAAGAGTGGCGAGGCTCACGCGAGCGGCCCCGGAATGGTGTCCCGTGAGTCGCCCGGCGTGCGGTGCTCGCCGTTCCCGCGATGCGCGCCCGGCGCCTGCGCGCACGCCCGTCCCCTCACACGGGCTGCAGGTGTATTCGAGTTGCATCCGCAGGTCATCGTGTTACTGTGTTGAACTGTGAGCCGGCTCCCAGCCGGTTCACAGTCAGGTTGAAGTCTGTCGCGGCGCTACGTGCCCGCGGCGGCTCACGTCGGAGTGCTCCAGGCC
>DYUK01000246.1 GCA_020743695.1 Brevibacterium senegalense | reverse complement strand
GCGCTGTGGGGCGACGGACAGGACGGGTTCGCGCAGGCGCTCACCGCGGACGATATCCGTGGGCTGCTGGAGGGGTGAGGAGCCGGGCGTCCTCATGATCCGCGTCGGCGAGTACTTGCTCTTCTCCCTGTGGAGCGAGACGGAGTTTGAGGAGGAGGTGGGGCCGATCAATCGTGGCCCCGGCGTCGCGCCGCTCACCCTCGCCCACAACGTGGGCTCGAAGGCCCAGGTCGACGAGGTGCTGCGGACGGCTCGGGGCGCCGGTGCGGATCCCGTCGCCGTAACCGAAGGTCCCGAGGACGGCGGCCCGCCGCCGCCCGCATGGGTGGCCGTGGACCGTGAGTGGGGCGGCTGCAGCGGGTACTTCGGAGACCCCGACGGGTACCGCTGGGAGATCGCCTGCGCACCGGGACAGGTCAACGACATCGTGGTGCCTGGGACGTAGACGGCCGCGTCAGACCAGCAGTCCCAGCCGCAGTGCATCGAGGATCGAGGCGTGGACGTTCCTGCTGGTGGTGGCATCTCCAATGCGGAACAGCGCATAACTGTCGTCGTCCGGGCCGGTCGCACCGTCGTCTCCCGCTGACTCCCGCAGACGCAGCGCTCCCAGCGGGTCGACGAACGCGTTGTGGTCGATCGCACCCCGGTTGCGGGAGCCCTCGCGCAGTCCCCAGTACAGCTCATCGTTGGGGATCGTCCCGTGGTCGACGACGATCGCGTCGACGTCCAGGACCGCGTCCGTGTCCGCGTACTCGCTGCGCAGCGTCGCCCGGAGGCCGGCCTCGATCTCCTCGACCGCGATGAGCCGTTCTGTCAGGCGTGTCTGCACGCCGTGCTCGGCCATGAGCCGTAGGTAGGCGGGCGAGTTCATCGACCCCACATCGACGGCGATGGTGCGCTCCGGCGTGGAGTAGATGACCTCCGCCCCGCCGCGCGCCAGGCGCTCGACGGCATCGAGCGCGGGATACGAGCCGTGATCGTCGAACACGAGGACGAGCTGTCCCGCGGCCACCGGGGACGTCATGACGTCCCAGACATCCAGCACGTGCTCGCTGCCTGTGCACACCTCCGTGTCCGGAACACCGCCGGTCGCGATGATGACGACCTCCGGTGCCAGCGACTGCACCGTCTCCTCGTCCGCGTAGACGCCGAAGCGCACGTCGACCCCGTTCTTGCGCACCTGTTGCAGCCGCCAGTCGACGATCCCGATGAGGTCCCGCCGCCGCTCCGACCGCGCCGCGATCGCCAGCTGGCCGCCGTGGGTGTCCGAGGCCTCGAGCAGGGTGACATCGTGCCCGCGGACCGCGGTGACGCGGGCGGCCTCGAGCCCAGCGGGACCGGCGCCCACGACGACGACCCGCCGCGGCCTCGGCGACGGCCCCAGCGAGCGGACGGACTGCGGCAGCGTCTGCTCGCGGCCGGTGGCGGGGTTGTGGATGCAGTGGGCGGAGCCGGACACGTAGATCGCGTCGAGGCAGGCGTTCGCGCCCACGCACGGGCGGATGTCGTCCTCCTGGCCGGCGGCCATCTTCGCGACGAGGTGGGGGTCCGCGATCTGCGCGCGGGTCATGCCGATGAGGTCGACGCAGCCGTCCGCCACCGCGTACCGGGCGGTGGGGATGTCCGCGATGCGGGTCGCGTGCAGGACGGGGATGTCGACAGCCGTCCGCACCGTGCGGCACAGCTCCAGGAACGGGGCGGACGGGGTGCCCATGCCGGGGATGGACTCCGCGAGTGCGCGGTCGGACTCGATGCGGCCGCCGGTGATGGAGACGAACTGGATCCCGTGGTCCGCGTACTGCCGGAGGACCGCGATCGCGTCCTCGCTGGTGAGCCCGTCGTCGCGCAGCTGGTCCATGCTCATCCGGATGCCCACGACGAAGTCGTCCGGCGCGGCCGCGCGCACGGCGTCGATGAGGCGCAGGGGGACGCGCAGGCGGTTCTCCAGCGAGCCGCCGTACTCGTCGTCGCGGTGGTTGAGCCACGGGGAGACGAAGGAGTCCATGAAGTGACCCCAGTGCTGGAGCTCGAGGCCGTCGATGCCGCCCTCGGCCACGCGGCGGGCCGCCTGCGCGTAGTCGGCGATGATGCGGTCGAGGTCCCAGTCCTCCGCCTCCTTCGCGAAGGACCGGTGGGCGGGCTCCCGGTAGCGGCTGGAGCTCACGAGCGGCAGCCAGTCGCCCGTGAAGTTCGACGACCTGGCGCCCAGGTGGGTCACCTGGATCATGACCCGTGTGTCGAGCGCGTGGACCTCGTCCGTGAGCTTTCGCAGCCAGGGGACGACCTCATCCGTGCTCAGGTCGATGTTGCCGAAGGCCGCGGGGGAGTCGCGGGACACGATCGCGGAGCCGCCGATCATCGTCATCCCCAGCCCGCCGCGGGCCTTCTCCACGTGGTAGCGGCGGTAGCGGTCGCCGGGCATGCCGTCGTCCGTGTACGCGGGCTCGTGCGAGGTGGAGATGATCCGGTTGCGCAGCGTCACCGACCCGATCGAGAACGGGGTGAGGAGCGGATCCGTGCTGGGTGTCATGGCGACCTCCGGCGATGAGGGGACCGGCCCTCGCCGTTGAGGGCCGGGTACTCGGTAATCGATTACCGAGTACCTGTACTGTAGTGATCGACATCACAGGAGCGCAAGGGTGCGCGCCTGGATCGGCAGGGAGGGGTGGCGCGCATGTCTCTGCGCGAGGAGGCGCTCGAGGAGATCCGCACGGCCATCAGTGTGGGTGACCTGGGCGAGGACCGGATCTTCTCTGCCGCGGGACTGGCGAAGACGCTGGGCATGTCGCTCAGTCCCGTGCGCGAGGCGATGATGTCGCTCGTGGCCGACGGCACCGTCGAGGCCGTCCCCAACCGCGGCTACCGCCTCACCCCCGTCACGCCTGAGGACCTCGAGGAAATCCTCACGCTGCGCCGCCTGCTGGCCGGTCCGGCGGTCGTTGCGCTGTGCGAGGCTCGGGACCCGCGTGCTGTCGAGGTGCTGCGCGGTGCCGCTGCCGCTGCGGTGGCCGCCGCTGAAGCCGGTGAACGGAAGTCGTTCTTCGCCGCCGACCGCATGTTCCATGCACTGCTCCTGGAGCACGGGTTGGGCGCGCGGGCTGCCGCGATCGGCCTGCATCTGCGCGATCAGTCCCGCACGGTGGATGCCGCCGAGGCCCCGGGCAGCCCCGCGGATGCCGAGAGCGCCGCGCAGCTGGTCGAATTGGTCGAGCTGGTGGGCGAGGGGCGGAGCGCGGAGGCCCGGGCGCTCGTCGAGGAGAACCTGGGGTACTTCGAGGGGTGAGGCGGGGGCGGTCGGTCCGGTCTGATCCGCGACGGACGGGCAGATAGCTCGAAGGACGGGTGCACGCACCCGTCCTTCGAGCAGGGAACCCGTCCCCCGCGATCTCAGTCGCTCAGCAACTCACTTCACGTACTCGTCCGCGATGTCCAGGGCGCGGTCGATGACGTCGATGCCGGCCAGCACGTCCTCGTCCGCGATGTTGAGCGGCGGGAC
>DYUK01000245.1 GCA_020743695.1 Brevibacterium senegalense | reverse complement strand
TGCTGGACGATCCGGACACCGTCGCGAAGACGATGCCCACGTTCGTGCAGCTGTGGGAGGAGGCCGTGGGCGCCTGAGCCCGCACTCGTCATGGGACGCGTCATCACGCGCGAGGAGGACTACCGTCCCCGGCCCGGCAGGCGCGGCAGTCGGCCCCGCACCAAGCGGCGGCCCGACTACGCGGACGCCGTCCCGGGCGTCGTCGTGTCCGTGGACCGGGGGCGCTTCCGGGTGGTCCCGGGCACGGACCTGGCCACGGCCTCGGCGGAAGCCCCCGTCCTCACGTGCGTGCGCGCCTCGCACCTACGCAAGCGGTCGATCGTCCCCGGGGACCGGGTGACGATGACCGGTGACACGTCCGGGGACGACGGGACGCTGGCCCGCATCGTGACGGTCGCGGAGCGGACGACGGTGCTGCGGCGGTCCTCGGACGACACGGACCCCACGGAGCGGGTCGTCGTCGCGAACGCGGACACGCTCGTCGTCGTGACGGCGACGGCGGACCCGGAGCCGTCGTGGGGCTTCCTCGACCGGACCGCGGTCGCCGCGTTCGACGCGGGTATCCGCCCCCTCATCGCGGTGACGAAGACGGACCTGGTCTCCGCCGCCGAGGTCCGGGACCGGTTCGCGGACGTCGACGTCCGCATCGTCGAGTGCGGCTTCGACGAGGAGGGTCAGCCCCGGATCGACGCGCTGCTGCCCCACCTCGTCGACCGCCAGAGCGTGCTGCTGGGACATTCCGGTGTGGGCAAGTCGACGCTCATCAACCGGCTGGTGCCCGGCGCGGACCGCGCGACGGGCGAGGTGAGCGGGGCGACCGGGACGGGCCGGCACACGTCCTCGTCGACGTGGGCACTGCCGCTGGCCCAGGGCGGCTGGGTCATGGACACCCCCGGTGTGCGCAGCTTCGGCCTGGCGCACGTGGATCCGGACTCCGTCGTCGCCTCCTTCGAGGAACTGGCGCCGGCGACCGCGCAGTGCCCGCGCGGGTGCACGCACGCGGTGGATGCGGTGGGCTGCGCCCTGGACGCGTGGGTGGCGGACGGGCACGCCGGCGCCTCCGGTGTCCGGCGCCTGGACTCGCTGCGGCGACTGCTGGGCAACCTGGCCTGAGGGCGGAGCGGTCCAGTCCGCGGGCTTCGCCGTCACCGGCGCCTCCTGTCCCTAGACTGGGGCCATGACCGTCGCAGAAGACCTCTCCCTCGCCCTGTCGCTCGCGGATGCGGCCGACGCCCTGGCCCTCCCCCGCTTCGAGGCCCACGACTTCGCCGTCGAATCGAAGCCGGACCTCACCCCGGTCACGGAGGTCGACCGGGCCGTCGAGCAGCTGGTCTCCGAGCGCCTCGCGACTGAGCGTCCGGATGATGCCCTGCTGGGCGAGGAGTTCGGCTCGCGCGGCGGTGAGGCGGGTCGCCGCTGGATCATCGACCCGATCGACGGGACCAAGAACTTCGTGCGCGGCGTACCGGTCTGGGCGACGCTCATCGGCCTCTACGACGGGGACCGGCCCCTGGTGGGCGTCGTGAGCGCACCGGCACTGGGACTGCGCTGGTGGGCGAGTGCCGGCGCGGGCGCGTTCCGGTCCGTCCGCGGCGGCGAGGCCCAGCGCCTGGCGGTGTCCCAGGTGCGCGACCTGGCGGATGCGTCCGTCTCCTACTCGTCGCTGAGCGGCTGGCAGGAGCGCGGGATGCGCGACCGGCTGCTGGGACTCTTCGACCGGGTGTGGCGGACCCGTGCCTACGGGGACTTCTGGTCGTACATGATGGTGGCCGAGGGCGTCGTGGACATCGCGGCGGAGCCGGAGCTGGAGCTCTACGACATGGCCGCACTGGTGCCGATCGTGCAGGAGGCCGGCGGGACGTTCACCGGGCTGGACGGGACGCCGGGACCCTTCGGACCTGATGCGATCGCGAGCAACGGGCCCCTGCACGAGGCCGGGCGGGCGCTCGTGACCGGCGAGGCAGTGGCGGGAGGCAGCGCATGAGCGCGGCGGACGCACCCCGCGCCCTGCCGGGCAGCCTCGCGGGCGAACAGCCGGTGTGGCATCGGATGTCGCAGGCCGCAGGCCTCGTGAGCCCCACCGGCGAGGTCCAGGAGACGATCTTCGGTCGGATGACGCAGCTGGCGCTGTCCGTGGACGCCGTGAATCTGGGACAGGGCGCACCGGGCGATCCCACCCCCGACTTCCTCATCGAGGCGGCGCACCGGGCGATGCTGGACGGCGCGAACCAGTATCCGCCGCCCGCGGGTGCGCCTGCGCTGCGGGAGGCGATCGCGGAGCAGCGGCTGCGTGACTGGGGCCATCGCGTCGACCCGCAGGACGTCCTCGTGACGACCGGCGCGACCGAGGCCCTCACCGCCGCGATCGTCGCCCTGGCGCCTCTGGGCACGGACGTCGTCGTCCTGGAGCCCTACTACGACTCGTACGCCGCGGCCGCGCAGCTGGCGGGCGCCCGGCTGGTGCCGGTGGGCCTCGATCTGCGGGAGGACGGCGCGGACGTGGATCTGGACCGGCTGGCGGCGGCGATCACCGACCGGACCTCGATCGTCCTCCTCAACACCCCGCACAACCCCACGGGACTCGTGCTGTCGGAGGAGCAGATCGTACGGATCGGTGCGCTCGCGGCGCAGGCGGACGCGTGGCTGCTGACCGACGAGGTCTACGAGCACCTCGTCTTCGACGGCACCCACGTCGCCCCGGCCACGGTCCTGGACGATCCGCGGGTCGTGACGGTGTCGTCCGCGGGCAAGACCTTCAACGCGACGGGGTGGAAGATCGGCTGGGTCATCGGATCGCCGGAGGTCATCACGGCCGTCCGCGCGGTCAAGCAGTACCTCACCTTCGCGACGGGCGCCCCGTTCCAGCCGGCGATCGCGACCGCCCTGACGGACCACGGGGACTTCGGTGCCCGGAACGCGCAGGAGCTGGCCCGCAGGCGGGACGTCCTCACCGCCGCGCTGCGGGAGGTGCCGGGCGTGCGGGTGGTGCCGGCGGCCTCGGGCTACTTCGTCCTGGCCGACTTCGGGCACCTCGTCGAGGAGCAGGGGGTGACCGGCGGTGCGTCCGCCCTCAACGAGCACCTGAGCCGCGAGGTGGGGGTCACGGGGATCCCGGCGCCCGCGCTGTGCGCGGCCGGCTCCCCCACTGCGCAGGCGCTCGAGACCGTCATCCGGTACTCGTTCTGCCGCACCGCCGCCGAGGTCGACGAGGCCGCCGCTCGGCTGCGCGCCTCCGTGCGCGGCTGAGATCCGCCCCGTTTGGACTCCACTTCGCACTTCTCTCGCGTTGTGTGGGAATGCTCGTCTGCACAACGCGAGAGAAGTGCGAACTCGATGAGGGAGCACGCAGACGCACGAGTGCCCCGGGCATCCGCCCGAGGCACTCGTCGTTCGATCCGTCAGGACTGTCGGATCAGGGGATCGTCAGGCCTTGACGGCCTCGATGTCGATCTCGAGGGTGATCTTGTCGGAGACCAGGAGCTCGCCGCCCTTGAGCACGGCGTCGAAGTTCATGTCCCAGTCCTTGCGGTTGATCTTCGTGGTGGCGGAGAAGCCGGCGACCATGTTGCCGTTGGGGTCCTCGGCCGCGCCGCTGAACTCGGCCTTGAAGGTGACGGGCTTGGAGACGCCGCGCATCGAGAGCGTGCCCTCGAGCTCGAACTCCTCGCCGTCGAAGTTCTTGATGGCGGTCGACTGGAAGACGACCTTGGGGTTCTCCTCGGCCAGGAGGAAGTCGCCGGACTGCAGGTGCCCGTCGCGCTGCTCGTTGCCGGTCGTGATGGAGGAGGCGTCCGCCTCCGCGCTCACGGTGCTGTTCTCGAAGTCCTCGGCCACCTCGAGGGTGCCGCCGATGACCTCGAACTGGCCGCGGACCTTCGAGACGCCTGCGTGGCGGGCGATGAACCCGAAGGTGGAGTGGAGGGCGTCGACGTTCCAGGTGCCGGCGGTGAGGTTCGTGGGCAGTGCAGTCATGGTGACTCCTTCAAGTCGGTGGTTGTGACGACAGGAATGACTTTAGTTAAAGTTTCAACCAGATGCAACAGGGGTTTTCCGTGGCCCCTCGCACAGTCTGCCGCATGGGCCCCTAGCGGATTATTCGTTCATGTGTTCTAATCGGGGCATGCGATGGACGAGCCAGAACGCGACCCCACCGGCGGGCTCCCTGCAGATCCCGGGCCTCCTGCAGACGACGCGGACACCGGAGTTCGCCGGCGTGCGCTTCCACGAGGTGCTGGCGAAGTCCGCGCTCAACAAGGTGCCGACCCGCAGCGCGATGCCCTTTCCCTGGACGGTGAATCCGTACCGCGGATGCTCGCACGCATGCGTCTACTGCTTCGCGCGGAACACCCACACGTACCTGGATCTGGACTCCGGTCAGGACTTCGACCGGGAACTGGTCGTCAAGGTGAATGTCGCCGAGGTCCTGCGGGCGGAGACGTCCCGGCGCGGCTGGCGGCGTGAGCATGTGGCGCTGGGCACGAACACGGACCCGTACCAACGGGCAGAGGGCCGGTACCGCCTCATGCCCGGCGTCATCGAAGCACTGGCGGATTCCGGCACTCCCCTGTCGGTCCTCACGAAGGGCACGCTGCTGCGCCTGGACCTGCCCCTGCTGGCACGCGCGGCGGAGGACGTGCCGGTCGACCTGGCGATGTCGATCGCGGTGTACGACGATCAGCTGCAGGCGAGCATCGAGCCGGGCACCCCCACGACCGCGGCACGCCTGGCGACCGTGCGGGCGGCGGCGGACCTGGGGTTCCGGGTGCGCGTCTTCCTCATGCCGGTGCTGCCGTACCTGACGGACTCGACGGATCAGTTGGACGAGGCGCTGGGCAGGATCGCGGGGGCCGGTGCGCACAGCGTCGTGTACGGCGCGCTGCACCTGCGACCGGGTGCACGCGAGTGGTTCTTCACGTGGATCGCCCGGCACCGCCCGGACCTGCGCAGTGCGTACGAGGGCATGTACGCGCGGTCCGCGTACGCACCCAAGGCCTACCGCCGCGTGCTGTCGCAGCGGATCACGCCGCTCATCGGGCGGTGGGGACTGGCCGCCCAGCATGACGACGACTACAGCAGCGGGGTGACCACGGCCTCGGGAGCGGGGGCGGGAGACAGCGCCCGCGTGACCGCGCAGGCCGCCCCGGCACAGCCCGCACTCTTCTGAGAGCGCTGAGCCGGCGCGGGGCGGTCAGAACCAGGCGTCGGCCAGCAGTTCGAGGGACCGGTCGCGGACCCGCGGGTCGTACGCGTAGGTGACCGTGATGAGCTCGTCCGCGCCGGTGCGGGTCACGAACTCCTCGAGCTGACGGGTGACGGTCTCCTGCGACCCCACGGCGGAGATCCGGAGCATGGGGTTCCGGTCGCCGCCGCGGGTCGCGATCTCCGCAGGGTCGACGGGCGGCTGGAGGCGGCGTCGTCCGCCGGTGCTCAGGTCGAGGAACATCTGCTGGACGACGGTGAACTCGCGCGCGGCAGCCTCATCCGTGTCCGCGACCATCACGTTGATGCCCGCCATGACACGGGGCTCCTCGATCTGCGCGGTGGGCGATTCCGTCGTGAAGGAGTCGCGGTAGACCTGGATCGCCTGGTCCAAATGGTCCGGCGCGAAGTGGGAGGCGACGGAGAACGGCAGTCCCAGCTGTCCGGCGATCGCCGCACCGTTGACCGTCGAGCCCAGGATCCAGATCGGGACGTCCGTGCCCTGCGAGACGGCGGAGACGATCGGGATGCTGTGCGCGCGGCCGTGCTCCCCCAGCCATCCCTGCAGGTCGTAGATGTTCTGCGCGAACGCCTGCGGCTCAGCCGACGACCGTGCCAGTGCCTGCGCCGTCATCTGATCCGTGCCCGGCGCGCGGCCCAGCCCCAGGTCGATCCGCTCGCCGTGCATGTTCGCGAGCGTCCCGTACTGCTCGGCGACCATGAGCGGTGCGTGATTGGGGAGCATGACGCCGCCGGCACCCACGCGGATCCGTTCCGTCGCCGCTGCGGCGTGGCCGATGAGCAGCGAGGTCGCACTCGAGGCGAGGTTCACGGTGTTGTGGTGCTCGGCGAACCACAGGCGGGTGTAGCCCAGCTTGTCGGCCAGCTGTGCGGACGTCACCGAGGCTGCGATGGCCTCGCGGGCGGAAGACCCCTCGGAGATCGAGACGAGGTCGAGGATGCTGAGCGGAACGGACACGGAGGAGCCTCCTGAGGGCAGGGTGCGGGTTCACCAGCACAACCCCCGGTCCCGGTGCGACTATTCCCCTCTCGCGCGACCGTCGGGCCGCGTCAGGCGGCCTCTGCCTGCGCGGCGGACGGCGCCGTCTCGTAGGCCGAGCCTCCGTCCTCGGTGGCCTCGAGCAGCTGCACGATCACGGCCTGGTTCGTCGCGATCTCCTGCTCGAGCGCGTCCGGCAGTTGGTGGAGGAACGCGAAGCGCTGCCGGACGGTGGGCACGTGCAGCGCTTCCGCGACCTGGATCGACCGACGCGGGACCTCCAGCCAGTCCTCGATCTCGTCGCCGTGGATCATCCGGATCTGCGCCTCCGTCCGCTCACGCAGCGGCCCGGCCGGCAGGCCCAGCACCAGGCCCAGCTGTGCGCTCACGGCATCGACCAGCGCATCCACGAGCGCGCGGGAGTCCGCATTGGGCCGCCCGGAGACCGCGACGACCGCGTCGACCATCGGCTGGGACGACTCGTGGTCGTCCAGGCCTTCCAGCAGGTCCGCCGGGATGCCCAGCAGACCGCCCACCGTGCGCCAGAAGTAGTAGACATCGCGCAGCTGCTCGTCCGTGAGTGTGTAGCCCATCCCGTCGAGGCCGCGATGCGGGACGTGCGTGAAGTCGAACCACGTGCGCAGCATGTCGATCGAGTTGATCGGCTCACCGTAGTCCTACGTGCCGCCTCCGCGGCCGCGGCGCTGCGCGCGGGAGAACGCGTGCATCGCCCGGACCATGCCGGTGTGCTCGAAACCGCCGCCGCCCGGTCGCAGGGCGTCCTCGAAGTAGAGGTGGTACAGCCAGTTGCGCGTGTCGGTGAGTCGCCGCAGAGCACCGTCGACCAGTCGCCCCGTCGCCGTCAGGACCGTCGCGATCGCCGGCGAGGAATACGTGTTCGTGAGCGAGCCCGGACCCAGCGCGATGCTGTGGTCCAGGATCGGGATGCTGAGGATGACGCGACGGGCCCGTGCGATCCGCTTCCAGTCGACGTTCGCGAGCGACTCCCTCATGTCCGCGACGAAGGCGCGCACGGCAGGTGCATCGTCGGGTGCCGCCTGGCCGTTCGCCAGTGCGGTGCGGAGCTGCTTCATGTGCGTCGCGCGGGTGGCGGGATCGTCGAACAGCGCGTCCCCCGCGGGATCACCCTCGTGGAAGGCCTGCCGGAAACGGTCAGTGCGGGCTTGCCCGAATCGGTCGGAGAACTCTGCTTCGCTCCCCCGCTGACGAGGCCACTGCTGCTCAGACATGGATTCTCCTTTGAATCGATGTATGCGATGCGCCGCTCACGCACTGCCAGCGTATCCCGGTGATCATGTGTTTAGCGAGTCGGGCGGGAGCCCGTCTCGGCGCCGCCTATCGCGTATCCGGCTTCGGGTCGAAACGTCGGTGCGCCTCCGTGAGGAGATCGACCAGTTCCCATCGCCCGATCGCCAGTGGCTGATTCAACGTGACACGTTCCCCGCGGATCTCTCGCCTGAACGTGGTGCGGACCAAGGGACGACGGCCGACCCCCGAGGCCCCCAAGACGACGACTGAGGGGATGTTCAGCGCTTCCGGCTGGTTGCCGAATCGCACGGTCCCGACGCTGACGACGTTCGACCACGAGACGCGGTGCACCGTCTCCGCTGTCCGTCCGACGCGCCGGACCAGGGTGAATGCCTCCGGCGTGAGCTCGAGGCTGTGGTCCTGCCGGTGTTTCCTGATGTTGACGATCGGGAGGATGATGCCGAAGCAGATGACCATGACGACGCCGCAGACAGCGACGAAACCGTCCGCTCCCAGCACCAGGGCTGTGAGTCCGAGCAGACCGAAGAGCATACTTCCCACGACGCGCCAGACGAGCGATCCGGTCCGCGCGCGGCCGATGACCAGCAGCCCGTCGCGTTCGATGGCCTCCAACCGGTGCTCGTTCCGCTCCTTCGGCGTGGCACCCACAGGAGTGTCCGTTCGGCCCCCGCCCTGCCCCGACCGCCGACCCTTGTCGCTCGTGAACCCTGTCTCCCCCATCATGCGCGCTCCATGGGTCCAGACTAGGACGCCGCGTCAGCACGACGCCGCCCTTATCCGTACCGCCGGATGAGGCCTGCCAGGCTGATGTGCATGTGGAAGCTCTTCCGCATGCGCTGGTGCGAGTGATAGTTGAGGATGACGTGCGTGCGCTGCTCGGGGTAGTAGTACATGTGCGTCGCCGTATAGCCGAGCCCGCCCGCAGGCTGGGGATAGCCGCGCAGGAGCGGGAAGAACCCGCCGAAGCGAAGCGTATTCATCCCCGCGCCGTAGTGGATGCCGGGGCGAAAGCGATTGCGGGGCGTGGCGAAGAACCGGATCCACGCGGGATCCACCAGCTCGCCGCCGTGGAGGGCGTACTGGAACCGCACGAGGTCGTGGGCAGTCGACGGACCTCCGAGCCCGTTCACCCACGCGAGGTTCGGAGCGAAGACTCCGCTCACATCGCCGCCGCACACGGGCCCGCTCGCATCCAGCCAGAAGGGAGCGAGTGCGGGAGCGAGCGCCGCGATACCGTCCGCGTCAGTGCCGATCCATCGGGCGCTGTCGGTCATGCCGGCCGGTTCGAAGATGCGAGCACCCAGCTGCTCTGCGAAGTCCGACCCGCCTACCTCCTCGATGATGCGGATGAGCAGGAAGTAGCCGGTGTCGCTGTAGAGGAACCTCTCACCGGGCCGGGCGATGGGTGGCAGGTGCGCAGCCTGCTGCAGGAACTCCGCGATCGTCCACACACGGGACGGCGCGGCCGCCAGCTTCGGGATCGCGCACTCCGTGTCGTATCCGCGCGGCGGCAGCATGACATCGGGCAGCCCCGAGGTGTGCGACAGCAGATGCTCGACCGTCACGTCGCGCGCGTTCTCGATGCCGGGGGCTGTTGGAAGCGGCGCGAGATCCTCACGCCGCAGCAGCTCGCCGAGGGGGCTGTCCAGGCGCAGGCCTCCTGCCTCGACCAGTTGCGCGATGAGCGTCGCAATGAACACCTTGTCGATGCTCGCGACGAAGAACGGCTGGTCGGGGTCTCCGGAGGAGAGCTCGAGGTGCCGGCCGGTCACCAGTGCGATCGGAGCGACGGGAAACCGATCACTCGTGCTGCGGTCGAGCTTGTGTGTGAGTCGTCGAACGGCGGCCTCGGCGTTCATGTGTCCTCCCGGACGAGGATTGTCCCTATATACCTCATAGACATGTCTAGTAGATATGTTGAGTGGGCGTCAAGATCTACACTCGACCCCATGGCCCACGTGATCCTCGGACTGCTCCTGCTCTGGCCGCAGAGCTTCTACGACCTGACGAAGAGCTTCGAAGCGGGAGTCTCGCTCTTCTACAGCGCCAGCACGGGCAGCATCAAGCGTGCATTGGACCGACTGCTTGCCGATGACCTCATTCGAGTCGAGTCCGAGACCGGCCCGCGCCAGAAGAAGACCTATGCCGTCACCGAAGCGGGCAGGACGGAATTCCGTCGGTGGATGCTGTCCGAGCTCTCAGGCACGGATGTCGATGGCGCCATGCTCGCGCGCGTGCATTTCCTGGGGCTCGTCGACGCAGACGAGCGCCCGACGGTCGCCGCCCGCATCGACGAGCGGCTCCGCCGGGACCTGGGCCGCCTCGAACGGCTGGAGGCAGAGATCTCCGGCAAGGAGGTGCCGGCCGGGTTCGAGGACGTCGCCCGCTATCAGCTCGCAACGCTGCAGTACGGCCTCGCCTCACACCGTGCGGCACTGTCCTGGTCCGAGGAGTATCTGCCGAAGCACTGATCAGGTGTCGCCGTCAGATGCCCTGGCCACCCGCCAACGAAGCACCGTCAGGCGTCGGCACACATCGACCGCAGGGTCGGCCCGCCTGCGGCGTGTCCCAACGGGGTAACGTCTGTCACTCTCGGAGCGGCTGGCCCCATAATGGGATTCACCGCTCAGGAAGGGTGCGTCATGACCGTCAATAGGACGGGGAATCCGTCGCCACCTACGAGAGCCAGGGCATATGTCGGGCCTGGCCTGCTGGCGGTGTGCGCGCTGCACATCATCGTCGGCGTGGTCGACGCAGCACCCGTGCTGGTTGAGGCAGCCACTGAGGGATGGTTCGGCGCGTTCACCGGTGAACGTGCCACGGTGCTGTGGTTCCTGATGACCGGAGCCGTCGGAGTCGTCGCCGGAGTGGCGATCACCCGGGTCGAGCTGTCCGGCCGGTTACCGTGGATGATCAGCGGCGTCCTGCTGGCGACGGCGGGAATCGGGGTGAGCATGGCCCCCACATCGGGCTTCGTGCTTGTGCTGGCTGTGGCGATCCTCGCCCTCGCCCGGTCGTGGTACACGAGCAGGAAGCCGTAGGTGAGACCGTAGTTCGCCCTTTCAACCGCACATGACGAAGGCCCCTCACCGGTGTTTCCACTGGTGAGGGGCCTTCCCTGGTGGCGGGGGGAGGATTTGAACCTCCGACCTCCGGGTTAACGGACCGCATCTGGACCCTCCTCGGCCCTATCGTCAACGCACTTCTCGCTCTGGTCGCGCTCTCGATCGGCCCACTGCGGGAGCCGTGTCCGTCGCTACAGATACGCTCGAAATCAAAGGACCTCGACACTGGAGACAGTCATGTGGGACTTCGCAGCAATCTTCGCCCTCGGCGTTGCCGGCCTTCTGGTCATCAGCATCGCCTTCCGGCTACTGCCGATCGCACTCATCGGCACCGCCCTCTTCTCCTGGATTTCGATCTTCGGGTACGGCGCCGGCGGATGGACCTGGCTCGTGGCAATCGGCTCCACGCTCGCCACGTTCATGCTGCTGTTTGGCGGACGAGAATGCGACCACGATGTACTGTAAAGCGCGACTCTCGTAATAGTGTCATCAAAGGGTGCCGTAATACGATTTCAGCACGGTCCTTTTGATAGACGAACCACCACGGATCGGAATCGACGGCACACCTGCTTCACCCCCGGCCCGTGCGGGGAGAGGTGCGCTTTATGGCTCCTGATCACGACGACCTTGCGTGCGAGTTCTACGACACACTACGCGCATATAGGGCGGCCGCTACCGCCGATTTGCGGGTCTACTACATCCGCCGCTTGATGACGTTCGCCGAGGACACCAATCAGCATGTCCTGGAACTGACAGCTCGCGACCTCTCTCGCTGGCTATCCAAGGAAGTTGGCCAGTCACCGTGGACGAAGCGGACCGCGAAGAGTTCGGTCAGCGTGTTCTTCTCATGGGCGCATGCGCTGCGGATGATCGAGCACAATCCTGCGGACGGGTTGCCCAGTATGCGCGCTCCCCGAGGTGTCCCGAATCCTTGCCCTGAGCCGGCGATACGCGAAGCCCTCAAGCGGTGCACCCGGCGAGTCGATGTCCTCATGATCTTCCTGGGCGAGTACCAGGGCCTCCGAGCCGGGGAGATCGCCCAGCTGCACACGAGCGACATCGTTGATGATCAGATTCGAGTTCGAGGAAAGGGCAGGCGAGACAGGGTGGTTCCCCTTCACCCCCTGCTGCGCGACGTACTCCGAGTGTTTCCCAGCGGCTACCTGTTTCCGTCAGACAAGAATCCTCACGGACACATGCTGCCCGCCTCGATCGGCAGGCGCGTTCGGTACCTGCTGGGGAACCAACCCAGACGCAACTCCCACTCACTCCGCCATCGATTCGGCGTAGATGCTCTCGAACTGAATCCGGACCTCATGGCATTGCGCGATCTTCTCGGTCACGAGTCAGTCGCCACGACCGAGATCTACACGCGCGCCAGCACGAAGAGACTCCGAGTCATGGTCGAAGCGCTTCCTGAAAGGCCCGGCGACCGCGCCGCCTTCGAAGGCCTCATAGCGGTCCCGAACTGACGACAGTCAGGCTGCCTGCGACACTCCGAACTTCCCGTACACGAACTATCTCTGTACGAGGAGGTCACCATGAGCAAGATCCCGACTGTGCTTCCAGTCAAGTACAAGTGCGGACACACAGAGAAACGCGATCTCTCGGGCATCTCTCCGTCTAAGCGACGCACTGCTGCAAACTCAGATTTCTGGTCTGCTCGTGCAGGCCGGGAAGGCACCGGCCTCGTCTGCCGGAAGTGTTTCGAGGCTGCCAGGTCCGTTGATAAGGAACAACGGATGCGGCAGTGGATGCTCGACATCGAGCAGTTCGAGACCGACTACCAGCTGCCAGACCTCACCGGCACCGAGAAGCAGCACAGCACCGGGCTGGTCGAATCCGCACGACGTGACCGGCACACAGTCCTCACCGCCGTGCTCGACGACGCGACAACCGAGTTTCCCGACAAGCGCGACGACGTACTCGAAGCGGCGAAGGCCCTGACGCGCGCAGGCTGGTGGACCAACAACCTCGGATTCAAGATCAGAACCGACGCCGAGTACGGGCAGGACGAGTATGTCGAGCTCATCCTCGACGGAGCCCAGGAGATCGACGAGAACCCAACTGAGCACATCGAGACCGAGAACCCTCACGACTGGGCTGACGGCCAGTGACCTCCCGGAAGGAGAGCCGAATGCCCATCACACTCTGGACGCAGCCATCGTGCGTGCAATGCAAGGCCGTTTCACGAGCCTTCGACAACGCAGGTGTCCCCTACGAGAAGCGAGACCTCACCGACCCTGCGAATGCCCGCAAGCTCGAAGCGTTCAAGCAGCAGGGGTACAGGCAAGCACCCATCACCGAGTCGCCAGCAGGCACGTTCTCAGGGTTCAACCCGAACAAGGTCAATGCCGCGATCACAGCAGCCCGAGCTGAACAGAGCACCCCAGGAGTTGCCGGACCGACGATGACCGGTCCAGGGCTCAGCTGACCGGTCGGGCACGGGGCGGTCACCTTCGATCCATCGTGGTCACGGTGACCGCCCCAGTTCGTGTCCACTGACCGGTCATCCGTCCGGTCACCCAGGCGGCTGCCGCCCACACCCTCCGTTTCGCTCCGGGTGCGGTTGCCCTCGAAGGCGTGTTGACCGCCCTGCGCAGTGGTCATCGGCGGGTGGTCACGTGTCCGTTGAGGT
Organism: Brevibacterium senegalense; assembly: GCA_020743695.1. Classification (GTDB taxonomy): domain Bacteria; phylum Actinomycetota; class Actinomycetes; order Actinomycetales; family Brevibacteriaceae; genus Brevibacterium; species Brevibacterium senegalense_A. The sequence goes on along the minus strand of DYUK01000245.1, from coordinate 1,207 downwards.
GACCGAGTCCGTCCGGTCACCGCTGTCCGCACCGTGACCGAGGGCCGGGATGACAGACATCTTGGCCGTTCCCCCTGATTCTTCCACCGAATCCGCACGACCGGCCACGCGCGCATCAGTGGTCACGTCGGAGACGACAAGGGAGAACAGCACATGACGCAGCACTCACTGGCCGCTGAGTCAGACAGAACCGAAGTGAGCGAGGAAGTGCCGATGACGCATGACCTGCATGTCACCGCAGCATCGGTCACCATCATCGACCGTAACGGGGTCCGCGTCCCCGCTGGTTCGATCTCAATCGTCCTGCGCGTCCTCACCGACAGACAGCACACGCACCCCCCGGTCATCACCGTCTCCGAGGAGCACACGACCAGCGACGACGCTGTCTTCCAGACCGGGCGGTGGATCATCGAAGCTGAGCGGTTCGTGCCCTACACGGGGTCGCGCCAGCCGACGTACACCCTTGAATACGCGGATTTCATCATCGCCACACCCGACCAGGGAAATGCGCGCACGAAGTCCCCGACGCTCGCACCTGTCCTCGCTGCCGCCCGCACCTATGCGAAGGCGACGGGGTATCTGATCGTTCTCGAATCAGACCTACCGGGATTCATGACCACGGTGCTGTCCCCTGATAGCACCGCACCTTCCGAGACGGAAACCTCCCCTTTCGCTGCGGAGCTGGCGGAGGCTCACGAGATCATCCCGCCGAAGCCGACGACTCCGCCGCCTCCGCCGCCGCTACCCGAACCAGACACGGCCCCTGCAGTCGAGAAGGTTCCCTCCCCCAAGACTCGTCGCCGGCGGCCGCCGTTGCGGCTGCACGCTGCTCTCGCGCGCCGTCGCCTGTCGCACCTGTCGCAGGCCGTTGTCGCTCGCACCCGCAGCCTCAAGCAGTCGACGCCGAAACCCGGCGCTGCAACAACAGCGAGCGGTTCCAAGAAGGCCCGCGGCTACCGAATTGTCGGAGTCGCGGCGGTCATCGCCCTGACCGCCGCTGGTGGCATCGCAATCATGACGAGGCATGAACCCACTCCGTCCCCTGAGCCAGTTGCCGCCACGGCTCCTCCGATCACTGCGGCTGACGCCGACCTATTGGACGGCTATGTGGAGGCATGGACACTGCCAGCAGATGAGGCCGAGAACGTCTCCTGGTTCGCCGCCGGCGTCGTGCATATCGACCCCGACAGCGGTGAGCTCGTTCTCA
>DYUK01000244.1 GCA_020743695.1 Brevibacterium senegalense | reverse complement strand
GCCGTGGGGATCCCCGGCAGCCCTGCCTGCAGATCCGTGAACCGCCTCGGGCCCACGGTCAGGTCGCGGACGATCATGAGCGCCCACCGCTCGCCCAGCACAGCGGCAGCGCGGGAGAGGCCGCAGAACTGGCCGTAATCCTTACTCATGACTTCATATTATGATGCACACTTCACAAAAGGAAGAGGTGCGTGCGCATCGGAGTCCTGAACCACGGTGAATGCGCCGAGGGACCGCTCCCCGGTCCGAGGCGCCACTGCGTGCAGTGGCCCTCGCACCAGGAAGCGGTCCCTCGGTGATGTGACCGACCGGGCGGCGGCCCCTCGGCGATCGGGCGATCGTGTGGGCCGGTCCCGCGCGCGTCAGCGCTCAGATCACAGCGGCGGCCTCCGCAGGTGGAACTCCGTGAGCTCCTCGAACGCCTGGGCCGCCAGCAGCAGCTCGACGTCCTTCCCCGGTGCGGCGACCAGCTGGACGCCCACGGGCAGGCCCTCACGCGTGAAGCCGGCGGGCACGGAGATCGCCGGGCATCCCGTGGCGGAGATGATCGTCGCCGCCCGCATCCACGCGAGGTAGTCGTCCTGCGGCTGCCCGTTGATCTCCGCAGGGTACTCGAGGTCCTTGTCGAACGGCGCGACCTGGCTGGAGGTGAGTACCAGCAGGTCGTAGTGGCCGAAGAACGCCTCGATCGCACCCTGCAGTCGACCGCGCGCAGCCTCCGCCGCGACCAGATCGTCGACGGTGAGCCCCAGCCCCATCTCCGTGTTCCAGATGATCGAGTCCTTGATCTGCGACCGCTGCGTGCGCACGCGCTCACCGTGCTGCGCGGCGAAGTCATAGGCCCGCGTCACCCGGAAGACCTCGTCCGCGTCGCGCAGATCCGGCGCGTACGCATCGACGTGCCCACCGCCCACGGCGAGAGACTGAGCGGCACGGTCCACGACCTCGGCGACGGCGGCCTCGACCGGGAGCAGACCGCCCAGGTCAGCGGAGAACCCGATCCGCAGCCCCCGCAGTCCGGAACCCGGCCGGTGCTCGAAGGGGTAGCGGAACTCCGGCCGGTCGAAGAGGCTCCCCGGCTCCGGCCGCGCGGCCGGCGCACCCGGTGCGGGACCACTGCCCACGGACATGAGCAGCGCGACGTCGCCCACGGTCCGGGCCAGGAAGCCCGGCTGCGACAGCCACGCCCACGGCCGGCCCGGCAGGGCGTGCGGGATCCGCCCGTTCGTGGGACGCATGCCCACGACGTTGTTGAACGAGCCCGGCGTGCGCAGGGACCCGCCCATGTCCGACCCGTCGCCGGAGGCCTGGATGCCCGCGGCGATCGCGGCGGCCGCACCCCCGGAGGAGCCGGCGGCGGACTTCGACGTGTCGTACGGGTTCACCGTCGTCCCGAACAGCGGGTTGAAGGTGTGGGAGCCGGCCGCGAACTCCGGCACATTCGACTTCCCCGTCGTCACGACGCCGGCCGCGCGCAGACGGGAGATGATGAGCGAGTCCCGCACCGGCACGTTCTGGGCCAGCAGCGGCGAGCCGTACGTGGTGAGCAGCCCGGCGGTGTCGTGCGTGTCCTTGTGGGTCATCGGCACGCCGTGCAGGGGACCCAGCCGGTCGCCGCGGGAGAAGGACTCGTCGGCTGCTGCGGCGGCAGCGTAGGCGGCCTCGTCGTCGCGGGTGACGATCGCGTTCAGTGCGGGATCGACCGCGTCGATGCGCGCCAGGTGGTCCGTCAGCGCCTCGCGGGCGGAGACCTTCCCGGACGCGATCCGGGAGGCCAGTGCCCGCGTGCTCAGCCAGGTGAGCTCCGACTCGTGGGCCGCACCCGCGGCGGGCTCGAAGCGCGGCGTCTCCGCCGCCTGCCCGCTCACTTGCCCACCCGCGTGAAGAGTGCGGTGAGGCCCGCGCGGACGCCGGTGGACAGGGCCGTGGGCACGTCGTCGGGCGCGAAGTACGGCGAGTGGTTGCCGCCGGGCACACCGTTCTCCACCGACTGCGCCTTGAACCCGCCGAAGAACCAGAACACCCCCGGCACGCCCAGCGAGTCCGCGAAGGTCCCGAAGTCCTCACTGCCGGTGGCCGGCTCCTTCTGCACGGCGCGATCCGCGCCCAGTTCTTCCTGGAGAGCTGTCAGCACTGTCTGTGCCTCCTCCTCGTCGTTGAAGCAGTGGGGGAACCGGTACATCTCCTCGATGTCCGGGTCCGGTGCGCCGGCGGCCATCGCCTCGCCGCGGATGATCCGGCTGATCGCGTCCAGGACGCGGTCGCGCACGTCCGGCTCGAACGTGCGGATGTTGAGCTCGAACACCGCCTTCGCCGGGATGATGTTCTCCTTCGTCCCCGCGTGGAAGGTGCCGACCGTCACGACCGCCATGTCCGTGCCCGCAATCTCGCGGGAGACGACCGACTGCAGCCGGGTGACCATGTAGGCGGCCAGGACCAGGGCGTCGATCGCGTTCTCCGGCTGCGAGCCGTGGGCCTGCCGCCCGTGCACGGTCACCCGCAGCGAGTCCGCCATCGCCAGTGCGGTGCCCACGGGCAGCGCGACAGTGCCGGCGACGGACGGCCACACGTGCTGGCCGTAGACGGCCTCGGGGCGGGGCACGCGATCCCACAGTCCGTCCGCCACCATCGCGGCGGCGCCCGCGGCGGTCTCCTCGCCGGGCTGGAAGAGCATGACGACGGTGCCGGCCCAGACCTCGCGGTGCAGTGTCAGCAGCCGGGCGATCTCCAGGCCGGCGGTGATGTGGGTGTCGTGGCCGCAGCCGTGCATGACCGGCGTCGTCGTCCCATCCGACAGCGTGCCCGAGGCCGTGGACGCGTACTCGAGTCCCGTCGCCTCCTCGATGGGCAGCCCGTCCGTGTCCGCGCGGAACGCGACGACGGGGCCGTCTCCGTTCTCGATGACGGCGACCACTCCGGTCCCGCCCACGGTCTGCGTCTCAAGCCCGTAGGACTGCAGGTGCTCAGCGATCGCAGCGGCTGTCCCGTGCTCCTGCATCGACAGCTCCGGTGCGGCGTGGAATCCCCGGTAGAGCCCGACGAGCGCGTCGAGACCCTCCTCGAGACTCGCGGTCATCTCTTCCGGCAGACCCATCGTGTTCCTCTCGTCAGACGATCCAGGCGCCGACCGCTCCGGCGCTCTCGCGAGGGCGCCCGGTGGGCGGTGCTCCACCTCACGGTAACGCGATTGCGCGGCCGACGACAGACACCTCTCATCCGCCGGACGCCGCTGTTGCGAAGTCGGCACACGGTGAGCACACCGACCGCACCTGAGAGGAGTGGAATAGGAGCAGCGCGCGGCCCCACGCCGCCACCACGACCCGCCGCAGACGAGGAGGACCCGGACGTGCCCTGTGCCAGCCCGTCACCGGAGGACCGCCGCCCCGCGTCCGCTCCGCTGGGGGACCGCGGTCCCGACCCTGTTCCGCACGACCCGCAGGTCCCGGTCGATCTCTACGGGCTGCCGGCGCTGCCGCCGCCCCAGCCGCTCCCCCGGCCCCAGCCCGCCGAGGCCCCGGTCACCGCCCGCCCCCGCCTCTCCCCGGCCGTGTGGCTGGGTGCCGTCGGGGCCGCGGTCGTGACG
>DYUK01000243.1 GCA_020743695.1 Brevibacterium senegalense | reverse complement strand
CGGTGCACGCATGACGAAGCAGATCCGATTCAACGCCTTCGACATGAACTGCGTCGCCCACCAGTCGCCCGGCCTCTGGCGGTACCCGGGCGACCGGTCATGGCAGTACAAGGACCTCGAGTACTGGCAGGACGTGGCCCGCGTCGCGGAACGCGGTCTCTTCGACGCGGTCTTCATCGCGGACGTGCTGGGGACGTACGACGTCTTCGGCGGCAACGACCTCGCGGCGATCCGGCAGGGAGCCCAGGTGCCGGTCAACGATCCCGTCCAGCTCGCGGCGATCGGTGCGGCCGCCACCCAGCACGTGGGCTTCGGCATCACGGCCGGCACGGCATTCGAGCACCCGGTGCCCTTCGCGCGCAGGCTCTCCACCCTCGACCACCTCACGAAGGGGCGCGTGGGCTGGAACATCGTGACCGGCTACCTCCCGTCCGCCGCCCGGAACTTCGGGCAGCAGGATCAGCTGGCGCACGACGCCCGCTATGACCACGCGGACGAGTACCTCGAGGTGATCTACAAGCTGCTCGAGGGATCGTGGGAGGACGACGCGGTCGTCCGCGACGCGGCCTCCGGCGTGTTCGCGATCCCGGAGAAGGTGCACCACATCGGGCACCACGGGACGCACTTCGACGTCCCCGGCATCCACCTGTCCGAGCCTTCGCCGCAGCGCACGCCCGTGGTGTTCCAGGCCGGAGCCTCGCCACGGGGAGTCGCATTCGCCGCGCAGAACGCAGAGGCCATCTTCATCGGCGGCCCCACCCGAGACGCCGCGAAGAGCACGGTTCAGCGGATCCGGAAGGCACTGGTCGAAGCGGGTCGCGACCCGTACGACGCGAAGATCTACCTGCTCAGCTCCATCATCACGGACGAATCGTCCGCCGGCGCCCGCGCGAAGTACGAGGACCTCCTGTCGTACGCGAGTGTCGAGGGCACGCAGGTGTTCTTCTCCGGATGGCTGGGCGTCGATCTGTCGACGTACGACCTCGACGAGCCGCTGGGGAACGTGCAGTCGAACGCGATCCAATCCGCGCTCGAGGCCTTCCGGGGCGAGAACGCGGACGGGAAGACGTGGACCGTACGCGACATCGTCCAGCTGGGCGGTGTGGGCGGGCAGGGCCAGAACTTCATCGGTTCGCCGGCGGAGATCGCGGACACCCTCACGGACATCGTCGAGTACACGGACGTCGACGGCTTCAACCTGGCCTACGCCACGACGCCGGGGACCTTCGAGGACGTGGCCGACCTCATCGTGCCGGTGCTGCAGCGCCGGGGCGTCTACCAGGAGGAGTACACGCCCGGCACGCTGCGCCACAAGCTGTTCGGCGCGGGCGATCGACTGCCGGACCACCACCGCGGGGCGCAGTACCGGGTGGGCGGGCCACTCTCGACGATCGACGACTACACGGGCACCGGGAGGCCGCGCCCCGGCGACTGAGCGCGAGCGACCACGGGACACATCGCCTCCGGGCGTACACGGGAGTCGCCTGCGGAGGAACGCGCAGCGGCGGGCCGTCTCCCTACCGTCGAGGCATGCCCACTCCCGCACGCACCCGCCGCCCCTCATCCCAGCCCACCCGCCGGGGTGCCCTCGCGCTGTCCGGTCTGGCCGGCCTCGGCGTCCTGGCGGGTCTGGCCGGGTGCACACCGGCGGAGCACGAGTTCCCGCCCCAGGGGACCGCGCCTCTGCCCATCCCGCCGCTGGCGCCGTCGCGGCTGGTCGACGGCGTGCGCACGTTCACGCTCACCGCGCAGACCGGGGAGAGCGCGCTCATCGCCGGGCGGCCGGACGTGCGCACGCCCACCGTCGGCTACGACGGGGCCTTCCTGGGGCCCACCGTGCGGATGGCGCGCGGCGAGCGGGTCCGGGTCGACATCCGCAACGACCTCGACGTCGTCACGACCCTGCACTGGCACGGGATGCATCTGCCGGCGGAGATGGACGGCGGACCGCACACACCCATCGGGCCTGCTGAGAAGCGCACGGTCGAATGGGAGGTGCGGCAGCCGGCCGCGACCCTCTGGTACCACCCGCACCCGCACGGTAAGACCGAGGAGCAGGTGCTCAAGGGTCTCGCCGGCCTCGTGCTGGTCGACGACGAGGACGCCGCGGCGACCGGGCTGCCGCACGAGTATGGTGTCGACGACGTGCCGCTCATCCTCCAGGACCGGCTCCTGGACCGCGACGGGCGCATCATCCGCTCGGAGGGCGACAACGCGCTGGGCACCGTGGGGCGCACCCTGCTGGCCAACGGCCTCGCGGGGGCGGAGTTCGCGGTCACGACCCAGGACGTCCGCCTGCGTCTCCTCAACGGCAGCGCCGCCCGCTTCCTGGACCTGCGCTTCGCCGATGACCGGCCGTTCCTGCTGGTGGGAACCGATGGAGGTCTCCTGGAGTCGCCGGTCGAGCTCACCCGCCTGCCGCTGTCGCCCGGCGAACGCGCCGAGGTCGCCGTCCGGTTCGCCGCCGACGACCGGGTCGCGCTGCGCACCGAGCAGCCGGACATCCCCGGCGCCGGCGCTGCGGCGGCGCTGGGGGACCAGACGGCCGGCGACCTCGTGACGTTCCGGGCGGCCGGGGCGCTGGCCAAGGCTCACGACTGGTCCCTGCCCGCGGACCCGCGGGCAGAGCTCACCGCCGCCGAGGCCGTCGTCACCCGGTCGTTCGAGCTGCGGATGCCGTTCCTCAACGGACGCGAGATGGACATGGAGCGCATCGACGCGATCGTGCGGCTGAACGATGCGGAGCTGTGGGAGGTGACGACCCCGGACGTGTTCCCACACAACTTCCACGTCCACGACGTGCAGTTCCGCGTCCTCGACGTCGACGGGCAGGATCCGCCCCCGTGGCTGCGGGGGTGGAAGGACACGGTTCCGCTCCATCCGGGGAGACCCGTGCGGCTCGTCATGCGGTTCGAGGACTACACGAGCACGAGCGTGCCCTACATGATGCACTGCCACCTGCTGCAGCACGAGGACTCCGGGATGATGGGCCAGTTCCTCGTGACGGAGGACGGGACGGGGCCCCGGACGATCGCCGCTCCGCCGGATCCGGGCGAGCACTCCTCTCACTGACGACGACACTCGCAGATTACACCCGCACCTTGTGGTTGCCAGATACGTAAACTGTTGGTTACTGTATGCGCATGCCAGTAGCGGACTGGTGACATAAGACCTTGTAAGGAGGGTGCGATGAATGCTGCAGAGATCTCAGCCGGCGACACCGCGTGGGTGCTCGCCAGTGCAGCGCTCGTGCTGTTGATGACGCTGGGCCTGTCGTTCTTCTACGGCGGGATGGTGCGTGCCAAGAGCGTGCTGAACATGGTGATGATGTCCGTCGTGACGATGGGGATCGTGGGCGTCCTCTGGGTGCTGTTCGGGTTCTCCATGGTGTTCGGCGAATCGTTCGGCGGCCTGGTGGGCAACCCTCTGGACTTCGCGGGCCTCTCCGCCCTCATGGGACCGGACGCCGTCGTGGGCACCGTGCCGGCCCTCGCCTTCGTGGGCTTCCAAGCGGCGTTCGCGATCATCGCGGTCGCGCTGGTCAGTGGTGCGGTCGCGGACCGCATGAAGTTCTCCGCATGGGTCGCCTTCGCAGCCGCGTGGGCCGTCCTCGTATACTTCCCGGCGGCCCACTGGGTCTTCGCCGGTGACGGCGTCGTCTCCGAGAACGGCGGATTCATCGTGAACGCCCTGGGTGCGGTCGACTTCGCCGGCGGCACCGCGATCCACATCAACGCGGGTGCGGCCGCCCTCGTCCTCGCCGTCATCCTGGGCCCGCGGATCGGCCTGGGCTCGACGCCCATGCGTCCCCACAACCTCCCCCTCGTCATGCTGGGCGCCGGCCTCCTCTGGTTCGGCTGGTTCGGGTTCAACTCCGGCTCGGCACTGGCCGCAGACCCCGTCGCAGCCCACGCCTGGGTCACGACCCTCGCGGCCCCGGCCGCCGGTATGCTCGCGTGGCTGATCGTCGAAAGGATCCGCGACGGACGCCCCACCTCCCTGGGCGCGGCCTCGGGCATCGTGGCGGGCCTCGTGGGCATCACGCCCGCGGCCGCCGCGGTCAGCCCCATGGGCGCCCTGGCGATCGGTGCCCTGTCCGGCGTGGGCTCGGCCCTGGCGATCGGACTGAAGAACAAGCTGGGCTACGACGACTCCCTCGACGTCGTGGGTGTCCACCTGGTCGCGGGTCTCATCGGCACCCTGTCGATCGGCTTCCTCGCGGACCCGGCCGCGCCCGCCGAGGCACGGGGCCTCCTGTACGGCGGCGGGTTCGAACTGCTGGCCATCGAGGCGGTGAGCTCGCTGGCGGTGCTGATCTACAGCCTCGTCATGACGACGATCATCGCCCTGATCCTCAAGGCGCTCATGGGCGGCCTGCGGGTCACGGCCCGCGAGGAGTCCTCCGGCATCGACGTGGCCGCCCACGCGGAGTCCGGCTACGACTACTCGCAGACGCCGCTCACCGCACGCGGTGTCACCCGCAGCGTCGTGATCCCGGCGCCTGCGCCCGCACCCGCACAGGAGGTGAACTGACATGCGGCTCATCACTGCGATCCTGCAGCCGGGAGCGCTGGAGAACGTCCAGATCGCGCTGGCACAGCACGGCATCAACGGCATGACCGTCAGCGACTGCACGGGCTACGGCCGGCAGGCCGGCCACACGGAGGTCTACCGCGGGTCCGAGGTCACGATCGACTTCATCGGCAAGATGCGGCTGGAGATCCTCGTGACGGACGCCGAGGCCGGCCCCGTCATCGACGTCATCGCCCAGTCCGCGCGGACGGGCGAGGTGGGAGACGGGAAGATCTGGTCGACCCCGGTCGA
>DYUK01000242.1 GCA_020743695.1 Brevibacterium senegalense | reverse complement strand
GGACTGCACCTGCAGGACGTCGAGGCCATGCTCGCGATGCTCGACCGGCTGGTCGATGCAGGCCGCACCGTCATCGTCATCGAACACCACCAGGCGGTCATGGCGCACGCGGACTGGATCATCGACATGGGGCCCGGCGCCGGCCACGAGGGCGGGCGCGTCGTCTTCGAGGGCACCCCCGCGCAGCTCGTGGCCGACGGGGCGACGCTGACGGGGCGGCACCTGGCCGCGTACGTGGGGGAGTGACGCGCCTCCGCACGTGACGGACGGGCCGGTTGTCGCACGGTCAGGGAGCGCCGAGGCACCTCTGCGTGAATCCACACGGCGCAGAGCCCGTCGTGGCTTCCGTCGACCGGGGTGCGGTCACTAACGTGCCAGGCGGCGCGGATCCGGACACGGACCCGCGCACGCCGTGCACCGCACGACGTCGGTTGAAGCGAGGAGCGCACCGGACGGGGGAGCCCCGCCCCTGTGCTCCGAAGGAGAACGACACCGTGAACACGAACGCGACTGCGACGACGCGCCCCCGCCTGACCGGGGCCGGCGCCCTGCGCCGGATCGGTCTGCTGGGAGGAGCCGGGGCGATCGCCCTGACCGGTATGGCGGCGGGCGTGGGCTCGCCGTCCGCGCAGGCGGCCGACTCCGAGGGCGTCTGGGACCGGGTCGCCGAATGCGAGTCCGGCGGCGACTGGAGCATCAACACGGGCAACGGCTACTACGGCGGACTGCAGTTCTCCCTCCAGACGTGGGAGGCCTTCGGCGGTGAGGGCATGCCGCACGAGGCGAGCAAGCAGGAGCAGATCCGGATCGCGCAGAACACGCTCGAGGAGCAGGGACCCGGCGCCTGGCCCGTCTGCAGCGAGGAGGCCGGCCTCACGAAGGAGAACGGCATGGCCGACGACGGCGACGGTTCGGACGACGGGAAGTCCGACGACGGCGAGGGGTCGGACGACTCCGGCAAGCCCCAGCTGGGCGGCGCCTGAGGCAGACCGCGCTGGGCACATCCAGCGCACGCGACCGCGGGGGCGGCGTGCACGGTTCGATCCGTACACGCCGCCCCCGGCGCATTCAGGGGATGCCGAAGATGCTCTTTTGAACACGTTCAAAACCGTGTAGAATCGAAGCATGGACGCGGAGCGAACGCCGGCGGAGACCGGTGACACGACGGACGACGCGGCACCTGCGACGAAGGCGCAGCGCACCCGCGCGCAGGTGGCCGACACGGCCCTGCGGCTCTTCCGCGAGCAGGGATACGCATCGACGACGATGCGTCTCATCGCCCGGGAGGCCGGGGTCTCGACGGGGAACGCCTACTACCACTTCGACGGCAAGGACGCCCTCGTCCAGGAGCTCTACCGCCGGATCCAGGACGAGCACCGGGAGGCGACACGGGCGCAGTTGGTGTCCGGTGCGTCACTGGCGGACAATCTGCGGACCGTTCTCCACGCCGGCATCACCGTCATGACGCCGTACCACTCCTTCGGGGACACCCTCCTGTCGACGGCCCTGCGGCCGGGCAGCGCGACGAGCCCGTTCTCCGCGGATTCGGACTCCGCGAGGACCGCGGCGATCGGGGTCATGCGGGAGACGGTCGCGGCGTCCGCCCGCGTCCCGGGCGGACGCGTGGGGGAGAGGCTGCCGGAACTCCTGTGGCTCGCCCACATGGGCCTCACCCTCCACTGGGTGCTGGACAGCAGCCCCGACCAGCAGCGCACACGCACCCTCATCGACGGCGTCGCGCCCCTCATCGCACGGCTCGTCCGACTGGCCCGACTGCCCGTGGGACGCGGTCTCGCGGACGACGCCATCGACCTGCTGGACCGCGTGAGCGCACCAGCGACCCCACGAGAGCAGGAGGACACATGACACGGCAGACCATCGTCATCGCAGGAGCCGGCGGGTTCATCGGACGCCGCCTGGTCACCCGGTTCCGGGAGGACGGCGCCCGGATCGTCACGATCGGACGGGGGAGTGACGCGACGTACACGTGGGACGACGATCTCACCGCCGCTCTGGACGGCGCGGACGCGCTCATCAACCTCGCGGGACGCTCCGTCAGCTGTCGCTACACCCTCCGCACGGCGGATGAGATCCTGCGGTCGCGGACGGAGACGACGAAGGCACTGGGCCTTGCACTCGCGGACTGCCAGGCGCCGCCGCCCTTGTGGATCAATGCCAGTACGGGGACGATCTACCGCGATGCGCGGGACCGGCCGCAGGACGAAGAGACGGGGGAGCTGGGCTCAGGCTTCTCCGTCGCGGTCGCCCGCGCGTGGGAGGACGAGCTGTGGGCGGCACCCGTCGACGGCGTGAGACGGGTCGCACTCCGGATGGCGATCGTCCTGGGAGACGGTGGCGCACTGAGTCCCAGCATCAATCTGGCCAGGATGGGGTTCGGCGGCCGTCAGGGTGACGGCGGCCAGATGATGTCGTGGGTCCACGTCGATGACGTCCACCGGGCGATCGCTCACATCCTCATCAGTCCGGATCTCACGGGACCCATCAACGTGGCGACGCGCACGCCGGTCACGAACGACGCCTTCATGCGCGCGGTCCGACGTCATCTGGGCGGACCGCTGGGCGCACGTGCGCGCCTGCCGCTGCCGGCGTGGTCACTGCACCTGGGCGCACGCGTCATCCGGACGGAGGCGGAACTCGTCCTCAAGAGCCGCTGGGTCGATCCGGCGGTCCTCGTGGACAGCGGCTTCGAGTTCGCCCATCCGGACATCGACACGGCCCTGCGGCACATCGCCGCCGACACGCGTCCGGGCCTGCTCCCCGTCACGCTGGGCTGAGCCGATAATCTACATTATGTTAAGTA
>DYUK01000241.1 GCA_020743695.1 Brevibacterium senegalense | reverse complement strand
TGCGCCCGCTTGTCCTCCGCGCACGGCAGCTTGTCGACCCAGCCGCGCTCCACGAGCACGCCGATCCGATAGCTGAGCCGGGGCACGGAGAACACGATCCGGTCCGCCAGCACACTCATCGTGAGCGTGCGTTCCGGCGCCTCCGCCAGCACCATGAGCAGGTTGTAGTCGGCCATGTCCATGCCGGCGTCCGCCTTGAGGCCCGCCTGCAGCCGGGCCATCACCCGCTCCGAGGTCTCCAGGTACGTGCGCCAGACCTCCAGCGTCCGCGCCTCGCCAAGGAGGTCCGCTCCCGGGCCCAGTCCCAGGCCGCCGCCGGTCTGCCCACAGGGCAGCAGCGGAGCGGTCACTGTCCCAGCAGATCCGCGAAAGGCGTGATCTGCTCCGGGTCGAACTCGTCGCGGCCCCGCTGGGCCCGCGTCCGCTCCCCCATGCCGGAGGGCGTGATCGCGGACTTCCCGGACTCCTCCGCCGGTCCCGCGTACGGGACCGTCCGGTCATACCCCTCCGTCGCCGAGGTCCCCTCGACTCCCCGAGTCCCGGTCGCCCGGGGTGACTCCTCCGCAGTGCCGGCCGGGGCCTCGGCGGGGGTGTCCTCTGCCGTGCCGGCGGCGACGGCACCGGGGTTGAGCGCCAGGGTCAGCTCAGTGAGCTGGTCGGTCGCGGCCTGGATGCGGGCGTCCAGACCGGACTGGGCACCACCGGCCCAGTCGTCCGTGGCGGCGAAGACGGCGGTGGGCAGCGCGTATCCCTTGAGGTAGGAGATCATGGGTCGCATCGTCGACTCGATCGCCAGCGAGTGGCGCGGCGTCCCGCCGGTCGCGCCCAGCAGCACCGGAGTGCCGGCCAGCGACGCGTCGTCGACCAGCTGCCAGAACAGCGTGTGGATGCCCGCCGGCGCACCCTTGTACACGGGAGCGACGGTGATGACGGCCGAAGCGCGGGCGACAGCCGCGAACGCCTCCTCCAGCTGGGGCGCCGGGAAGCCGGACACGGTCAGCTCCGTGAGCGCCTTCGCCAGGTGGCGGACGTTCAGGTGCGTGGTGCTCACAGTGGCGCCCGCGGCCTCGAGCGCGATCTGCGCGGAGGCGAGCATCCGCTCCGTGAGGCGAGTGGTGGTGGAGTCCTCGCTCAGGCCGGTGGAGACGGCGACGATCTCGATCATGGGACTTCCTTTCGAACGAGTGCGGTGCAGGGGCGGCGGTGCCGATGCCCGGGGCGGTGACGGCGGCGAGTGCCGCGGCCACCGCCCGGGCTGTGCGTCCGGCGATCAGGACCGCGCGGCGGCCTTCTTCTGCGCCTCCTCCTGGGCGGCCAGGCGGTCGGCGTACGCGCGGGTGCCGGGGGCCCCGCCGGGGACCGGGTCCTTGCCGGCCCGGTGGCGGGCGACCAGCCACTCGTGGGTGGGGGCGTCCGGGATGTCCGCGGGGCGGTTGGCAGCGAACTCCTTGCGCAGCGCCGGCACGACCTCCTCGCCCAGGATGTCGATCTGCTCCAGGACCGTCTTGAGCGGCAGTCCCGCGTGGTCCATGAGGAACATCTGGCGCTGGTAGTCGCCGGCCCACTCGCGGAACCCCGCGTAGCGCTCGATGACCTCCTGCGGCGAGCCCACGGTCAGCGGGGTCTGCGCGGTGAAGTCCTCCAGGCTGGGGCCGTGGCCGTAGACGGGCGCGTTGTCGAAGTAGGGGCGGAACTCGCGGACCGCCTGCTGCGAGTCCTTATGCATGTAGACCTGGCCGCCCAGACCCACGAACGCCTGGTCCGCGCGGCCGTGGCCGTAGTACTCGTAGCGCTGGCGGTAGAGGTTGACCATCCGCGCCGTGTGGCTGGTGGGCCAGAAGATGTTGTTGTGGAAGAAGCCGTCACCGTAGTAGGCCGCCTGCTCGGCGATCTCAGGGCTGCGGATCGAGCCGTGCCACACGAAGGGCGGCACCTCGTCCAGCGGCCACGGGGTGACGGTGAACGAGTTGAGCGGCGTGCGGAAGTTGCCCTCCCAGTCCAGGTTCTTCTCGCGCCACAGGCGGTAGAGCAGGTTGTAGTTCTCCACCGCCAGCGGGATGCCCTGGCGGATGTCCTTGCCGAACCACGGATAGACGGGGCCGGTGTTGCCGCGACCCATCGTGAGGTCGACGCGCCCGCCCGCCAGGTGCTGGAGGTACGAGTAGTCCTCGGCGATGCGGACCGGATCCGTCGTCGTGATGAGGGTCGTCGCGGTCGACAGCTGGATGCGCTCCGTCTGCGCCGCGATGTTCGCCAGCAGCACCGGCGGGTTCGCGGGTGCCACGAACGGCGGGTTGTGGTGCTGGCCGGTCGCGAAGACGTCGAGGCCCGCCTCCTCCGCGTGCTTGGCGATCGCGACGGTCGCCTGGATGCGCTCGTGCTCCGTGGGTGTGGTGCCGTTCGTCGGGTCCGTCGTGACGTCGCCGATCGTGAAGATGCCGAATTCCATCGCTGCCTCCTGGCTGCCGCCGGCCTCACGGTCCGGCAGATCATCAAGTTCTCAACTACTTACTGAAAACTTTAACCAATGGAGCGGCAGGATTGTTCCCGGGGGTGCGTGTGGTCCGTCACCGCGCTCGACCGGCACCAGAAGTACGCCTGCGGCGACCGACGATCAGCGCCCGCGCACGGCTCCTCGACCCCGAGGGAAGTGAGGCCTCAGGCGCCTTCGATGGTCACGTTCGTGGCCTTGATGACGGCCGTCGCGATCGAGCCGGGCGCCAGCCCCAGCTCCTGTACGGCCTCGGTCGAGATGAGCGAGACGACGCGGAACGGGCCGCACTGCAGCTCGACCTGGCTCATGACCGTGTCGGAGACGACGTTCGTCACGAGGCCCGTGAGGTGATTGCGGGCGGACCGGCGCCCGGCACCCTCGTCCAGCGCGGCCAGCCGCTGATTCGCGGCATCTTCGCGTGCCAGCTGCGCCAGCGAGGTCCCGTCGACCAGAATACGACCGGAGCCATCGGCCGACGCGGCCAGGCGCCCGCGGTCGATCCACCGGCGGATCGTGTCATCGGAGACGCCCAGCAGGGACGCGGCGACGCTGACCTTCATCTGCGACATGACTGCAGGCTAGCACCGGGCGGCGGCCACCCTCGTGTGCGCAGACGGGGCGAATCGGTCGCCGCGAACCCGGCCGGCCCACGGCGACCCGCCTCATCTCTCCGCAGGAACAGCCGGCACATTCCCGGGCACGGAGACCCACCCCTGATAGCTCCCCTCCATCTCCGCGACGTCGTACCCGGCGCGGCGCAGTGCGCTCGCAGCGACGCTGTTGCGGACCCCGCTCTGGCAGTACGACACGATCGTTCCGCGCTCCGGCAGCTCGTCCAGGTGCCACAGCACCCGGCCGCCGGACAGCTGGTGCGCACCGGGCACGTGACCGGAGGCGAACTCCGTCTTGTTCCGCACGTCCAGGAGCATGACGTGGTCGACGTCATCCAGCTCCGTGGGCGACACCTGCCGCGGCACCACGAGGTCCAGCCCGTCGAGCGAGCCGATCCATCCGCGCACCGCGTCGATGCCCACTCTCACGAGGTGATCGCGCATCCGCCGCGCATCCTCGTCCGAATCCGCCAGCAGCACCACCGGCCGCGTCTCCGACTCCGGGTCGTACGCCCAGGCCCCGAAGCTCGCGGTCTTCGCCGCCCCGGGGATGTTGAGGGAACCGGCGACCGTGCCCTCGTGGACCAGACTGTTGTGCCGCGTGTCGACGAGGATCACCCGATCCTCCTCGAGCTCCTGCCGCAGCCGGTCCGGGGTGTACTCGACGAGGTCCGGCAGCGTGCCCAGCACTGCCGGCCCCTCCCTGTTCTGCCTCTTCATGCGGCCGAAGTAGGCGTGCGCATCGGGCTGCCCGCCCAACAGCTCGTCGATGAAGCCCTGCTCATCGTCGTTCCGCAGGTAGTGGGACCACCACGCGAACGCGCGCTCGTATCCGACGGTCGTCGACGGGATCGCACCCAGGGCCTTCCCGCACGCACTCCCGGCACCGTGCGCAGGGTGGACCTGCACGTAGTCCGGCAGCGCGAGGAAACGATCCCGCAGGCTGGCGTACATCTGCTGGGCGCCCACGAAGCGGGTGTCCACCCCTCCGGCCGCCTCGTCCAGCAGGTCCGGGCGACCCAGGTCGCCCACGAACACGAAGTCACCGCTGAACAGATAGCCCGGCTCCGCCGCCTGCGGCCCGTCGGTCACCAGCAGAGACATGTGCTCCGGCGTGTGCCCCGGTGTGTGCACCGCCTCGACGGTGAGATTGCCGATCCGGATGCAGTGCCCGTCCTTCATGCGGACCGCGCCGTCGAATTCCGGCCCGTACGTCCAGTCCGGCCCACCCTCGTCGGAGACGTAGACGGTCGCGCCGGTGGCCGCGGCGAGCTCGCGCGTGCCGGCCAGGTAGTCGGCGTGGATGTGCGTCTCCGTCACCGCCACGATCCGCAGGCCGTGCGCCTGCGCGCGGGACAGGACCTCGCCCAGATCTCGCCGGGGATCGATGACGAGCGCTTCGCCGCTCGCCTGACAGCCGATGAGGTAGCTCGCCTGTGCGAGGTCTTCGTCGTAGATGCGCTCCAACAGCATGGTCAACTCCTTCGGATGGGACAGGCGGCCGCGCCGTCAGCTGTCACATGTGATCGTCGAGGTCCTGACATTCGCCTGCTCGTCCCGCCACTCCCCAGTGTCTCTGTCGAGCCCGCCCACTTCCACCCTCATCGCGGATTCTCAGGCGAGCGCCGGAATAGACGCGAGACGAAGCCGCCGCGCGCCTCCTTCGCCTCCGCCACCTCAGCGGGCGAGTGATTCCCACCGCACCACTGGGCACGGGGCACCGTACTCTTCACCTGGGCCACGTGCTGCCCGCACCCCGCCCAGGTCGTCTTCCCACAGATGCGGCACCCCACCGGTCGGCACATCGCACGCCCTTCCTCTCTCCGCCCTCGAATCATCTCGATACCCCCTGGGGTATCTGCAGATCACTATACCCCACCGGGTATAGTGAATGCGAGACGGGATCACTCGACC
>DYUK01000240.1 GCA_020743695.1 Brevibacterium senegalense | reverse complement strand
CTGGCGCGCGTCGACACGACCGCTCCGGACGGGGTGGACGACGTGCTGCCGGAGGATCCGGATGAGCGGTTGCGGCTCCTCATCGTGGGCGTGAACCCGGGACTGTGGACCGCGGCGGTGAACGCACCCTTCGCTCGACCGGGCAACCGCTTCTGGCCCTCGCTGCACCGAGCGGGGCTCACGGCGCATCAGATCGACGCGTCGCTGGGGCTGTCCGACGAGGACGAGCGGCATCTGCTGACGCGCGGGATCGGCATCACGAACCTGACAGGGCGGCCGACCGTGAGAGCGGATCAGCTGAGCCGGCAGGAGCTGCGTGAGGCGGGGCGATGGCTGGTCGAGCGGGCGGCGGTGCTGCGACCCGGAGCGATCGCGATCGCCGGGATCACCGCGTATCGGACGGCGTTCGGCCTGCCGAAGGCGGTGCTGGGCGAGCAGGACCCTGCAACGGTGCCTGGCTGGCCTGTCGATGTGCCGCTGTGGGTGGTCCCGCAGCCCAGTGGACTCAACGCCCACGAATCGATCGACACATTGGCCGCGAAGTGGCGCGCTGTGTGGGAGGCGGCCGGCGATTGAGCTCCTGAGCGCGAAGTTCGCGCACTCATGCACCGTTCGCCGCGCCGCGCGGTGACGTTCACACAGGTGAACTCTCGCGGAGAGCGTCGGCCGCAGCCTCCGCATCGGGGACTGTCACAGTGATGGTCCGACCGTCATCGGTCTTCACCTCGAGTGCAGGGCCAGCGCGTGTGATGATTCCCTTGTCGCCACGGGCACGAATCCTGTATCCCCAGCCGAAGAAATCGCCGAGCGGGTTGACTCGCGTTGTCGAGACTTGAGCGATCTCGCTCCGGTCCGCCTGCAACGACGGCACTCCGAGCAACGAAGCAGCGCGTATACCCGCAGGGCCGATCGACACTCTGAACACGGTGCACGATGCTGCCAGCACAGTGCCCAGGATCGCGCCAACCAGCAGAATCCAGGTGACCCACATGTCCCTCAATGCCCAGGCGATGATCCAGGTGGCCAGGATCGAGGGCCATAGCACCAGCTGGATGTACCAAGGCAGTGCAATGGTTCTCTTCCACATGATTGAGAGTCCTTTCAGAACGGTTGCGTGCCGATGTGGCCCTACGCGCGTGTAGACGTCTGTCGACGTGCCTCGGTCTCTTCACTGTCGTCGTCTGCTCGTGTCGTCAACGGCCCCGGCCAGATCGACTCGAACGCAGGAGAGGTCCGCAATCCGACGATGACCAGACAAGCGAACATCGCGAAACCAAAGCTCCACAACCCCATGAACACGATGATGCCCAGGTGGAAAGCCACCCCCGCCAGAACCAGACATCTCCGAATGCGATCAGGCAAGATCACCGCCAGTGCGAGGAGAATCTCCAAGCAGATAACCGACCACGTCAGGACGACGCTGATCACCGGGTGCGCGACCCATGCTCCAAGAAAGTCGAGATAGCGCGGAACGCCGAACTGACCGTTGACGATGTAATAAACAGCCGAACCTTCAGACCATTCACTGACTGTCGCCTTCCCGATACCCGAGTGGAAGTAGATGAACGCCACCTGGAGCTGCGCGAGAACGAGCGCGAACAGCATGATCCCGCGCGAGACCGCGCCGCGGACCCTGTAGTTCTCCGATATCGGCTCACTGGTCGACCAGGCGTTCCGGCGCGAATCGAACAGTGCGATGACGGCGAGGATCAGGGAGAGATTGTGGTTGACCTGATCCCCGCCCTCGCCGATCGCAACTGCCGCATCGAACGAGAACGCGAACCACGCCTGGGGAATCGCCGAGTAACGAGGGAACCACCCGCTGATCACCCACAGGGCGATGAGAACGCCGACTGCGGTGGCGATCCAGCGAACCGGAATCGCGCAGTACGCACCGACGATGAGTGCACCGTTGCAGGCGATTGCATCCTCCGCGCCCAGTACAAGACGGAAGAGTGATGAATCCGGCGTACCGACCAATGTGATGAGCGTGGAGATCGCCAAGAATGTGCGCGCCAGCTGCACTCCGTTACCGGGCACGTGCGCAGCAGTCGCTCGTAAGACCCGAGAGACCGTCTTCGCCATCACGCACTCTCCGTGCACTCGATCGAAAGACTGACCATCCGGTCCACGGAGTACCGCTGGTCGGTGATCTGTCTGTACGCCCGCGGAGTGACGGTCTTCTCCGCCATGACATAGGACCCGCAGAACTCTGCGTCCTCAACCGGATTCGTCACCTGGACCGCCGCTTCGTCCGAGTACTCCAGGCACTCTTCAGTCGGAGTCTCGCAGGTCGTCCACAGTTCATCGGTCGCCAACTGTGGCCCCAGGTGTCCGACTTCAAGCCCGCGGGCGCGCATATCTCGACTCAGTCCGAAGCCTGCCTCAGGTGACGAGGACTCGTGTGTACGCAAGTCGAGCGATCCGTCGTCTCTCACCTCGTACATCATGAAGAAGGGATCAGTCGGCGGTTTAGTGAAGAAGTTCCACCCCTGAGGGAAGATGATTCGAGCCAACGCCGAATCACGTTGTTCGACACGGTCTGACAGCAAGTTGCCCTCGACCTGTATGACAGACGTGTATCCCAACACAGCGAGGATGAGTGCCGACAGTGATAGGCCGATCGCACGTCGCATGTCCTAGTCCACCTCGGTTCAACGTTCGTTCCTGCGGAGATCGCTATGAGTGCGACTCAGCCGCTGCTGCGAACGGCGCAGCCCGTCGCCTCTCGACAGCGGCCGCGCCGTTCGCACGTTCGAGCCTCAAGCAGCGAGTGCCTGCGTCAGATTCGCAGTACGCTCCTGGAACTTGTTCCGGGACTCGGGGTCGGCGGCGGCTGCGGCCCCCGCGCTGTCGACGTTGACCTTGACAGTGACGTTGAAACCAGCCGCAACATTCACTCCGGCGCCGACATTCACTGCGGCGCCATAGTTCACGGCCACGCCGGCTGACCACACCACGACGACAGCCACCGCTGCCGCGAGAGCGGCTACGGCAACAGGGGACGCGGCATGGATATCCTCGTCCGTGGCTTCCTCGGATTCGATCTTCTCCTTGAGCTCGGGGTGGCGCTCGAGCTCTTCCTCGTAGATCTCGTTCAGCTTCCCATCAGTCGTCTCCGACGCCTCGATAAGAGCCTTCTCGGCCTGGTATGGATCGCCCGATGTTATTCCCTCGTGGAACGACTCGAAGAACTCGGAGTCGTTGTCGTTAATGCGATCAACCACGTCATCGGCGGTCTTCGAGACGTGCTCGTCGTTCCCAATCTCATTGACCAATTCGTTGTATGACGGGTCATCGATCGTGTCCTGAACTTCGGACACTGCATCGCCGGACGCGAAGAACAGAGCCTTGTACAGTTCCACTGGATCGAAGGTGCCGGTTTCGCTGTCACCCGATCCACCCAGGTTGCCTTCGCCGGAGCCCCCTAGCCCCGACTGAGCAACGGTCGACGTCGCCGGCGTTGCTGCCTGAGCGTCAGCCATCGAGTGCACTGACGTCACGGATGTGACCGCGAGTACTGTCGCGAGTGTTGCGCCAAGGGGAGACTTCATGAGCGTTTCCTTTCATGTCGCGCTACAGCGTTTCCTCATTGCGCTGGAAACCACCAACGGGAGCACTGCGTCGCGACACTCCGCGTCGTCGCTTCCGGTTCCAAACGTTATGCGCTGTTTGCGCCTACATACAGAGGAGTCTCAATCTCACGGGGAGGTGCACCGCGAACGCGATGGTCGCGTTGCAGAAATGTTGAGGCTGGATGTGTTGTCCCGTTGACTGGGGGGCTGATATATGCGAAGTTTCGGACTGCGCCTGTCGCCCCGTCCTCGACGGAAATCAGTCGCACATGTCGCCGGCCGTCTCGACCGTGGCGCTTCCGGATCCCTGTCCGCCGGTCGCGTTCCTGTCTTCGGTGCGGGGCGCGGCGTCGTCTTCGCCGGACTCGTCGTCCCCTGCACCCCCCGCGGCAACTTCTGGGGCGGTCTCCTCCTCGTCGTCCTCGAGCGGAGCGTCGGTGCGGATGCGCTGGAATATGTCCGCGGCCTCGGCGGAGGGGACAACCCTGTTGGGATCCGTGGGTTCCGGCTCCCACGGCATGACCTCGAACGAAATGCGGTCGTCGGCGACCTGGGCGGCGGTCGTCGCGAGCGAGGCGAGCGCGGTCAACGAGTCGAGGTCATCGTCGACGGTCAGGGACGCGGTCACGGCATCGAGGAAGCCGTAGAGCCGATCGGGGCGGACCAGCACGTCCGTGCTCTTGGCCCGCTGCACGATCGCGGACATGACCTGCTGCTGGTGGCCCATGCGCGCGATGTCGCTGCCGTCACCCACCGCGTGGCGGGTGCGGGCGAGCGCGAGGGCGTCCCGCCCGTCGACGATCTGGTCGCCCGCCGGCAGATCGAGACTCGCCTTTGTGTCCTGCAGCGGCTCCGGCAGACACACCGGCACGCCGTCCAACGCATCCACCATCGTCGTGAAGCCCTCGAAGTTCATCTCGATGAAGTGGTCGAGGCGGACACCGGACAGGGACTCGACGGCGGCGACGGAGCAGGCCGGACCGGCGTTCAGCGCGCTGTTGACCGCGCCGTAGCCACCGGCGGAGCTGCCGTGGCCGGTGTCGTCGCAGGCCCGCAGGTCCATCATGGTGTCGCGCGGGATCTGGACCGCCTCGATCCGCGACTCGTCCTCCGACAGGTGGGCGAGCACCATCGCGTCGCTGCGGTCGCCGCCGGCGTCCCCGTAGACGTTGTACTCCAGGTCCCGCGTGTCGGACCCCAGGATCAGGATGTTCGTCCCGTGCGTGTTGTCGTTCATGACCTCACAGTGAAGTACATCTAGGGATCGCTTCGCGGGCGTCGCGCGCGTCGCCCGCGAAGCGAGCGGTAGCGCGACGTCACCGCGGCCGATCGGTGCGTCGCTGCGAGGGTGCGGGTGGAATCCTCACCCCTGGGCGTCGGTGGGGAGCACCCGCCCCAGCAGGTCCTGCAGGGTGACGACGCCCAGCAGAGTCCCGTCGTCCACGACGATCGCGAACTGCTCACGGTTCCTTCGCATCTGCGCCAGGGCCTCATGGGCGAGGGTGTCCGGGCGCAGTGCGAACGCCGGGCGCGACACGTCGAGAGCGGGAGACTCCGGAGCGGCCAGCAGCGTGTCGCGCACGTGCACGACCCGGCAGTCCGGCCCCTCCCCCATCAGGATCCTCAGGTGCCCCGTGGCCACGGAGGTCCGTTGGACCTCGGCGATCGTCGCCGTCCGGGGCACAGACGCGGGCGGCCGCTCCGTGCGGACGATCTCCTCGACCGTCACCGTCGTGAGGGCGAGGGCGTGGCTGATCGGCTGGGAATACTCGTCCGACAGCGTGCCCGCGGCCCGCGACCGGTTGACGAGCTCGCGGATGGTGTCCACGTCCTGTCCTCCGGCCGCGGCTTTCTCCACCGGTTCGACGCCGGATGCGGCGACGAGCCTGTTGGCGATCCGGTTGATCCACAGCAGGAAGGGCCGCAGCGGCCAGGTGAGGGCGCGGGCGGCGATCCCGGTGGCCTTCGCCGCGGTCTCCGGGTGCGCGATCGCCCACGACTTCGGAGCCATCTCGCCGATGACCAGGTGCAGGAAGGTCACGACGATGAGGGCCAGCATGAACGCGACGATGCCCGAGACGACCCCGGGGATCCCCCAGCCGGTCAGCACGGGTGCCAGCGCGTAGTCGATGGCCGGTTTGGTGATCGCGCCCAGCAGGAAGGTGCACGCCGTGATCCCCAACTGGGCGAAGGCGAGCATGACGGTGAGCTCGTTGACGCCGCGCAGGGCGGCGCGGGCGGAGGCGCTCGACGGGGCCTCGGCCTCGAGCCGGTGCCGGCGTGCGGCCAGCAGCGCGAACTCGACGATGACGAAGAAGGCGCTCGCGACGATCAGAGCGATCGTGATGAGTGTGACGACCCACCAGCTCATCGGGATGTCTCCTCTCCCTGGGCGGCGTCCGGGGCGGGCGCATCGGCCTCCGCCGGATCGTCCTCGACCACGGACAGGGTGAGCATCGACGGGACGTGACGGGCGACCTCGGTGACCTCGATCCGCAGGCTGCGGCGCACACTGATGCCCTGGACGACCTCGCCGGGTCGTTCCGGCAGGTCGACGACGACAGTCGTGCCGACCTCGGGCAGGTCTCCGTGGGCCTCGATGGTGAGTCCGGCGATCGTCTCCGCATCCGTCTCCGGGAGGTCCAGGGCGATGAGTCGCTCGATCTCGTCGAGGTGGATCTCACCGGACACGCTCCACGTGCCGGACTCGCTCGCGAGGACCGTGGCCTGGGGCGCATCGTGCTCGTCCTCCAACTCGCCGATGACCTCCTCCGTCAGATCCTCGACGGTCACGATGCCGTCGAAGTTCCCGTACTCGTCGACGATGCAGGCGAGCTCGCTGCCGGCCGCCCGCATGCGGCTGAGCGCCGCCGGCAGCGGCATCGCCGTGGGCAACACGACGGGCTCCCGGCTGAGTGCGGTGACGGGCGCGTCCTCCGCCAGGTCGCTGCCCAGCAGATCGAGGAGGTCGACGACTCCCACCGGCTCGTCGTGCTCGCCCAGCACGGGATAGCGGGTGTGGCCGGTGGCCATGAGGGCGCGGACCTCACCCACCGTCGTCTGCGCGGTGACTGTGTCCACCCGGGTACGGGGCACCATCGCGTGCTCCACGTCGCGCTGCGGGAAGTCGAGGATCCGGTCGATGACGGTGGAGAGCTCGTCCGGCAGGTCTCCCGAGGCCCGGGATTCCTGGACGATCGCCTCGAGGTCGCGGGGTGTGGCGCTCTCGTCGACGTCCTCGAGCGGTTCGATCCGCAGCAGGCGCAGCAGAGTGTTGGCAGCGAGGTCGAAGATCGAGATGAGCCACCCGAACACGGCGAGGTAGATGCGGGTGGGCAGGGCGAGCATGCGCGCCAGTGGCTCCGGGCTGGCGATCGCCAGGTTCTTGGGATAGAGCTCGCCGAAGATCATCGTGACGACCGTGGCGAGCAGCAGGGCGGCGCTGGTGCCGATGAGGACGGACACGGTGGGGCTGATGCCCGCACCACCCAGGAGCACGCCGATCGAATCACCGATGAGCGGCTCCGCCACATAGCCGATGAGCAGCCCCGTCACGGTGATGCCCAGCTGGGCGCCGGACAGCATGAAGGAGGTGCGCCGCGTGATGTCGAGGACTCGTGCGGCGCCGGCGTCGCCCTTCTCCGCCAGTGCCGTCATCCGGGAGCGGTCCACGGACATGTAGGCGAACTCCTGGGCCACGAAGAATCCGCAGGCCGCGATGATGAGAAGGGTGAGGACGATGCCCACCGCCAGGATCAGGATCGCTTCGCCCACGCGGTCTCACCGCCTCGAGCACTCAGGGTCGACCTACAAGATCGCCCCTCCTGGTCGGGGGACGAGGACGGATGGCTCACGCGATGGCTCACATTCGTGGGTCAGGGGTGGAAACCGGGAGAGCCTATCGGCCTCACCTGCGAGGAAGCTGTGGGGCGGTGGGAATGGTGCCTGGCGAGAGGTGAGGCGCTCCCCTACTCCTCCGCCCACCGGCGGAAGGCGGCCTCGGCCTCGTCTCCGAACGGCACGAGGACGACGGACTCGATCGTCTCCACGGCCTCCAGCGGGCAACGAATGCGGTGCCGCCGCAGAACTGCATCGGTCCCTCGAGAGCTACTCCCAGGACCGGGCGGTTGGACTCCATGTCAACTGCCCGACTCTCCCTGCGATCGCCGGCTCGGCGAACGCCACACATTCACCAAGAACGTCAGCGAAGCTCTCCGGCGTCCTCGCCTCGAGGCGCTGCCTCCTGCGCCACACCGTCCACTTCCGTTGAGCGAGACCTGGCATCTGCGAGACCAAAGGCCCCAATGGCTCCAGCGCGATCTGGCGAAAACGAGCGACGACGGCGATCGCCTCCTGCAGAAGTGCCCCCTCGACCATGCGCGTGGACGCGATGGCCGAGATATCCGTGAAGTCGCGCCAGCGGGTGTTCTGCTCGCCCCGTTCGATCGCCGTGACGATCTTCTCCGCAAGGACCATATGATCCGGGTATCCCAATAGGCGAAGTGAGCCACCCAGTAGGAGCGGAAGCACCGCTTCGGTCGGCGCCGGCCAGATCGGATCCCCGAAGTTCACATCGATATGCAGCGCAACATGAGCAGTCGCGAGCTGCGCGACTGCCCCGACCCGGACTCCCGTGTAGTCCGCTTCGTCTCGGATCTCTTCACCGCGCACGGAGGCAGGGTCGAAGCTGAGTCCGTCGTCCCGCTTGACCGCAAGTATGGTTCTGATGCGCCGTTCCACCTCAGCGATATCGTTGGCGAACCCACGTGCGGCCATGTCGATATCTCTGGTCGGCCGCCTCGCCGCGAAGGCAGCCATCAGCACTCCGCCCTTCAGAACGAAGTCCGACGCAGATGCGGACAGAGCGAGCCTCCCCAGCACACCTTCCAGTGCATACAGAGTGAAGTACTCTGCGGGATCGCGGTCGTGGCGCCTGGCGAGGTTGCGCACATCGTTGTATGCGCGCCCCGAAGCGGAGTCTCGCGATGGCACGGGTGGAGTCACAGGAGCACCTCCAGTGCGTGGCGGAGTCGTGGGAGCGCCTTCGGGAACGAACCGGCAACCTTCAACAGACTCGCCGGCGTGCTTCCCTTCCGCCGCAACCACCGTCGGAGGGCCTCGTACGCAATGTCACTTCCCTCTTGATGCATGAGTCGAAAGCTGTCGACGATGCTTCGCTCGGCAGAGTAGATCGCCACGGAAGTACCGCCCTCATCGCCTGCAGCTTCTCGTCCGATCTGAAACGTCGCCGGATCGAAACTGTGCCACCTCACGTTCGCAATTCCACTGGGACGGTGCATGCCGCGAGGCAGCGCAATATCCGAGTCGAACGGAATCGCATCACTCAGGTCATGGTGCACAAGCGCACTCGTCAAGCACAGAGTCGCTTCCTCCTTCGTCGCCGTCGCCGCCGCAAGCGCGACGAAGGAGGGATCAACGGCTCCGACGCGCGCGAAGACACCTCTCCCCACTCGCTCGATCTCGTCGCGAGCAAGCATGGAGTACACCTGATCCTTGGAGAGACCTGCTGCACGCGCGTCCTCGAGCGTGAATGTTGGATCCAGTTCTCGCAGTAGCACCTCGACCCCCTAACTCTCTACACATCCATGCTAACTGTACAGAGTTAGGAGAGACAGCTGTCGGTGGCCGCCGGTGGAATCTCTCTCCGCCTTAACAGACGTCACAGATTCCGTGACGTTTCGCAATCCTCAGAGAGACTTCCCCTACTCCTCCACCCACCGGCGGAAGGCGGCCTCGGCCTCGTCTCCGAACGGCACGAGGACGACGGTCTCAATCGTCTCCGCGACCTCGGCGGCGGAGTTCCGGATCGTCTGGACCGCGATCCGGGCGGCGTCGTCCATCGGCCAGCCGTAGACGCCAGCGGAGATCGCCGGGAAAGCGACGGAACGGGCACCCAGCCGGGCCGCCTCCCGCAGACTCTCGCGGTAGCAGGAGGCGAGTGTCGCGGACCGGTCCTCGCGGGTCGAGTGGACGGGCCCCACCGTGTGGACGACCCACCGGGCAGGCAGGTCGCCGGCGGTCGTCGCGACGGCCTGACCCGCGGGCAGACCGTCCGGCAGTGACGTCTCCCGCAGCCGGCGGCACTCGTCCAGGATGCGGGGACCGCCGGCGCGGTGGATCGCCCCGTCGACTCCCCCACCGCCCAGCAGCGTCGAGTTCGCGGCGTTCACGACCGCATCGACCGCCTCCCGGGTGATATCGCCGGGGCGGATCTCGATGTCCATGCGGGTGCTCTCCGACGATCAGGTCAGGCGACGGCGAGCTCGCCCATGAGGTTGGGCAGCACAGCGGTGATGCGGGCGACGTCTTCGGCGGGCCCCTCGACCAGCGGGCGGCGCACGGCCGCGGTGGGGATGACACCCATCTGGTGGAGGGCAACCTTCGCCTGGATCGCGCCCTGGGAGGTGCGCATGATCGCCTCCATGATGGGGATGAGGCTCGTGTGGATCGCGCGGGCCTCCGCCAGATCACCGGCGGCGACCGCGCGCAGCAGGGCGGCGTTGCGATCCGCGACCGCGTTGCCGATGACGCTCACAACACCCGTCGCGCCCAGGGACAGGAAGGCGAGGTTCAGCTCGTCGATCCCGCTGTAGTAGGCGAGGTCCGTGAGCTCCATGACCTTCGTCGCCTCGTACAGGTCGCCCTTCGCGTCCTTGACCGCACGGATCCGCGGATGCTGGGACAGCTCCAGGAGCGTGGGCGTCTGGAACTCGACGCCCGTGCGGCCGGGGATGTCGTAGAGCATGACCGGCAGCATCGTCGCATCCGCCACGTCCGTGCAGTGGGCGATGAGGCCCGGCTGCGTGGGCTTCGAGTAGTAGGGGGCGACCAGCAGCAGCGCATCGGCGCCGGCGGCCTCGGCCAGGCGGGCGCGCTCGACGGTCTCCGTCGTGTCGTAGGTGCCCACACCCACGGTGATCTTCGCCCGGCCGTCCGCCGTGGCGCGCACCAGCGCGATGAGATCCGCCAGCTCATCCGCGGTGAGCGTGGGCGACTCCCCCGTCGTCCCGGCGACGACGATCCCGTCGCAACCGCTCGCCACCAGGTGCTTCACCAACGCGACGGTCCCCTCGCGGGAGACGGATCCGTCCGCCTCCATGGGTGTCACCATGGCGACGAGGTTGGTGCCGAAGCACTGGGCGGGGGTGGGCAGCGTCTGTGTCATGCCTCCATCCTGACCGGCCCCTATTGCACAGTCCAGCGACGCTTTCTGAACCCCATTGCGTAGGATCGCTTCATGATCGATGTGAACGCGCTGCGCGCCCTCCACTCCGTCGCGACCCACGGCACCGTCTCGTTGGCGGCGGCGGAACTGGGGTTCACCTCCTCGGCCGTCTCCCAACAGATCAAGCGGCTGGAGAAGCAGCTGGGCACCCCGGTCCTGGCCGCCGCCGGCCGCGGGGTCGTCCTCACTCCTGCAGGTCAGGCCGTCGTCGACTTCTCCCCGGACGTCTTCCAGTCCCTGGAACGCTGCGTCCAGGCCGCCCGCTCCGTCGCCGAGGGCTCCCCCCGCGGCACCGTCCGCCTCGCCTCCTTCTCCACCGCGATCCGCGGCCTCGTCGCACCCCGCCTGCCCGCGCTGGCCCAGGCCGCACCGGACCTGCGCATCCGGCTCATCGAGCAGGACCCGGATCAGGCGCTCAAGAGCCTGGACGCGGGCACGGCGGAGCTCGTCCTGGTCCACGACGCGGACGGTCTGCCGCTGGACATCCCGGAGACGATGTCCCACCAGCGCATCCACGGCGACGCCGGGGACATCATCATGCCCGCCACCCACCCGCTGGCGCAGCTGGGCCGCCCCCTCACCAACGCGGACTTCGACGGCTGCGCGTGGGTCACCAGCCCGCCCGGCACCGTCTGCCACCAGTGGTTCTGGCGCGTCTTCGCGGACACGACGACGGTGCCGGACGTCCACCACCTGGTCGACGACTTCGCCACCCAGATGTCCTTGGTCGACGGCGGCGGGGTGTTGGCTCTCATGCCGCGGCTGGCCCGCCCGCCCATGCGCGAGGGCCTCGTCTCCGTCCCCCTGCGCCGGGCCCCCAGCCGCGACGTCTTCGCCGTCTGGCGCACCAGCGCGGACGCCAGCCCCGCCCTGCACGCCGTCCTCACCATCCTGGCCCAGGACCAGGCCCCCACCGCCGAGGCCGCTGTCTAGGATGGGCGCATGACGCCAGCTCCTCAGACCACCCGGATCGGCGACACGGCCCTCATCTTCGAGGGCGGGGGCATGCGCGCCTCGCTCACCAGCGGGATGGTGGTCACCCTGCTGGAGGCGGGGCTGTCCTTCGACTGGGTCGCGGGCATCAGCGCCGGCGCTTCGAACTCCGTCAACTACCTGTCGAGGGATGCCCGGCGTGCGCGGCGGTCCTTCGTCGAGTTCGCCGCGGACGACCAGTTCGGCGGCATGAAGCACTTCCTGCGCGGCGAGGGACTCTTCAACGCGGAGTACATCTACCAGCGCGCCGGCGCGGACGGTGCTGCACTCCCCTTCGACTGGCACACCTTCGCGGCCTCGGAGGCCCAGCTGCGGATCATCGGCTTCGACGCGGAGTCCGGTGACGAGGTCGTCTGGACGCAGGAGGACACCCCGCGGGTCGACGACCTCATGATCCGGGTGCGGGCCTCCTCCACGATGCCGGGCCTCATGCCGCCGGTCCACCTGGACGGACACGTGTACGTCGACGGGGCGATGGGCGACGACGGCGGCATCGCGCTGTCACAGGCGCAGGCGGAGGGCTTCGAGAAGTTCGTCATCATCCTCACGCAGGAGCGCGGCTACCAGAAGGGACCGCAGCGCTTCCCGGCCGTCTACCGCAGCATCTTCCGCCGCTACCCCGCCCTGGCGGATGCGCTGCTGAGCAGGTGGAAACGCTACAACGAGACCCGCGAGCGCGTCTTCGCCCTCGAGGAGTCAGGCCATGCGCACATCTTCGTACCGGAGCGGATGCCGGTCGACAACAGCACCCGCGACCTCTCACGCCTGGCGGCCGCGCACCGGATGGGGCTGTCTCAGTCCCGCCGCGAACTGCCGGCGCTGCGCGAGTTCGTGGGCGCGGACTCCGCCTGAGACGTCCCCAGCAGCACGCGGGCCAGCCCGATCGCGAAGAGCGTCGTCGCCGGCATCGTGACGGTCAGGCCCACGATGCCCGCCAGCAACTGCACGATCGTGTGCGCCACGTCCTCCGACTGCAACAGCGCCCACACCGGCATCCCGTACGACTTCGCCGCGACGAACGCGGCGAGGCTGGCGCCCACGACGGAGAAGCTCACGGTGTAGATCGCACTCGCCGCGTGGTCCTGCCCCACTGCCATCGCCCGCCGCAGCAGGGACCGATCGCTGGTCGACTTCAGTTTCCCGCGCAGACGCCGCTCCCGTCTGGTCAGGGGCACCTCGTCTGCTGAGGGTCCGGAACCGTGGTCGTGGCCGTGGTCGTGGCCGTTCCCGTGGCCCAGCAGGGAGAAGACGACGGAGGCCTGCGCGACCGTGATGTCGTTGAGGATGCCGATGAGGGCGATGAGCAGCGCGGCCAGCGACAGCACGCTGATGTCGATGTCGCCGGTCACGAAGACGGAGGCGGACGTCGTCTCCGTGATCCCCGTCAGGCGCGCGGCGGAGGTGAAGATCCAGCCCGCCAGCATCGCCGCCCCCACCCCGCAGACCGTCCCCGCCCACGCGGCCAGCGTCTTCGCGCTGAACCCGTGCGTGAAGTGCAGGACGACGGTGAGCACCAGCACCGCGGTGAGGGTCGCGTACAGCAGTGGGTTCCCGCCGGCGTGGATGCCGGTGACCAGGAACACCCAGATGAAGAGCGCGGACAGGATGAGGGACACGAACGCCCGCACGCCGCGCCCGCCCACGCTCAGCGCCACGAGCGCCAGGGTGAGGACGGCGAAGACCAGCAGGGTCGTGCCGCGGGCGGTGGAATGGAACGCGTGGATGACGTCGCCCTGCGTGGAGGTCGACGTCTGGACCACGACGCGATCGCCGTCCTCCAGGCCGGCGACCCACCCCTCGCGGGTGATGCCGATCGTCTCCTGGGACCCGTCGTCCAGATGCGCGGTCGCCTCACCGCAGAACGAGTCCGCGTCGATCCAGTCCGCGGCGCAGTCATCCAGGGAGACGTCGCTCAGCTCCGCCCGCGAGTACTCCATCGTCGTCCCGTTGGGCAGGGACGCGGGCTCCTGCGAGGGCCACAGCGCCAGCACGAGCGGCAGGGCGAGGACCAGCACGCACCCGGCGACCAGCAGGGAGACGAACCGGTCGCGGGACAGGCCGGCGAGGCGGGGAGACGAAGAGCGCATGCGCCCCAGTCTCCCCTATCGCCGGTGTTCAGGTCAGAACTCGAGGACGAGCCTGCCGCGCACGCCGCCGGCCTCCAGACGGCGGTGCGCCTCTGCGGCCTCCTCCTTGGGCAGGGTGTCGGCCACACGCAGGGTGACGACCCCCGCCTCGGCCTGCTGCCGCAGGGTGTCGAGCGCGTCCTTGTCGTACGCGTACTTGCTCACGACGATCGACCAGAAGGTGACGCCGCGATCGCGCACGCCCTTGTCCCCGCGGATCGTCACGACCGTCGCGCCGTCCTTGGCGGCCGGGACGATCTCGTCCAGCTGGACCGCACCGTCGATGATGCCGTCGACGCCGTCGGGGAACAGCTCGCGGACCGCGTCCGCGAAGCCCTCGCCGCGCGGCAGCACGTGGTCCGCGCCCAGGGACCCGACGAGCTCGCGGTCGGATTCCTGCGCGTCCGCGACGACCGTGAGGCCGTCCGCCTTCGCCAGCTGCACGGAGTAGCCGCCGAACGCTCCGGCGGACCCCGTCACCGCGATCGTCGACCCGGTGGGCAGCCCCAGCTTGTCGAGCGCCAGACGGGCGGTCAGGCCGTTCATGGGCAGGGTGGCGGCCTCCGCCATCGACGCACCGGCGGGGATCCGCGCGACCGACTCCGCCGGGACCGCCACCTTCTCCGCGTACGCGCCGTGCGATCCCTGCGGCACGACGATCGCCATGACCCGGTCACCGGCTGATAGGTCCGTGACGACACCGGGACCCACCGCCTCGACGACACCGGCGACGTCCATGCCCACGACGAACGGCGGCTCCGCGCCCGAGGTGTCCCGGTGCCCGGCCCGCCGCATCGTGTCCGTGGGGCTCACGGCGGCGGCCTTCACGCGGATGAGGATCTCTCCGGATCCCGCGGTGGGGTCGGGGAGGTCGATGACATGGAGGACCTCGGGCCCTCCCGGTTCTGTGTATGCGACTGCCTTCATGTGACGCACAACACCGGGGATCAGTGGCTATTCCCGGCGTCCGTCATGTGGACCCGCGAGCATGTCGCAGCGTCGATTGCGCAGGTCAGACCCCTCACAGGTGCAGGCGCTTGCCCAGCTCGTGGCGGACCTCGGCGCTGCGGTTGAAGACGAGGAGGGCGAGCGCCAGAAGGCTCAGCACCCCGCACGCCACCGAGGGCAGCGGTTCCCGCACCCATCCGAGCCCCAGGAACACCAGCGGCGCCAGGCCAAGCAGCACCGCCAGGCCCGTGTGGACGATGTGCTCGCCCACCTCGATCCGCACGATCCGCACGGTCAGCAGCAGCGCCAGGATCGCTCCCCCGCACGTCGCCGGCACCGCGTAGGA
>DYUK01000239.1 GCA_020743695.1 Brevibacterium senegalense | reverse complement strand
CTGGGCCTACCTCATCTCCGCCGGCCTCCGCCGCCGCGGCAACCAGGCTGTTCTGGGCATGGTCGTGGGCCACCTCATCATCGCGGTCGCGACCGCTCTGGGCCTCGCCGCAGTCGTCGCCACCCACCAGTGGATCTCTATCGTCATCGGCGTCTGCGGCGGGCTCGTGCTCCTCAAACTGGGCACCTCCGCTCTGCACGGTGTCCTGGAGGAGCGCCGCGGGCGCACCGCCGCCGAGGTCGTCGCCGCCTCAGTCGAGGACGCCGACTCCCAGCCCGCCGGCGCGGGTGCCGGGGGAGTGGCGGTGCGTGAACGCACGACCGTCCAGCCGTCCAAGGTCGCGACCGTCGCGCAGGGTGCCAGCGTCAGCCTGCTGAACCCCAAGGTCTATCTCATGTTCCTCACGCTGGTGCCGCAGTTCGTCTCCCAGTCCTCACCACTGACGGACACCGCGCAGCTGCTGATCCTGGGCCTCATCCACGTCGCCACATGCGGCGTCCTCTACCTGGGTGTGGCGCACGGAGCGGGTGCACTCCTCCTGTCGCGTCCGCGGGCCGCCACCGCGGTGACCGCGGCCTCGGGCCTCGTCATGATCGTGCTGGGTCTGGTCGTCATCGTGGAGCCGCTGCTGCACCTGGGGTGAGACTTACCGAGACCGGTGCCGGGAGCCGGCCCCGGCCTCGGTGGGCGAATGCTGGGGCGAGGATCTCAGCGCCGCACGAGGTCGACGAACAGATCCGAGGAGATGACGGGCGCGAAGAAGCGGTTGATGCGGTCGAAAGTAGCCGCCTCCTGCTCGGGGCGCTGTGCTCCGCACGCATCACCGATGACGATCGGCAGCAGGCCATTGTCACGGGCCGCCCGCACATTCCCCTCGATGCACCAGTCGACGTGGACGCCCGTGAAGACCAGGACCTCGATCCGCTTGCGTGCGAGCGTCCCCGGCAGATCCGTGCCCACGAACCAGCTCTGCAGCGCCGTCTCGAAGAGCTCCTTGTCGCCGGGCTCGCGGATCGCCTGCAGTTCCTCGACGAGGGTGTTGTCCCAGTCGATCTGCTCCTGCGTCGCGCCGATCTCGTCCGTCCACGACGCGTACTGCACGCGGTCGAAGTCCGTCTGAGGGTACTGCGAGCGGAAGAGGGAGTAGCCGACCCAGGTGAAGTCGAAGTTGCCCGCCGCCCGTGCGGCGGTCGCCGAGCGCACCGTCGCCTCGAGGTTGCCGCGGAACGCGTGGCCCTCGCCGTACTGCACGCCGCCGGGGCGGTAGACGGAGTTCGACTGGCCGATCGAGATGAACGCGGCCGGTCGCGACAGGATCTCGCGCAGGTCGAGCTGCTTCCAGTGGTCGGCCATTGGTGGCAGCGCAGCGTGGTTCGTGGCCGGAAGGATCGCGCGGAACGACTCGGGGAGCTCGGTCGGCTCCAGCGGGGTGGTCCGCGGCTGCGTGAGGACGGAGGCCTGGGTCATGGTGCTCCTTCGGTTCTGCGATGAATGACGTGTCGTCGTGTGACATGCTCTGCGGCCCGATGCTAGGTACCCCCTGCGGCCCGCAGGACTCGGAGCGTCATGTCGTGACGAACGGTGACGGAATGCGACGTGAACCGTGTGCGCACGGTCCGCCGCGTCTGACCCGAGGCACAGCTGGGGTGAGTGGGGCCGGGAGCCGGCCCCGGCCTCGGCGGCGGGGTTCTTCTGCTCCGTGTCCGACCTGCGGACGACGGGAATAACCGTGCCCGCGCGGTTGGTTAGGATCGTTGATACCGAAATGATTCAGCAGCTGAAGCCATTGGCTGGTGTGTGGTCGAGGAATCGGGCGCGCCGCAGGCTGTCCGCTCCTCGCGATTCGATTCTCAGAAGCGCAGTCCGGTCGCCCGTGCACAGGCGGGCCGGACGGGAACGGAAGGCACAGCATGACCATTCACTCCGACGTCACGCAGATCGTGGGCGGCACCCCGCTGGTGCGCCTCAACAAAGCCAGTGAGCGCAGCGGCGCAGAGATCGTCGCGAAGCTCGAGGGCGCGAACCCCGCGAACTCCGTGAAGGACCGGATCGGCGTCGCCATGATCGACGCTGCGGAGAAGTCCGGCCAGCTGAAGCCGGGCGGCACCATCGTCGAGGCGACCTCCGGCAACACCGGCATCGCCCTGGCCATGGTGGGCGCGGCCCGCGGCTACACGGTCATCCTCACGATGCCGGAGTCCATGTCGAAGGAGCGCCGCGCACTGCTGCGCGCGTTCGGCGCGACCCTGGAGCTCACGCCCAAGGCCGACGGCATGCGCGGCGCGGTGGAGAAGGCGGAGTCGCTGGCCGACGAGGGCGCCGTCCTGGTCCGCCAGTTCGCGAACCAGGCCAACGCTGCGATCCACGAGGCGACGACCGGACCGGAGATCGTCAAGGACACGGACGGGAAGGTCGACGCCTTCGTCTCCGGGATCGGCACCGGCGGCACCATCACCGGTGTGGGCCGTGCGTTCAAGGCCGCAGGCGTGGACGCCCGCATCGTCGCCGTCGAGCCCGCCGCCTCCCCGCTGCTGTCGAGCGGCGAGGCTGGCCCGCACATGATCCAGGGACTGGGCGCCAACTTCGTGCCCGAGGTCCTGGACCAGGACATCTACGACGAGGTCGTCACCGTCGAGAACGAGGACGCGTTCA
>DYUK01000238.1 GCA_020743695.1 Brevibacterium senegalense | reverse complement strand
GAGTAGAGCGTCGACTCCGACAGACCGCGGCCGCCGCCGGCCCACCTCGACCGCTGATCGATGAGGATCCAGCCGCCCGGCTCCGGGTCGTCATGGAAGTGGACGGAGTGGGTGAGAGTGGCCCGCGGGATGTCCGGTGCCCCCAGCATCCGCCCGTGCGGCACGAGTGAGGCCGCCAGCAGGCCCAGGTCGCTCACGTAGGCGAGCGCGCAGCGGAGGCGCCATGGCTCCGCACGGGTCTCCCCGGCCTCGGGCAGACGCAGCCACATCTGCTGGCACCCCTCCAGCGGTGACGGGTCGATGAGGTTCTCCTCGACGTACCGCAGGTCGAGGAACGCCCACTCCGTGCGCCAGCCGGACGCATCGAGCGAGCTGTGCTGCTCCATGACGTCCGCGAGGGGGCGCGTGTCCTGCGGGGCCGGGACCTGCGGCGCGGGCACGGCGTGCGCGAACCCGTCGACCGGGTCCTGGAACGCGGCTGTGAGTCGCAGGATCTGCCGGTGGCCCTGATGCGCCTGCACCGCGCGCATGTCCATCGACCGGCCGTCGCGCACCCGCTCCACGTCGAAGCCGATCCGCCCCTCCGTGTCGCCGGCGGACAGGAACAGCCCCTGCGCGGACACCGGCGGTCTGGCCGGATCCACCGTGCTGCAGGCCGCGGCGAGAGCCTGGGCGAACGACTGCCCGCCGAAGGTCTTGGGCAGCCTGGACCCAGGCCGCGGCTCTCCCTCGAACGAGTCCGGATCGGATTCCGCGAGCGTCAGCAGGGCATCGAGCATGTGCAGGGTCCTTCCGGGTCCGCCGGCGATTCGTCGTCCTGAACGCGCGCTGAGAGAATGCGCTCATGACGCGCATCACCGACACGGTTCTGGCTTCGAAAGTTACCACCGCGGACCACGCGGCGACCCACATCCGCCCCGGCGACACCGTGGGGATGAGCGGGTTCACCGGCGCCGGCCACCCCAAGGCCGTCCCCGCCGCACTGGCGAATCGGATCGAAGCGGCGCACGACCGCGGCGAGGACTTCCGGATCTCCCTGCTGACCGGCGCGTCCACCGGCGAGGAGGTCGACGGCGAGCTGGCACGGGTGAACGGCATCGCGAAGCGCGCACCGTTCGTCGCGGACCCCGCCCTGCGGAAGCAGATCAACGCCGGCGAGGTCGAGTACACGGACATCCACCTGTCGCACCTGGCGCAGCAGGTGTGGTTCGGGTTCCACGGCAACCTGGACGTGGCCGTCGTCGAGGTCGCCGCGATACTGCCCAACGGCCTTCTGGTCCCGGGCAGCTCCGTGGGCAACAACAAGACCTGGCTGGACCTGGCCGACCGCGTCATCCTCGAGGTCAACGAGTGGCATCCGCGGGAGTACGAGGGCTTCCACGACGTCTACTACGGCACGAAGCTCCCGCCCCACCGCCGCCCCATCGAGATCCAGGACCCGCTTCAGCGGATCGGCGATCCCTACCTGCGCGTCGACCCGGAGAAGGTCGTCGCGGTCGTGAAGACGAACGCCCCGGACCGCGACAACGCGTTCGCCTCCCCGGACGAGGCCTCGCACGCGATGGCCGACCACCTCCTGGACTTCCTGCGCCACGAGGTGACCGCCGGGCGGATGCCGAAGAACCTCCTGCCGCTGCAGTCCGGCGTGGGCAATGTGGCGAACGCGGTGCTGGCGGGCCTGGCGGAGTCCGAGTTCGAGCACCTCACCTCCTACACGGAGGTCATCCAGGACAACCTCCTGGCCCTGCTGGACACCGGCAAGCTCGACTCGATCTCCGCGACCGCCTTCTCCCTCACCCGCGAGACGGCGCAGCGCTTCAACGAGAACATCGAGTCGTACAAGGGCCGGATCCTCCTGCGCACCCAGGAGATGTCGAACCACCCGGAGATCGTCCGGCGCCTGGGCATCATCGCGATCAACGGCATGGTCGAGGCGGACATCTACGGCCACGTGAACTCCACGGAGGTGAACGGCTCGACGATGATCAACGGGATCGGCGGCTCCGGCGACTTCGCCCGCAACGCGTTCCTCAACTTCTTCGTCTCCCCGTCGACCGCGAAGGGCGGCGCGCTGTCCGCGATCGTGCCGATGGTCCCCCACGTCGACCACACGGAGCACGACGTGCAGGTCATCGTGACGGAGCAGGGCATCGCGGATCTGCGCGGCACCGCACCCAACGAGCGCGCCCGCCGGATCATCGACAACTGCGCCCACCCGGACTTCCGCGACCGGCTGCACGACTACCACGACCGCGCGTACGCGGCGAACCCCACCGCGCGCCACGCACCGCACCTGCTGGACGAGGCACTGAGCTGGCACCGGAACGCCGCGGCGGAGGGGCGCATGTGAGGGCGCATCCGCGACGCACACCCTGAGTGCTCGACACACCCCCGCGTGCCCGATCCCGCCGGACCCTCAGGCGGCGTGTCGCGCACAGGTGGGGTGCGGTCCGCGCATGGGTGGGTCGCGACACCGTCTTGATCGAACGATCAGACAGTTCTATGCTCGGAGGCTGACGCGCGGCCTCGCGCGGACGCTTCACACGGAGGATCGATGACGACCACGGGCACCACAGGGACAAACACCACCGGCACCGTCGCCACTGGCGGCACCGCCGCCACCCCCAACGCCCAGCCCGGGCACTTCCCCGAGCACATGCCCCGGAACCTGGACTACGTCCCGGCCGCGGCGCCGGAGATCCTCCTGTCCGCCGCGAAGCACCACCCCGACCGCATCGCGTTCGTCGACGGCGAGGACACCGTCACCTTCGCCCAGCTGCGCGACCGCGCCCTCCAGCTGGCCGCCCGGCTCACCGCCGACGGCGCCGGCCCCGGCCGCGTCGTGGGCATCCAGCTGCCCAACGTCCTCGACTTCCCGGTCGCCTACTTCGGCGCCCTGCTCACGGGTGCCGCCGTCACCCTCGTGAACCCCCTCCAGCCGGCGCCCGCGCTGGCCCGCCAGCTCACCGACGCCGGCGCGCACCTGCTCATCGTCCACCCCGCGCACCTCGAGGCCGCCCGCACCGCCGCCCCGGAGGCGGGCCTCACCCGCGTGCTCGTGACGGAGCCGTCGTGGGCGGGCCCCGCCGCCGAGGCCGAGGTCGCCACCGCCCGCTCCCTCACCTCCGATCCGGCCCAGCCCGTCTTCGTGCCCTTCTCCGCGACGGACACGAACGCCGCCGAGGCCGCAGGCACCTCCACAGACGCCTCCCCTTCCGAGGCCGCCCCCTCCCCCGAGACCTTCGCCCCCGTGCTCGTCGACCAGGAGGAGGTCGCGCACTTCCAGTTCACCGGCGGCACCACCGGTCGTTCGAAGGCCGTGCGGGTCCTCCACCGCAATGTCATCGGCAACCTCACGCAGGCGGCGGCCTGGCGACTGCACTCGCGGGTGGTCCGCGACGCCGACGGCGACCTGGCGCTCGAACCGATTGAGGAGCTGGGCGCACCGCACCTGCAGCCGGGCGCGGGCGTCTCCATCCAGGTGCCGCCGCTGTTCCACGCGCAGGGCATCTCGAGCGTCGCGATGTTCGTCCTGGGCGGCATCACGACCGTCCTGACCGGCCGCTTCCGTCCGGACACGTTCCTGGACCTGTGCGATAGGTGGCAGGCCCAGTACACCTCCGGCAACCCGCCCATGTACCTCGCACTCGCCGCGCACTCCGCTCAGACCGGCCGGCAGGCGACCTCCATCCGCGCCGCCCTGTCCGGCGCCGCACCGCTCGACGCGACCTCGCTGGCACGCATCGCGCAGGTCATGCCGAACGCGATCGTGGGCGAGGGCTACGGACTGACGGAGGGCACGTGCATCGTGACGGCCTCCGACCTCACGCCCCACGGCACACGCCGAGCCGGCACCGTGGGCGTGCCGATCCCGGACACGCGGATCGAGATCCGCTCCGCCGACGGCACCCGCGTCCTGCCCACCGGCACCGAGGGCGAGCTCTGGGCCCACGGCCCCCAGGTCACCGACGGCTACCACGGCGCCCCGGAGCTCACCGCCGCCCAGTACGTCGACGGCTGGCTGCGCACGGGCGACATCGCCTCGATCGACGAGGAGGGCTTCGTCCGCATCCACGACCGCGCGAAGGACATGCTCCTCTACAAGGGCTACAACGTGTACCCCCGCGAGCTGGAGGACATCGTGTCCGCGCATCCCCGCGTCGCGCAGGTCGCCGTCGTGGGCCGCCCGGACGCGGAGGTGGGCGAGATCCCCGTCGCCTTCATCGTGCCGACCGCCCCGGCCGCTGCGGACACCCCTGCGACAGCCGCCGAGGCCGCCTCCCCCGCCGCTGCCGGCTCCGGTGCACAGGATGCGGACCTGGCGCAGGAGATCATGGACTGGTTCGCGGGGCAGGTGCTGCCGTACCAGAAGATCCGCGAGGTCCACCTGGTCGACGCCCTGCCCACCTCGGCCGCCGGCAAGGTCCTCAAGACGGAGTTGCGCACGCGCCTCTGATCGAACGGCGCTCCGGCGCACGGACGGCTCCCGTCCCGAGAGGCCCCCGAGGCACGGCACCGGTTGCCGAACCGCAACACTGCGACTGGTTCGCACGGCGGGCGATCCTCCTAGACTGGGAGCATGGACTATCCCACAGCTTCCGTGCACGACATCCCCGACGGGGCGCCCATCCTCGACGTCCGCGGTGACGACGAGTGGGCCGCCGGCCACATCGACGGCGCCCTCCACATCCCGCTGGCGGACCTCCCCGCCCGCTACGGGGAGCTCCCCTACGACGTCGACGTCTACGTCATCTGCCGCACGGGCGGCCGCTCGCGCCAGGCCGTCGCGTGGCTCAACGCCAACGGCTTCGACGCGATCGACGTGACAGGCGGCATGGGCTCGTGGAACCTGGACAACGGCAAGCCGATCGTCGCGGACGGCGATGACGAGCCCTGGGTGATGTGACGCGCGCATGAACCACCGTCTCCGACCTGCCGTCGTACCCGCCGCCGCTGCCGCCGCGCTCCTGCTGCTGTCCGCCTGCACCCCGTCTTCCGATCCCCAGCCCCAGGAGACGTCCGCGGCGGCAGAGCCGGCGACCACGGCCTCGGCGACAGCGGAGTCCGGGGACGAGTACCCGGCGGCCGTCTCCCGCGACCTGGACCTGGACTTCGGTGCGACGACCTACGACCGACTCACCGCCTGCCACCACGACGGCCCGGTGACCGTGCAGGGCGGCCGGTCCGTCTTCGCCCCGTCGGACCCGACGGACGAGCTGACGGACATGGGCGCCGAGGTCGAGCTCACCATCACCGGCGCGCCCACCTACCTGGAGATCGGGCCCGGCGGCCGGGTGTACGCGTCCGTCCCCTTCCGCTGCGAGGCCACCGGCGGCGACGCACCCAGCGGTGCCGAGGCGCTGCTGGACTCCGGCGAGCTCATCGTGGGCGGCACCCAGGACGCCATGCAGATCGTGGGTCTCGTGACGGCCGGGGACGTCCTGGACGAGGACGGCGACGGCGGCGGTGCCTCCGGCGGCGAGGCGGAGGCCTCCGCCGCCGCGGACATCCAGCTGCGCGAACCGGCCGGCATCGGCACCACGCTGGTCCACTCGAGCCTGCGCAACGGCGACGGCTACCGCTACTTCATCCGCGAGGCGCAGGACGGCGACACGGACACCCCCAGCGGTCGCAGCTGGACGACCGTCCACTGGGACGACGAGGCCGGGGCGATCCGGCAGCTGGAGCACTCGGAGGACATCCTCGAGACGGTGCCGCGCCCGGACGAGACCCTCGTGATCGCGGCGGACGGCGACGACGGCGTCATCGTGGGCGAGGAGGACCTGGACGACGCGGAGACCTTCGACGCGATCGCGGAGTTCCTGGGCGACCCCGTCGACGAGTCCTCCGAGTTCGCGGAGACAGACGACTACCAGGGCTACCGCTCGGAGACGAAGGAGTGGGACGGCTTCCGCATCACGCTCTACTCCCCCGCGGACGGCGAGCCGGACTGGGTGGGCACCTGCCTGGCCTGGGAGGCGGTGCTGGGCGACATGCCGCAGGACGTCACGATCGGCTCCGCCGTCCAGCCGGGGGCCACCATGGAGCAGCATCCGCAGCTGGACGTCGCGGACGCACCCTACGTGACCGAGGGCGAGGACCCCGGACTCGTGACGGACGACGGCAACCGCTACACGATCGACGTCGTGGGCGGAACCGCCGCGACCGGGATGATCGACCGGATGGTCTCCGGTCGGGGCTGCATCCGGGACTGAACGACCACTCCCGCAAGATCCGGGGGCCACTATGCGAGAACTTCGCCCCGGTGGCCCCCGGATCTGTGCATAGTGAGGACATGGAGAACAGAGCAGGCCAGCAGGCGGAGGACCGCGACCTCGTCGACATCCCGGACCTCCTGGACGCCTACCACGACCTCGTCCCGGACGCCGGCGTCGCAGAGCAGCGCGTCGCCTTCGGCACCTCGGGGCACCGCGGCTCCAGCCTGCGCCGGTCCTTCAACGAGGCCCACATCGCCGCGACGACGCAGGCGATCGTCGACTACCGCCGCGAGCAGGGCTTCACCGGCCCCGTCTTCGTGGGCCGCGACACCCACGCCCTGTCGGAGCCCGCCTTCCTCACGGTCATGGAGGTGCTGGCGGCCCACGACGTGCCCGCGATGATCGACGACCGGGACGGCTTCACCCCCACCCCGGTGGTGTCGCATGCGATCCTCGCGCACAACCGCGATCGCGCCGGCGCCCACGGCACGGCCGACGGCATCATCATCACCCCCAGCCACAACCCGCCCCAGGACGGCGGCATCAAGTACAACCCGCCCCACGGCGGCCCGGCGGGGACGGACGTGACCGCGTGGATCGAACGACGCGCCAACGAGCTGCTGGAGCAGGGCTGGGAGTCGATCCCCCGGACCGCGTTCCAGCGGGCGTTCCACCTGGAGAACACGACGAACTTCAACTACCTCGACGCCTACGTGGGCGACCTGGGCGCCGTCATCGACATGGACGCGATCCGGGATGCGGGCATCCGGATCGGCGCGGACCCGCTGGGCGGTGCCGCGGTCGACTACTGGGTGGCGATCGGCGAGATGTACGACCTCGACATCACCGTCGTGAACCCGGAGCTGGACCCCACCTTCTCGTTCATGACCCTCGACTGGGACGAGAAGATCCGGATGGACTGCTCGTCGCCGTGGGCGATGGCCTCCCTCATCGCCGCCCGCGACGACTACGACCTGGCGCTGGGCAACGACGCGGACGCGGACCGGCACGGCATCGTGACCCCGGACGCGGGCCTCATGAACCCCAACCACTTCCTGGCCGTCGCGATCGACCACCTGCTCACCCACCGGCCGGACTGGCCGCAGACGGCGCGGATCGGCAAGACACTGGTGAGCTCCGCGCTCATCGACCGGGTAGTCAAGGCCGCCGGGCGCGAGCTGTACGAGGTCCCCGTGGGCTTCAAATGGTTCGTGGACGGACTGCTGGACGGCACCGTCGCCTTCGGCGGCGAGGAGTCCGCGGGCGCGTCGTTCCTGCGCCGCGACGGGGGAACGTGGTCGACGGACAAGGACGGCATCATCCTGGGCCTGCTGGCGGCGGAGATCCTGGCCGTCACCGGGCAGTCCCCCTCGCAGCGGTACGCGCAGCTGGCGCAGGAGCACGGTACCACCGCGTACGCGCGGGTCGACGCACCGGCCACCCCCGCGCAGAAGGCGGCACTCAAGAAGCTCAGCCCCGCGGACGTCACGAGCACGCAGCTGGCGGGTGACCCCATCGAGGAGATCCGCACGGAGGCGCCCGGCAACGGCGAGCCGATCGGCGGACTCCTGGTGCGGACTGCGCACGCGTGGTTCGCGGCGCGGCCCTCCGGCACCGAGGACGTCTTCAAGATATACGCGGAGTCCTTCCGCGGCGAGGACCATCTGGCACAGGTGCAGGCCGAGGCCCGCGCCGTCGTGGACGCGGCCCTGGCCTGACACAGATCGACGGAGGCCGTGCGGGTGAGGCTCCTCACCCGCACGGCCTCCGTGTCATCCGCGCTCTCGCGACGGTCGTAGGATCGGCCTCATGCTGCGGATGTACCAGGAGATCTTCGCGCTGCCCGGGGCGCTCAAGTTCTCCCTCGCCGGGCTCGTCGCCCGTCTGCCGATCGCCATCCTGGGGCTCGGCATCGTGCTCTTC
This sequence comes from Brevibacterium senegalense, assembly GCA_020743695.1. Lineage (GTDB taxonomy): Bacteria > Actinomycetota > Actinomycetes > Actinomycetales > Brevibacteriaceae > Brevibacterium > Brevibacterium senegalense_A. The sequence continues at coordinate 2,013 of DYUK01000238.1, read as the reverse complement.
ATCCAGGGCGAGACCGGCTCGTACGAGATCGCGGGCCTCGTCACGAGCGTCTTCATGGTCGTCCAGGCGATGACGAATCCGCTCATCGCCCGCCTGGTGGACGCGCACGGGCAGGCCCGGATCATGGTGCCCGTCGTCTGCATCCACCTCGTCGCCCTCAGCGGTCTGCTGGCGTCCGTGCTGCTGGACTGGTGGGTGGGCACCGTTTTCCTCTGCGCGGGACTGGCCGGGGCCTCGGTGGGCAGCTTGGGCTCGCTGGTGCGCGCACGCTGGAACGCGATCGTCCAGAGTTCCCGGCAGCTGGACACCGCGTTCAGCTGGGAGGCGGTGGCCGACGAGATCCTCTTCGTGACCGGCCCCGTCGTCGTGACGGCCCTGGCGACCCTGTGGATCGCGCCGGCCGGCGTGCTCATCTCCGGCGTCGCGACCCTGGCCGGCGCCCTGCTGTTCTATCCGCAGAAGGCGACGGAGCCGGCGCCGCGCGGTCGGTCCGTCGACCGGTCCGGCCGCGTACTCACGCATCCCGGCATCTTCGTCGCGGTCGTCTGCCAGGTGTTCCTGGGCGTCGTGTTCGGCGCGATCGACGTCATCGCCGTGGGCTTCGGCGATGAGCAGGGCGCGAAGGCCTTCGCTGGCATCGCGCTGAGCGCTCTGGCGGCGGGCTCCCTGCTGGCCGGCGCCGTGTACGGCGCGATGGACTGGCGGCTGCAGGCCCGCTTCCGGTTCCCGCTCATGCTGGCGGCGCTGACGGCCGGGTCGTGGCTGCTCCTCCTGGCGAACGACATGGTCCTCTTCGCGATCCTCCTCTTCGTCGTGGGCGTGGGCATCGCGCCCAGCCTCATCGCCGTCAGCTCCGTCATCCAGACCCTCGCTCCGCCGGAGAGGCTCACGGAGTCGCTCGCGTGGATCTCCACCGCGCTGGGCTTCGGCGTGGCGATCGGGTCCGCCTCCGCCGGGAGCGTCATCGAGCGACTGGGCGCCCACGAGGCGATCTGGATCGTGGCCGGCTGCTCGACCGCGGCCCTGTTGATCGCAGGGTTGGGGCTGCGGGCGATGGACCCGGCTCGCACCGTCACCCCGCACCGTCCCCGCCGCGAGACGATCGACACCGCCTCCCTCCCGGCGGTCGTCCCGCAGTCCACCGGAGACGGCTCCCCGGACGAGGCTCGGCCGGGCCGCTGACCCGCCTCCCCACCTGCACGAACGCGTTCACTCTCCGTGGCGACAGCCGCGGTCTCCTCCGCTACACTGAGTCCACCGTGGCGGTCACGCTGAAACATGTGTGGCCGTCATGGCATGACTTCCACGGGACGCACGACGTTCCAGGCGGACGGGGCGCGATGCGGCGGACCGGGCCACAGCGTCGTGGGTCACGGTCACCGGCTCCCGCCCCGATAGGGTGGAGATCATGCACATCCTCCTGGCCTGCGACAAGTTCAAGGGCACCCTCACCTCTGCCCAGGTCGCGACCGCACTCACCCCCGCTCTGACGGACGCCGGACACACCGTCGCGTCCGTCCCGATCGCCGACGGCGGCGACGGCACCGTGGCCGCCGCGCTGGCCGCGGGCTTCGAAGCCCGCACGACGACCGTGGGCGGTCCGCTGGGGCACCCGGTCGAGGCCCAGTGGGCGCGCTCCGGCGACACCGCCCTCGTCGAGATGGCCCAGGCCTCGGGCCTCGCCCTCGTCACCCCGTCCCGCGACTCCGCACTCAACGCCGGCACCCACGGGACCGGGGCTCTCATCACCGCCGCACTGGACGCCGGCTGCACCCGGATCGTGCTGGCGGTGGGCGGCTCCTCGTCGACGGACGGCGGCGCCGGGATGCTGACCGCGCTGGGCGCGCAGCTGCTGAACGACTCCGGACAGCCCGTGCCGCCGGGCGGGCTGGGACTGCTGGAGGTCGACCGGATCGACCTGACCGGCCTGGACGAGCGGCTGCGCGACACGCAGGTGATCCTCGCCAGCGACGTCGACAACCCGCTGCTGGGCGAGGTGGGGGCGGCCGCCGT